>JAFNUO010000117.1 GCA_017383985.1 Clostridia bacterium | reverse complement strand
TGGGTCGTGCGGCCGATTATTGCGGCGGCGGTTGCCTGCGGCGGAGGGTACAGCGCGGCAAGGCTTATGCCCGAATCGGGCGAGCTTTTGCGGTTTTTAGTCGGCGCCGCGGTTTGCATTGGCGTTTATGCCGCCGCGATGATAAGATTTGGCGGCTTTGCGGCCTTTAGGCGGCGAAAATAAAAAAAGAAAACCCCCTTTGAGGTGCGCTTCATTACGAAGTACGTCTCAAGGGGGGTTATTGCGTTATTTAGGTTATCAGGTGGCGGACTCGGTCGGAGTTTCGCTCGGAGTTTCCGGCACACTCGTAGTCGGGGTCTCCGGTTCGCTCGTAGTCGGGGTCTCCGGCTCACTCGTAGTCGGGGTCTCCGGCTCACTTGTAGTCGGGGTGCTCGTAGTCGGTTCGCTCGTTACGGTGTTGCTTGTTGTGGTCTGGCTCGGAGCCTGGCTGCTTATTTCCTCGGGCTCGCTAAGTCCGCTTGAGCTTGATTGGTCGGAGGAAAGCTCGCTGCTTGAGGAAGGAAGGCTTGAAGCGTTACTGCTTGTAGCGACGTTGGAGCTTAATGCGCCAAAATTATCCGACGAAACGTCGTTGTCGTTACCGCCGCCGCATTGGGTGAACAGCAAAATTACAATTATAAGCAAAATTATAAAGGCGGCGACGCCCGAAATAAGTCCGATTTGGGTATTGGTAAGGGTTAATCCGCCGCGTGTTGTGGCATAGCCCTCGTCATAGTCGTCGTAGTCGGGCTCGTCGGTCGGCGCAACCACGTTGTTGTATGAATAATCGTCGTCGAACTCCTCGGCGTAATCCTCGTCGTAACGGTCGGTCGAAGCGGCCGCTTGCTCGGAAACGGCGCCAAACACTACGGTTGGCGAATCGACCGATTTTTTCGTCGCGTCGCTCGGAACGTAGGCAACGGTTCCATTGTCCTCGGCGGCGTCATTAAGTTGGTCGAAAATTTCGGCCTCGTTTTGAACCGGCTTTTCCGGCGCGGCGACAGGCGCCCCCGCCGCAACGTCGCTTATAACGTCGCCTAAAATTTCTTCGGCGTCGATAGCGGAGGGAATTTTTTCGTCGCCGGTCATTCCAACGGGAAAGCCGCTATTCATTCCGCAAAAAGGACAGTGCTTTTCCGACGGAGTTATGTCATGTCCACAGTTTTTACAAAGCATATGCTAATCTCCTTACCTGTAATATCCGTTGCGGTAATCGTTCCAAAGGTCGCCGACGTTTACGGTCATTTCGCCCTTACGCGCGGCGTTAAGCGGACGGATATACTTTTCGATAAGCTCCTTAATTCGGGGCTCGTAATAGCGTTTCATGTCGTCAAAGTCGCAAAAGCCGACCGACATAATTGTAATCGCAAAATCGTCCTCCGCGTAATCGGCGACAATGGATTTAAGCTTTTTCTCCCACTCGGCTACGTTTTTCGCCTTAATAAGGGCGTAAAGCACGGCGTATTCAAGCTCCATCGGGCTTCCAAAGCCGTCAAAGGCGGCCGTTGTTGACGAAATTAACATCATCGGCTCGGTTACGTGGATACGGCGGTAGTTAAGCCGATACGGTATATCGGCGTTTATAACGTTTGTAAGCTTTTGGGAGGCGGTACGGACGGTTAATGCGTCGGCCTCCTTGTCGCAGTCGTCCTCGGTAAGCTGGCAAAGGCCGTAGCCGTCAAGCACGTAGCCGCGACAGTTACCTGCCCATAAAAATTGGCAATCGACGGCCGTTTCCTCGGGATAATCAACAACCGTTAATGCGCCCGAAAGGGGGAAAGTGCGGGCCTTTTTTCCAAAAAGGGGCTTTCCCTCGTAATCAAGCGTGCTTTTCGCGCGGCGTAAATAAAGGTCGATGGCCGAGCGTAAATGAGACGCGTCGTTGTCGTCAAAACGGCAGTTGGACGAGCCAAACCATTGAAGAGTAGCCATCGCCGCCGCTCTTGAGCCGATAAATCCGCCCGAATGGTTGCCGTGTTCCGTATATGTAACGTCGGAATAGGCGGTGCTGCCCTCAAAAACGCCCGCAACCGCTCTTGCGTTCGGCTCGTCAACGCGATAGACGGCCGCCTTTGCGGTTGTTTTCGGGTCGGCGGCGTTAACCGCAACCGACAACGTGCTTATTCCGTTAAAGTAAAACTTGTTCATTTTAAAATCACCTTATTTAATATTTGCGCCGCAGGAGGGGCAAAATACGTCCTTTTCGGTTATAACCTCGCCGCATATACGGCAACGGCGCACCGGACGGGGCAAGGGTTCGCCGCAAATGTTGCAAAAACGGGTACCGCGGCGGCATTTTGCTCCGCATTTTGCGCAGGAGACAACCGCCTGCTGGGATTGAGCCGACGGGGCGGGCCTCGACGGCGCCGTTTGACGCGGTAAGTTGTCGCGGTCAATCATGCCGGTTGCGGAAAGAGGTCTTGTTTGGTGTAACGAGCCGTCCTCGGTACGGGGAGCGCCCGAATATATGTTGTTTCGGATAGGTGTACGGTGGGGAGGAGCGCTTTCCGTAGGTGCGCGGTGAGGCTGACGTGTGCGGGAATATTCGCTCGAACGAGGTCCGCGGTTGTCGCCCATAAATTGTGACATTCTGTCACGGGAGGCGGTGCGGACAGGCTTTTCTTCTTCAATTTCGTCAATTTCCTCGCCGCTGCGGATTATTCCTAAAATAAGGAATATGTTAACAAACGCAAGAGCAAGCACGGCCAACGCGATTAAAAGACCGAACATATTAAAGGTTCCGCGAAGGTTTCCTTTAAAGGGCTCAACAACTACGTCGCGGATTATGAAATTTTTTGTTTGGGACGCGGTCATTAAGTAGCAAAGACTACAAAGCACCTCAAAAACCGAAACGGCGATTGTACAAAAAAGGTTGGCCTTTTTTGCAAGCATGCTTTTTATAACAAGGATAACGGTAAAAATACTTGCGATAAAGCAAATTACGCCGACAAGCATAACCGCCATAAGGGAAAGCGGCGGGTTACTTAACCCTTCCATTCCGCCGTTAAGCACGGCGGGGATAAGCAAGCCGACCAACGAGCCAATACTGTATCCCTCGGTATATTGCTTGGTTTCGTGGGTTAATGTGAAGTTGATAATTGGGAGCATGAACGCCAAAACGTTAAGCGCAATACCGACAAGCATTGTATACTCAAGTCGGCGTTTCATCATGTGGTGTCTCACAGAAAATACCTCCAATACACATGAATATTATATCTTCATCTTATACTATAACATACTTTACGCGATTTTTCAATTAATTTTAAAATTCCTTATTTTTCGTCAGTAATTTATACGGTTTATCAAAAACGCCCGCCTTTTTGGCAAAAAAAGAGCCGCCAAACAGGGGGATACAAGAAATTTATGGTAATTTAACGCTTTTCGTTGATTTTTTATGTAAACCGTTGTATTATGAAGGTGTATGCGAATAAATTTTGTAATCAGTTTGTAACTATTTTTCGTAAAAAACCAAGAGAGAAAAAGGAGATTTCGGTATGACCGACTTTAAAAGAATTATTAAAAGGGTTTTAAGCGTATGTCTTGCGGCGGTTATCGCCGTTTCGGTAACGGTCGGCGGAGCAAACGTTGCCTCGGCGGCCACCTATGACCCG
>JAFNUO010000116.1 GCA_017383985.1 Clostridia bacterium | reverse complement strand
ATGGCGTTTAAAACGTAATCCTGACGGCCTTCGTCAAGCTCGCTCATAACGTCGTCAAGCAAAATAATCGGTTGTTCGCCGCTTATATCGTAAATAATGGCCGCCTCACAAAGTTTAAGCGTCAAAACGCAGGAGCGTTGTTGCCCCTGGGAGCCAAAGCGCCGCGCCGAATGGCCGTTTATAAGAACCTCGATGTCGTCTCTATGTGGGCCTACCGAGGTAACGCCGCTTAAAATATCCTCGTTTCGGCTTAAATAAAGTTGCTCGGCGAGGCTTTCCTCGTCGTCGGCCGCCGTAACGTAGTCAATCGAAATTTTTTCTTTTCCTCCCGAAATTCCCGAATAAATTTCGGGAGCAAACCTGTTAATAAGCTCGATATATCGTTTTCTGAACTTAATAATTTTGCAACCCAAAAGGGCAATTTGCCTTTCGTACGCGTCAAGAATACTATCCAGCCCGGCGTTAAACCGCATATCCTTTAAAACGGAATTTCGCTGGGTTACGGCGCGGTTATATTTGTTGTTAAGCGCCGCATAGGAGGGCGTAAGCTGGTTAATCGCAAGGTCAAGAAAGGCTCGCCTTTCGGCGGGGCCGTCTTTTATAAGGCTTAAATGGTCGGGCGAAAAAATTACGCCCTTTATAACGCCGCCAAATTTTGACGGAGTCCCTTTTTTAACCCCGTTAAGCTCGGCGTCCTTTTTTTCACCTAACCTAATGGTTGCCGTTTGGTCTCTTTTTTCGGCGAAAAAATCAAGTTTAAGCTCGGCTCCCTTTTGGTCGTATTGGATAAGCTCGCCGTCCTTGGCTCCTCGAAAAGACTTTGCCCCCGTAAAAAGCCAAATCGCCTCTAAAATATTGGTTTTTCCTTGCGCATTTTCGCCGTAAATTACGTTTATCCCCTTGTCAAAGGCGATTTCGCCCTTTTTAAGGTTGCGAAAACGGTCAAATTCAAGTCGGCTGATAATCACAAAATCAGTCCTTACGCCTTTTTAACCTTCAAAACCTCGCCGTCAACGTCAACAACCTCGCCGCCATAAAGCTTTTTACCCCTCATGGTGCAAACCTCGTCGTTAACTTTAACAAGCCCGTCTTGAATAATCATTTTTGCCTGACCGCCGCTGCCTACAAGGTTGGCAAGCTTTAAAAAGCTGTCAAGCCGAATAAATTCGGTAGTTATCGTTATTTCTGTCATTTCATTCTCACCGGTAAAACAATGTAAAGATAGGTGTCGCCGTCAATCGGGCGGATAAGCAGCGGCTTGTCCTCTCCCTCAAACTGAAGCGCACATTTATCGCTTTCGGTTGCACGCAACGCCTCTAACAAATAACGGAAGTTAAAGCCGATGGAAAGGCTTTTTCCCTCAATATCAAGCGGAACCTCGTCAGATGCGCTTCCTACGTCGGTTGTACAGGTGCATTTTATTATGTTGTCGGAAAGTTTGCAGGTAATGGGAGTTCTTCTTCTTTCCTTGTCGGTTATAACCTGGCTTACTCGTTCAACCGTGTCAATCATAAGTCTTACGTCGGCAACCGCCGTTGTACAAAGTTCTTCGGGCAAAATTCTTTCGTAATTAAAGAAATCGCCGTCAAGAAGCCTTGAAATTATAAAATATCCGTCAACCGTAAAGATGATGTGACGTTTTGTCATGCAAATTTTAATGTCGTCCTCGGTTGTAATAAGGCGCAAAACCTCGCTAAGCGTTCTTGCCGGAACGATAAAGCGCATTTGACCTTCGAAATTAATGTTTTCCTGTCTTACCGCGATACGGAAGCCGTCAACCGCAATAAGCCTTAAAATTCCGTTTTCAACCTCGAACATAATTCCGGTGTGTACCGGCTTTGAGTTGCCCGGAATGGCGCAGGAGAAAATGGTTTGTCTTACCATTGAGGTAAGGATAGCCGACGGAATGCTTAAATTTTGAACTCCAAGCACCTGGGGCAGTTCGGGATATTCGTCGGGATTAATACCTACAAGCGAGAATTTTGAGTTACCCGAGGTAATGTGGCAAATTAAGCGTTCGTCAATATAAACGGTAATTTTATCCTCCGGCAGGCGGCGAACAATGTCGCAAAAAAGCTTTGCCTCAAGAATAATTTTGCCGCATTCCTCAACAAGCGCGTCAACCGCCGTTTCCATACCGATTTCGAGGTCATATCCGCAAAGGGTAACCTGACCCCTGTCGGCGGTAAAAAGTATACCCGAAAGAGCGGTTACTGCGGTTTTTTGGGAAACAACGCGTGAAATGTGAGCCGCCGCTTCGACAATAGTATCTCTGTCACAGGTAAATTTCATAACGAAAATCTCCTCTATTAAATGAAATGAATAATCTTAAAAAAATTTAGGTGTCGGCTATGCCGACTTGTTATAATTTTTTGGGTTAAAAAATTATTAACAATGCTAAAACTTAAAAATCAAAAAAATTGAACGATTTTTTATATAAAAAAAGTAAATAAAATAGTAGTAGTAGTAGAGGCTGTCGAAATGTTGAAATCGTCTTTTTTTTTAATCGTCTCAACGGTTTGTCCCGCTTTTAAAATTTTTAAACTTTATTTAATAAAATGTTAAAATGTTAATCGGTTTTTAGTTTTTAAAAGCTTTAACATGACATTAACTTTAAATGTTAAAAAAATTGTTGATAAAATTTAGTCAATCGGGGTTTGCAAATTCTTGATAATATCCTCGATAACGTTCTTTTCCTTGGGCTGCGCCTCCATCATGGCGGCTACCTTGTTAATGGAATGAAGAACGGTTGCGTGATTTTTACCGAAATTAGCGCCGATTTCTTCAAGCGACATGTCGGTAATTTCGCGAACGATGTACATACAAATTTGGCGAACCTTTGTAACCGGAGCGTTTTGCTTTTTGCTCATAATATCGTCGTACGAAACCGAATAAGTGCGTCCAACCTCTTCAATAACCTTTGTAACGGTAATGGGCTCGGGCTGGAAATCGTTTTTAATGTCGCGGATAACGTTTTGAACGTGGGCAATTGTCGGCTTAAGCCCGTCAATTTTATAGTTCATTTGAAGCTTTTTAACCGTACCCTCAAGCTGTCTTATGTTTTGTTTAATGTTTTCGGCGATATAATAAACAACTTCGTCCTCAATATCAAGGCCAATCATTTGAGCCTTGCGTTTTATTATGCCAACGCGGGTTTCAAATTCGGGCGGAGCAATGTCGGTAATAAGTCCGCTTTCGAAACGGGAACGAAGGCGCTCGTCAAGGGCTTTAATATCCTTTGGCGGTCGGTCGGAGGTAACAACAATTTGCTTATTGTTAAGGTGGAGGGCATTAAAGGTGTTAAAAAATTCAACCTGGGTTTCCTCTTTACCGGCGATAAACTGGATATCGTCAACAAGCAAAATGTCAACGTTGCGGTAACGGTTGCGGAATTCCTCCATTCGGCCCTCATGAACGTCGGTAATAAAGTCGCTGATAAATTCCTCGGAATGGACGTATAAAATGTCCTTTGTGGGATATTTATGCTTAACGTGGTTATAAATTGCGAGCATAAGATGGGTTTTACCAACGCCGGAATTTCCGTAAATTACAAGCGGGTTATAAACAATCGACGGTTTTTCGGCAACCGCCATTGAGGCCGCATGAGCAAAGCGGTTGGACGAGCCGACGATATAGGTGTCGAAGGTATATTCGTAGCCCGACGGCTCGGCGGGGATAGCGTGGTTCCCCGTAAGGTCGGGATTTTCCTCGCAAAGGACACGAAGCCCAACGGGAAAGCCCATAATTAGTTGAAAGGCCGTTTTTATAAGCTCGGCATAGGTTTGGTCAATAACTTTTTTATGAATATTGTGAGGAACCTTTAAAACGGCCTCGCCGTTTTTAAAATCAACCGGTTCAATTGTATGTATCCACATGTTGTATGCGACGTCGCCAACTTTTGTGGCGCAAAATTCGTCAACCATGGTCCAAACGTCTTTAAAAGTCTGCATAATTTTTTTAAAATCTCCTTTCATTTTTTGTCCTCGAAAAATTATCCCGAAACGCCGTTTTTAAAAAGCGAAATTTAAGTTAAAATTTAACGCAAAAATCGACCAAAAAAACAGCACAAAATTACGCAATTTTATACCCTTACATTGTATCACAAAAACGCCCAAAAAACAAGCAATTTTAATGATTTTTTCAACAAAAAAATCCGACTTTTTTGAAAACTCAAAAAGTCGGAAATTTTATTTAAAAATAAGTATATTTAAGGTCAAAAATTCGCCCTTTTTTACGCTACTTTAACCTCAAAATAATCGTAGCTGTCGTCGGTAAGCGGCTCGTAAATTCGGACCAAGGCTTTAAGCGCGCCGTTTTGGTCAAAATAAAGCGACATATCAACGTCAAAGTCAAGTTCGGTTGCGGCTTTTGCCCGTTCATAGGCGGTAATTTCGTCGGGCGTATTATAATCGTCCGATACGCCGTAAAGTTGCGTAAATTTGTCCTTTGCCGCGTTAAGAATTTTTGACTCCCCGTCGGTAGAGGTGAATCCCGCCGCCAAAATAACCTCGTTATTCGTAAGCTCGGCGCCCGTTTTAACGCTTATGTTTACGGCTTTACAAAGGCTAAACTGCTCGCCAAACTCGCTTCGTATAACTATCGATAAAACGTTGTTTTTGGCGTTAGCGGAATATCCCATTTTTGTCATTTCAATTTGGCGACCCTCGTCCATTGCCTTTTTTTCAACCGAGATAAGCGCGTTACAATAATTTTTAATGCTATCGTTTACATTGGTAAGGTTAACGTTGGGCAGGTTAAGCCGAGGATATTCATAGGAATAGTCGGTTTTTTGGCCGTCATAGGTGTAGGTATCCTTTTCGCAAAATTCAACCTTTACAACCTCGTTCATGTCAAGCTTAACCTCCGCCTCGGAGGAAACCTCGCTCTCCGCCTCGGAAACGGCGTAATAGTTGGGGTCGATGTCGTTAATAACGTCGTCCAATGTAGCGTTACTTTTTGGCGTACAAGCGGAAAGCGTAACCAAAGACACCGCCGCCAACGCAAAAATCGTCTTTTTCATGTAATAATGGCCCCCGTTACTTGTTTTTCTTTTGCAGCGCCATAAGGTTTTGCAAAATCTTGATAAGGGCAATTACCAAAAAGCCCGCAATAACAAGCAAAATTGAGGCAACAAACGCCGAAATAACGCCCGAAATCATCTCTCCCGACGACGGAAACTCGTATCCGCCGAAAAGGGCAAAAAGCTTGCCGATAAAGTAAATGGGCGAAATAAGGAACAAAACGCAGCTTATAACCCGCATAACCATGCAAATGGTCTTGCCCGAGTCAGAATAAAGGTTGGAAAGCGAGCCTTCTTCATAGGGCTTTTCCTCGTATCCCTTTAAGCTCGGCTTTTCGGCCTTTTCGCCGTCGGTATAAAAGCGAACTTCCTCGCGTTCTTTCTTTTCCTTTTTGGTTTCGGTGATTTTAGCCTCGTAATGCTTAACCCCCGTCGAGCCCTCGCTTTTAAACGAGTCGTCGCTCGGTCGTTCATAGGCCGATTTTTTGCGTTTTTTCGGCTTTTTTTCTTCTATTTCGTCGCCGACCATGGATATAATATCGTCGTCTAATTTTTTTGCCATAACCTAATCCTCCAAACGGGGAAAATTAAACCGAATTTTTCTCTAAACGGGGAAACTAACCCCCCGCTTTTTTAAAAAAATGTGAAAGCGGAATATGAAAGGCGGCCGTTTAAAACCGCGCCTAAATCCTTACGCAGAGACACGCACCGCGCCTAAATTCTCGCGTAAATCGGCTTTTCTTAACCGCCGATTTTCTCCTTGCCGCCCATATACGGACGAAGCGCAACGGGGATATTAACGCTTCCGTCGGCGTTAAGGTTGTTTTCAAGGAAGGCGATAAGCATTCTCGGAGGAGCAACAACGGTGTTGTTAAGGGTATGAGCAAGATAGTTGCCGTTTTCGCCCTTTACGCGGATTTTAAGGCGTCTTGCCTGGGCGTCGCCAAGGTTAGAGCAGCTTCCTACCTCAAAATATTTTTTCTGTCTCGGAGACCAAGCCTCAACGTCAAGCGACTTAACCTTAAGGTCGGCAAGGTCGCCGGAGCAACATTCAAGCGTTCTTACGGGGATATCAAGGCTACGGAAAAGGTCAACGGTGTTTTTCCAAAGTTGGTCGTACCAATAGCCGCTATCCTCCGGCTTACAAACAACAATCATTTCCTGCTTTTCAAACTGGTGAATACGGTAAACGCCGCGTTCCTCAATTCCGTGAGCGCCTTTTTCCTTGCGGAAACAGGGGGAATAGCTTGTAAGGGTGCAGGGGAGCTTATCCTCGGGGGTGATTGTGTCAATGAACTTACCAATCATGGAATGTTCGCTTGTTCCGATAAGATAAAGGTCTTCGCCCTCAATTTTGTACATCATGGCGTCCATTTCGGCGAAGCTCATAACGCCGGTAACTACGTTGGAGCGAATCATATACGGCGGAATACAGTAAGTAAAGCCGCGGTCAATCATAAAATCGCGGGCATAGGAAATAACCGCCGAATGAAGGCGAGCAATGTCGCCCATAAGGTAATAAAATCCGTTACCGGCAACCTTTCTTGCGCCGTCAAGGTCAATTCCGTTAAGCTTTTCCATAATTTCGGTGTGATAGGGAATTTCAAAATCGGGAACAATCGGCTCGCCGTATTTTTCAATTTCAACGTTTTCGCTGTCGTCGCGGCCTATGGTAACCGACGGGTCAATAATCTGGGGAATGGTCATCATGACCTTGTTAAGCTTTTCTTCAAGCTCTTTTTCAATTCCCTCAAGCTCGGCAAGACGGGCAGCGCCTTGAGCTACCTGCTTTTTCGCCTCTTCGGCCTCATCTTTTTTGCCCTGAGCCATTAATGCGCCGATTTGCTTTGAAATTTTGTTTCTTGAAGCGCGAAGCTCGTCGGCCTCTTTTATTGCCGCGCGGAAAGCGGCGTCAAGCTCAATGGCCTCGTCAACAAGCGGAAGCTTTGCGTCCTGAAACTTGTTGCGGATATTTTGACGAACAACGTCGGGATTTTCTCTTAAAAATTTGATATCAATCATTTTTTCTAACCTTCCTTTTATTCCTTGCCTGCAAGTAGATTTATGATATTTTGTAAATCGTCCTTACCGTAAAATTCTATCATTAATGAACCCTTTTTCTCGCCGCCGTCAATCTTAATTTTTCGGCCAAGCGAGTTTTTAAGAGCGATTTCCGCTTCTTTGTAATATGTGTTTTTGGGCGCTTTTTTCTCGGCTTTTTTTGTTTTCGACTTTCCAAGAGCCTCAATGGCCCTAACCGTTGCGCCCTTTAAGGTCATTTCGACCGCAACTCGGCGTGTAGCATCGTCAAGCGGCAACATGGCCCTTGCGTGACCTACCGAAATGTCGCCCGACGAAACAAGCGAAAGGGTTTCCTCGTCAAGGCTAAGCAGTCTTAAGGCGTTTGCGACAACCGGCCTTGATTTTCCGACCGTTTCGGCCACCTTTTCTTGGGTTAAATCGTAGCTTTCGATAAGGTGACGGTAGCCCTTTGCCTCCTCAACGGGGTTTAAATCCTCACGTTGCAAATTCTCAATAAGAGCTATTTCCGCGCATTCAACGTCGCTTAATTCTTTTACAATAACGGGAACGGTTTCAAGCCCCGCCATTCGGCTTGCTCGCCAACGTCTCTCCCCCGCAACGATTTGGTAACCCAAATTGCCATACGGACGTACCGTAATCGGTTGCAAAAGTCCGTGTTCCTTTATGCTGTCGGCAAGCTCCTGTAAAGCCGCCTCGTCGAATTCCTTTCTTGGCTGAGCTCGGTTAGGTTCAATTTCGCTTAACCTTAGCTCAATTAAACGGTCGGAATCGACGGCGTTTTCGATTAAAAGGGAGTCAAGCCCTCTCATAAGCCCGCCCTTTTTCTTGTTTGTAGCCATGTTTTCGTCCTCCAGACAAAATAATCGGTAAAACCGGTTAACCAATCGGTCTCGCTCTCGGCGCCGCTCGGTGTTCGTTCGCGCCGCAAAGCTCTTGCGTCAACGCACTCTTTTCACGCCTCGTGACAACCTATCTTATTCCCTTAACAAATTCCTCGGCAAGCGCGTCATACGCCAACGCACCCTTTGACGAGCGGTCAAAATACTGTATCGGCTGGCCATAGCTTGGCGCCTCGGAAAGCCTTACCGTTCGCGGAATAACGGTTGAAAACACCTTTTTCGGAAAAAACTTTTTAACCTCGGCAACAACCTGTTGCGTAAGGTTAAGGCGGCCGTCGTACATGGTAAGAAGCACGCCCTCAAGCTCCAAATTGGAGTTATACCTTTGCTTTACAAGCCGAATGGTCGACATAAGCTGGCTTAATCCCTCAAGCGCAAAATACTCGCATTGAATTGGAACAAGCACGGTGTCGCTTGCGTTAAGGGCGTTAAGCGTAATAAGCCCAAGCGACGGCGGACAATCAAGAAAAATATAATCGTACTTTTCCCTAACGGCGGCAATCGCCTTTTTAAGCACGCTTTCGCGGTTGTCCTTTTCAATCATCTCAATTTCGGCGCCGACCAAATTCATGTTCGCGGGAACAAGGTCAACCCCTTTAAACTCGGTTTTTACAACAACGTCGCCTATCGCGGCGCCCTCGCAAAGCAAGTTATAGCTTGATTTATTCAAATCGCGTTTGTTTATACCGTAGCCGCTTGTTGAGTTGCCCTGGGGGTCAATGTCGATAAGCAAAACCTTTTTGCCCATCTTGCCCAAGCCGGCGGTAAGGTTAACGGCGGTGGTCGTTTTGCCGACGCCGCCCTTTTGATTAACGCAGGAAATAACCTTTGACAAAATATCAAGTCCTTTTTTAAGCACTTTTTAAAGCGAAAAGGCAAAAATTTATCCCAAAAAACCGCCCAATCGCATTATCTTTAAAATTATATCACAAACCCGTCCAAAATAAAAGAGGAATATGCCAATTTCTTTTACAAAATTATAAATGTTTCACGTGAAACATTTATGCGCATAAAGCCGCGCCAAAACCACAATGTTTCACGTGAAACAAAAGCCTTAAATTATTTTATAAAGCAAGCTCTTTACCTTAAAAATGTTTCACGTGAAACAAAGGCGCCGCCGAGTTTCCCCGACGGCGTTTTTCTAACTTTTTTCAATATGTATAATCAGTCGTAATAATACGTATTTTCAACGTCGATGATTTTATACGAGCCGGTTGTGTCAACGGTAAAAACCGTGTATCCGATTTTTTCGCCCGGCTCGTAAATAAACGCCTTAATTGTAACCTCTGACGGGTCGCTGTCGTCTAAAATCTCAATTTTGTTAACATCGTGAAACGGAGGGCCGTAAGCAGGCACGGAAAAATAAAAATTGCCCTTGTATTTAAAATATTGCACCCCGTCCCAAGCCTCAAACAAAGCCT
>JAFNUO010000115.1 GCA_017383985.1 Clostridia bacterium | reverse complement strand
TACAGGTACAGCTGCATGGAATATGGTTGCTATTTCCCAGTATATTCTCGGTATTTCTCCTGATTGGGACGGATTAAAGGTTGATCCTTCAATTCCTCACGAGATGGCAACAAAAATAAAGTATATGAAAAAATAAAAAGACACCGCAGAACATAAATTCTGCGGTGTTTTTTGTGATTTAGAAAAAAAGTGTTTTTTAAAAGAATTATTCTTCGGCCTTTGTAACGGCAATAGCAAGGTCGGCAAGCTGCTTTTCGTCGACAAAGTCGGGCGCGCCGCTCATAAGCTCGCTTGAATTAGCTACCTTCGGGAAGGCGATTACGTCGCGAATTGAGTCGCAGCCGAGCATAAGCATTACAAGTCGGTCAAGGCCGTAGGCCATGCCACCGTGAGGCGGTGCTCCGTACTTAAACGCGTCGATAAGGAAGCCGAATCGTTCCTGAGCGTCCTCTTCGCTAAAGCCGAGAGCCTTAAACATCCTTTGCTGTAACGACGGGTCGTTGATACGGATTGAGCCGCCGCCAACCTCGCAACCATTAAGCACCATGTCATACGCCTTCGCAAGTACGCTTGCGGGATCGGTTTCAAGACGGTCGATATCCTCCGCCTTCGGGTGAGTGAACGGATGGTGCATTGCGACATAGCGGTTTTCCTCTTCGCTGTACTCGAAAAGCGGGAAATCGCACACCCAAAGGAAATTAAATTTAGTCGGGTCGATAAGGTCAAGGCGTTTAGCAATTTCGCAACGAAGCGCGCCAAGAGCCGCAAAAACAACCTTATCCTTCGGGTCGGCAACGACCAAAATTACGTCGTTTTCTTTTGCATCAAGGCGGTCGTGGATAGCCTTAACCTCGTCCTCGGTAAGGAATTTTTCAAACGAGGAGGCAACTCCGTCGGCGGTAAAGCGGGTAAAGGCAAGACCCTTTGCGCCGTAATCACGGACAAACTCGGTAAGTTTGTCGATAACCTTTCGGGTAAGCTTATCGGCCGAATTTGGTACCTTAATAGCGCGAACCGAACCGCTTTCAAGAGCCGACGAGAACACCTTAAACTCGCAATTGCTAAGCAAATCGGACAAATCGCAAAGCTCTAAGCCAAAACGGGTATCGGGCTTATCGGAGCCAAAACGCTCCATAGCAACCTTAAACGGCATACGTTCAAACGGAGTCGGAATATCAATATCAAGGGTTTTCTTAAACACATATTTGATAAAGCCCTCGTTCATGGTCATTACATCATCTTCGTCAACAAAGGACATTTCAAGGTCAATTTGGGTAAACTCGGGTTGGCGGTCGGCGCGCAAATCCTCGTCTCTGAAGCAACGGGCAACCTGCATATATCTATCAAAGCCCGAAAGCATGAGGAGCTGTTTATAAAGCTGCGGCGACTGGGGTAATGCAAAAAATTGGCCCTTGTGTACTCGCGACGGAACAAGATAGTCTCTTGCGCCCTCGGGAGTGGATTTTACCATAATCGGGGTTTCAATTTCGACAAAGCCGTTTTCATCATAATAGTCTCTTGCGCATTTTACAACCTTGTGACGGAACATAATTGCGTTTTGTACGGGAGGGCGGCGCAAATCGAGGTAACGGTATTTAAGACGAAGCTCCTCCTTAACGTTTGTGCTTTCCAAAATTTCAAAAGGAGTAGTCTCTGAAACCGATAAAACGCGAAGCTCGGTCGGCACAATTTCGATATCGCCCGTCGGAATATCTTTATTAATCGAAGAACGCTCTCTAATCTCACCCGAAGCGATAAGTACGTATTCCGAGCGGATATGGAACGCCTTTTCAAACATTTCACGGTCGGTAGAGTCGTCAAAAGCGAGCTGGACAATACCTGTACGGTCGCGCAAATCAATAAAAATAAGCTGGCCCAAATCTCGTTGGCGCTGTACCCAACCGCAAACGGTTAC
>JAFNUO010000114.1 GCA_017383985.1 Clostridia bacterium | reverse complement strand
GTTTGCCATGGGGAACTCCTTATTTGCGTCTGCGGCGGTACCAGATCACAAAGCCGCCGGCGAGAATGCCGAGAGGAAGAACGATGGTCAGAACGGTGGACCAAAGCCCTGCAGCACCTGCGGGAACAACCAGGTCTTCTTGAACGGAAAAACTGAACCATGCGTCAAACGGTAAATCGGATTTAATAAGCTCAATAGCAATCGAGCAACCGATACGGTCATCAAGAGCCTTTGCTTTAATTTTGTTATCGCCGAACTCCACCCAATCGCTGTCAAAGGTAGCGGTGTCACCGATTTCAACGTATTGCTCGGCGTCTTTTTTACTTGTTGCGCCGATGTCGATATACAAGCCGTCTTTATCGGGAATTTTTTTCTTTTCGTCGCCGGAAAGCATATGAACAGGCTTAACACCTATAACGCCGAAAATATTGCCGATTTTTACCCGTCGAGCAAGCAAAACTTCCGTGTTTATACCGCCGACGCACGAAAAGGTGAGAAGTCCATCGTCACGAATGTCGGTAATTATCATGCCGACTTCGTCCATGTGGGCGTCAAAAAGAACACGCTTTGCGGCTTTTTGAGCTCCTTTTTTGTGTGCGATAACGTTACCGAGCGGGTCAATATAACATTCGGCATAGGGCGAAATTTCGTTAATAATAAATTCAGAAACCGCACCTTCATTTCCCGAAACGCCGTCAATAAGACATAAGTTTTTTAAATTGTCAAACATAAACTTACTTTCCCGCCTTTCTGATGTATTCCGCAATCAGTTTAGCGGTGTTTTCGACGTCGGTTACTGAAATAACCTCAGTCGGTGTGTGCATATTAAGCAACGGAATAGAAATAAGCGCCGTTGGTATACCTGATTTGGTAATAGATATAACGTCCGCGTTTGTGCCTGTCGTTCCGCCGCAAACTTCGCATTGATAGTTAATATTGTTTTCGTCAGCTAAATCACGAAGTTTAGCCGTCATGTATCGGTCAGTAATCGGAGAAATTCCAATCATCGGGCCGTTTCCGAGCTTTCCGCTTTGATGTTTTGGTACGCCGGGATAAGCGCCAAAGCTAACGTCAACAACAATAGCTTCGTTCGGTGAATACTTAAACGCAGAGGTTCTTGCTCCGCGCAAGCCGAGCTCTTCTTGGGCGGATAAAGAAAGTATAATATTGCAATTTGGTTTGCCATTTTTTAAAACAAGCTTTACCGCTTCAATTACTGCGGCGCAGCCGGCTCTGTTATCAAGCGATTTTCCGGTTAATCTTGAATTTGCAAGTTCTACTGAATTTTGTTTAAAAGAAACTCGGTTGCCGACCGAAATCGTTTCAATTATTTGATCGTGTTTCATGCCAACGTCAATGGCCATTTCGTTTATTTCGGGTACGGTGTTTTTATCCGACTTTATGTGAGGTGGAACCGAACAAAATACACCGAAAAGGTCTTCTTTTCCGTGGATAATTACCTCTTGAGAAATAAGAACTCTTGCGTCAATACCGCCGCATTTCGAAACACGAATAAAATCCCCGTCAATCTCGGTTACAATCATTCCTATTTCGTCTATATGCGCGTCAAGCATAATTGTATAATCCGAATTACCTTCGATTATTGCGGTAATTCCGCCCATATGGTCATGCTCAACTCTGCCGAGCTTTTGAAGCTCGGTTTCGGCAACTTTTATTGCGCCGCTCAGTCCGGTTACGCCGTTTGCGTCGGATAAAGCTATTATAAGCTCTTTTAATTCCATTATTAACTCCTGTATTAAAGCTCGTTAACAAGCTTTTTATAGTGATTTCCGCGTTCCTCAAAGTTAGGATATGCGTCAAAGCTGGCGCAAGCGGGGCTAAGCGAAACTATGTCGCCTTTCTTTGCAATTTCGTGAGCCATTTTAACCGATTGTTCAAGGTTTTCGGAACGTAGAATTTTCATTCCGCAATTATCAAAGTTTTTATCGGAGCGTATTGCCTTTTCAATTGCGTCGGCGGTAGGGCCTGTAAGAATAAGTACCTTGATTTTTTCAACTGCATACGGTGCAAGCGGATCAAAGGGTATGTGTTTATCGTATCCGCCCGCAAGTACGATAAGCTTTTGGTTAAACGCTTTAAGGCCGGCTATTGTACGTGTCGGGCTTGTTGCGATAGAATCGTTATAATATTTAACGCCGTCTTTTTCGCGTACAAACTCAATTCGGTGCTCAACGCCGCCAAATTCACGGGCAACCTTTACGATTGTTTCAATGTCAACATAGCCCCATACCGCGGATATTGCGGCAAGATAGTTTTCAACGTTGTGCTCGCCTGGGATACGGATTTCATGCTTATTCATGATTTTTACTACGCCGTTTTTATCGGCAACGCATATGTCATCTCCGTCTAAATAAGCGCCTCTTGAAACGGGACTATTGTAACTAAAATAAGAAAGCGTGCCTCTTACCTCGTCGGCAAATGAGGCGGTAATTTCGTTATCTGCGTTAAGAACGGTACGGGTAAAGGCGTTTTGATGCATAAAAATGTTTTTCTTTGCGTCAATATATTCGTCCATGGTCTTGTGAACGTCAAGATGGTTAGGTGCTACGTTGGTAACAACCGATACATCGGGGCTTTTTCGCATGGATATAAGCTGGAATGAGCTAAGTTCCGCAACGGCAATGTCGTTTTCGCCAATTTCTTCAATTATCGGCAAAAGGGGAGTTCCTATATTTCCGCCGAGATGAACGTTATAGCCTTGTTCTTTAAGCATTGTAGCAATAAGAGTGGTAGTGGTTGTCTTGCCGTCGGAGCCGGTAACTGCAAAAATTTTGCATGGACAAAGGTCAAAGAAAACCTCCATTTCCGAGGTAACAACTATGCCTTTTTTACGGGCCTCGGTAAGCTTGGGAAGAAAGTAATTCATTCCCGGCGTGCGGAAAATGATATTAACGTTTAAATTATCAAGATATCCGTCGCCTAAAATTAGCTTGGCCCCCGCAGTTTCAAGTTCTTCAGCTTGGCCGGGCGCAAGCTGGGAGCGTTCGCGTCGGTCGCAGGCATATACCTCTGCGCCTTTTTCTATGAATTTGTATATTAACGGAAGATTGCTTTTGCCGATTCCGCAAAACGCAATTTTTTTACCTTTTACTGATTTAAAAAACATTTCTCTGTTCATATATGTACAGTCCTTTCAACTTACTGATTTCTAACTTTTATATTATACCAGTGCGTCATAAAAATATCAATATATTTAAAAAATATCGTTAATTTCGGACTGTTTATAACGGTGATGAATATTCCTCTAAATCAAATAACATTCCAAAGTCAAAAATAAATAATATTTAAACACAATAAAATGCTATTTATACAAAAAAACAGCACAAAATG
>JAFNUO010000113.1 GCA_017383985.1 Clostridia bacterium | reverse complement strand
GTAAGGTCGATTGCGCCGATATAGTAAGCTTTTCCGATTATGGCTCCGTAAAGTTCCATTTTTCTAAGCTCGGCTATATCGTCGATTGAGGATACGCCGCCCGAAGCGACAATATCCATATTATATTTTTCGGACAGTTCCTTGTACAAAGCGCGGTTTACGCCTTGCATGGCTCCGTCACGGGAAATATCGGTACAAATAAGGGTTTTTACGCCGATATCCTGCATTTTTTTGCAAAAATCATGGCACGACCAGCTTGATTTTTCGGTCCAACCCTTAATAGCAACGGCGCCGTCCTTTATATCAACGCCGACAGCGATTTTTTCGCCGTAGGTGTCGACCGCTTTACGCAAAAACGCGTCGTCGGTAACGGCGGCTGTACCCAAAATAACTCGGTTTACGCCGATTGATAAGTATTTTTCGACCGTTTCCATGTTACGGATACCGCCGCCGATTTCGGTAAAAACACCGGCCTCGGTAACGATACGGCGGACGGTTTCAAGGTTTGGCGTATCGCCGTTTTTGGCGCCCTCAAGGTCGACAAGATGGACATATTCGGCGCCCTTTTTCTTAAAATCCTTGACAACCTCAACGGGGTTATCGTTATACACCGTCATTTTATCGTAATCGCCCTTTAAAAGGCGTACGGCTTTACCTCCGAAAAGGTCAATAGCGGGAAAAATTTTCATATAGTTTCACTTCCATTCGCAAAAACCGCGCAAAATATTAAGCCCTGTTTTGCCGCTTTTTTCAGGGTGGAATTGGCAACCGCATACGTTACCGTCGGCTACGGCGGCGGTTAAAATTTCGCCGTATTCGGTGGTTGCGATAAGAGATTTATCGCAGTTGTCGCCATAATACGAGTGGACAAAATAGGCGTGGTCGCCGTCGTTAATATGCTTAAAAATCGGGTGCTTTTCGCCGACAAATTTAAGCGCATTCCAACCGATATGCGGAATTTTTAAGTCGGCGGGGATTGCGCCCTCCATGGGTACAATGTCGCCCTTAATAAGGCCAAGGCCTTTATGCTCTCCGTATTCCTTACTTGTTTCGAAAAGGAGTTGCATTCCAAGGCAAATACCCATTATCGGCGTACCTTTAGCGGCGCAGTCGCAAACCACCTTATCAAGTCCCGTATCACGCAGCTTTTTTATTGCGTCGGCAAATGCGCCGACACCGGGCAAAATTATACGGTCGGCCGACTCGATTATATCCTTGTCGCCGCTTACAACTGCCTCTTCGCCGATAAAGGCAAAGGAGCTTTTAAGCGAGAAAAGGTTGCCGACTCCGTAGTCAACTATTACAAGCATTAAAGCACTCCCTTTGTGGACGGAACAGTATCGGCGCGTTTTTGGTCGATTGCAACCGCTTTAGCAAGACTGCGGGCAACCGATTTAAATGCGCCCTCAATAATGTGATGTGAATTTACTCCCGCAAGCTGGTTAATATGGAGGGTTAATTTAGCCTCTCTTGTAAAGGCGATGAAAAACTCGTTAACAAGCTCGGTATCGAAGGTGCCGACCTTTTGAGTGGGGATTTTTAACGTATTTACGTACATACCTCTTCCCGAAATATCAACGGCCGAAAGGATAAGAGCCTCGTCCATAGGCAAGGTTATATCTCCGTAACGGGTAATCCCCTTTTTATCGCCTAACGCCTCCGCAAAGGCCATTCCGAGACAAATTCCGATATCCTCAACCGTGTGGTGGTCGTCAACGTAAGTGTCGCCGTTGCATTTGACCGAAAGGTCAAAGCCGCCGTGCGACGCAAAAAGGGTCAGCATATGGTCAAGAAAGCCGCAACCGGCAGCAATATCGGCAACGCCCTTTCCGTCAAGATTAAGCTTAAGGGTTATGTCGGTTTCAGCCGTTTTACGGGCAATTACACTTTCTCTCATTTTATTCGTTCCCCTTTTCAAGTATTGTTTTTACCGTTTCCAAAAGCGTTTCCATTTGCGCCCTTGTGCCGACGGTAATGCGGTTATAATCGGTTATAATCGGGTTATCGAAATGGCGCACCAAAACGCCCTTTTCGCGCAAGGAAAGGTAAAGCTCCTTGCCGCCGATTTTATCGCTTTTTGCGAAAATAAAGTTGGTCATTGAATCGGTTACGGTAAAGCCAAGCTTTTTAAGCTCCTTACTTGTCCATTCGCGGTTTTCGATAATAGTTTTGCAGTTATTCATATAATAACCGTTATCTTTCAGCGCCGCAACCCCTGCCGCCATTGTCATACGGTTCACGTTATAGGGGTTGGTTGAATACTTAATTGTATTAAGGTCGGCTATAAGCGACTTTGCGCCGATACCGAAACCGAGACGTGCTCCCGCGAGCGAATAGGATTTAGAAAAAGTACGTGTAACAAGCAGGTTATCGTAGCGGTCGGTAAGCCTAATTGCGCTTTCGCCGCCAAAATCAATATACGCCTCGTCGATTATAACGACGTTGTCGGGGTTGGTGACTACAATGCGCTCAACCTCGCTAAGGGACAGTATAAGTCCGGTAGGCGCGTTGGGGTTGGCGATAACGATATTCATGCCGATATTTTCGTAGTCGGCAACGTCAACCGAAAAGTCCGGTTTAAGCGGTATTTCCTTATACGGTACGCCGTTTAACTTCGCAAAAACGGGATAAAAGCCATAGGTTATATCGGGAAAAGCAAAGGGGTGGTACTTATCGCCAAAGGCCATAAAGGCAAAATTTAAAATTTCGTCCGAGCCGTTGGTCATAAGTATTCGGTCGGTATCTACGCCGAAAACCGACGCCGCAATTTTATTAAGCTCGGTACATTCGGGGTCGGAGTAAAGATTAAGCAGCTCCGCTTGTTCCCTTACCGCCTCTAAAACGCCTTTTGACGGGGCAAAGGGCGATTCGTTGGTATTAAGCTTTATATATTCCCTGTTTTTCGGTTGCTCACCGGGTGTATACGCGGTAAGCGAGTTATGCTTTTCACTAAAAAAACGGCTCATTATTTATCCTCCGAAAGACGTACAGTAGCGCTTTTTCCGTGAGCGGTAAGCCCCTCTTTACGGGCGAAGAAATCGACGTCTCTTGCTACCGCCTCAAAGGCTTCCTGCGGGTAATAAATAAACTGGGATTTCTTAATAAAATCGTCCACCGAAAGCGGACTTGAAAAACGGGCGGTTCCTCCCGTAGGCAAGGTGTGGTTAGGGCCTGCGTAATAGTCGCCAAGAGCCTCGGGACAATATTTACCCATGAAAATTGAGCCGGCGTTTTTAACGGCGTCAAGATAGTCAAACGGATTATCAACGCAAAGCTCAAGATGCTCGGGAGCAAGCTCGTTAGAAATTTCGATAGCGGCGTAAAGAGTATCGGCAACAATAATTTTGCCGTTATTGTCGATAGACTCTCTTGCTATTTCGGCGCGCTCTAAAAGCGGGATTTGCTTTTCAAGCTCGGCGCTTACGGCGTTGGCAAGAGCCATACTGTCGGTTACCAAAACGGCGCTTGCGAGCTTATCGTGTTCCGCCTGAGACAAGAGGTCGGCGGCAACGTTTTCGGGCTTTGCGGTTGCGTCGGCTACGACCAAAATTTCGCTCGGTCCCGCAATCATGTCAATCGCAACCTGGCCGAAAACCTGTTTTTTCGCCTCGGCAACAAAGGCGTTACCCGGTCCGACAATTTTATCAACCTGGGGTACGCTTTCGGTGCCATATGCAAGGGCGGCAACGGCCTGCGCGCCGCCGATTTTAAACACGCGGTCAACTCCCGCGATATATGCGGCGGCAAGAATAGCGGAGTTAACCTTTCCATCCTTTGACGGCGGTGTTACCATTACGATTTCCTCAACGCCGGCAATTTTGGCGGGGATACTGTCCATTAATACGGTTGACGGATATGCCGCCGTACCGCCGGGAACGTAAAGCCCCGCCTTTTCAATAGGCAAAACCCGTTGGCCGAGCAAAGAGCCATTTTCTCCCGAAACAACAAAGCTTTGGCGCTTTTGCTGTTCGTGGAAAAGACGGATATTTTTCGCCGCAGATTCCAAAATTCTTAAAAATTCGGGTTCAGTTACGGCAAGTGCTTCGTCAAACTCAGCCTTTGTAACCTCAAGACAGTCCAGCTTTGCGCCGTCAAACTTTTCACAGTAGCGGTAAAGGGCGGCGTCGCCGTTTTCCCTTACGTCGTTTATAATATCGGTCACGATTTTCTCAACGTTGGCCTTTGGCGCCATACGGGCAAAAATTTCTTTATTTTCAACCTGACCGTATTCGTAAATTTTAATCATTTTAATGCCTCCGTTTGTGCTTTAAGTCCTTTAAGCACGGCGTTTATTTCCTCGTTTTTAAACTGGTACGATGAGCGGTTAGCGATAAGCCTTGCGCTTATCGGAACTATGGTTTCGAACGGTTCCAAGTCGTTTTCGAGCAAGGTTGTGCCCGTTTCGACAATATCAACGATAACGTCCGACAACCCCAAAATAGGAGCAAGTTCGATAGAGCCGTTAAGGTGGATTATGTCTATATCTCGTCCGAGTGAACGGTAGTAAGTGTTTGCGATATTAGTAAATTTGGTAGCAACACGCAAGGTGTTTTCGGTGTTGTCGCGGAAGCCCTTTGGCCCCGCCACCGCCATACGGCATTTTCCAACGTTAAGGTCAAGCAGTTCAAACACCTCAGGCTCGTACTCAAGCAAAATATC
This sequence comes from Clostridia bacterium, assembly GCA_017383985.1. GTDB lineage: Bacteria > Bacillota > Clostridia > Oscillospirales > Acutalibacteraceae > UMGS1976. Next base: position 1,041 of record JAFNUO010000113.1, on the reverse strand, counting down.
TTTTCCTGCAACGCCTAAATCGGCGGCGCCGCGTTCAACGTAAATTGCAACGTCGCTCGGTTTTACCCAAAAATAGCGAACACCTGCTTCTTCGTTTTCAAAAATAAGTTTTCTTGTATCGTCCAAAACCTCGGGACAGGAAAAGCCCGCCGCTTCGAACATTTTATATACCTTTTCGCCAAGTCTGCCTTTCGGCAAGGCGATTTGCAGCATTTTTTTCATATCGGGCTCATTCCTCCGTTGATGTGAGAACTTCCTTCTCACGGTATAAAAGCTTTTCGGGAACAGTAGTCTGCGCCGAGACGCTTTTGCCCTCGTTTATAAGCTCGGCTACGCGGCGGCTTACAAGCACGGGGTCGATTTTTTTATCGTAAACAAGCAAAACATCGACGTCGTAATCGGTTTTTGCCTTTAATCTTTCAAGTAAATCAAGGTAAACGGCGAAGCCTATCGCACGGGCAGGTTTGCCCATTTTTTTCATAAGTCGGTCATACTGACCTCCGCTTAAAACACCCGTCGGAATACCCTCGACAAAGCCTTGAAGCATGATACCGTTATAGTAGTTGGTATCGCTTGTTAAAGATAAGTCAACCTGAACCTTTGCGGAGGAAACAAGACTTACTTGTTCCACAACGTTTTTAAGTCGGTAAAGCGCCGACAAGATACTTTCGTCGTCGGTAAGCGCCTTAAATTTTTCGATAATTTCGGTCGGGTCTCCGTAAGCCTCGGCAAGCAAGGTAAGCATTTCGGTGGTTTTTTGACCTGCGTCACATTTGGCGCAAATTTCGGCGATACCGTTTTCGTTTTTGTTTCCGATACATGAGATAAGCTCGTTTTTATCGGCGTTAGCTCCAAGGCGGTCAAGCAAAGCCGTTAACACTCCTAAATGAGAAATGTTTAAAACGCAGTTTTTCGATATCGTCTCAAGACTTTTTGCGGCAAGGCCGACAACCTCGTATATGTTATATTCGGTAATATCACCGATACATTCAAGTCCCGCCTGCATAATTTCTTTATAATTATGGGTTTTGTCGGAAATGC
>JAFNUO010000112.1 GCA_017383985.1 Clostridia bacterium | reverse complement strand
CCTAACGGTTACGTGTTGAGATTTAAGAAATTCATTTAAATCATCATCATGATAATCGAATTTATCGGCACATAAATCCCAGGCCGATTCGCCAATACTTGTCCTGATAATAACGCTGCTCACGCCAAATTCATCGGCGTTTTTCTTAATATAATTATCGCCTACCGATATATCAGCCGTTTTATTTAGCTTATCCAGACAATAAAGGCATCTTTCGGGAACAAAATATTCCTTTAAGTTCTTTCGCGCAGAGCTTGGTAAAGTTATTTCGCTTCCGTCGGTATAGGTGATGAGCACTTTACCCGGCCATTTGCCGTCTTTTTTAGTTCGAAAATAAAGATTATTTACGGTTTTTCCGTTATTATCTTTATGGTTATCGAAATATTCAACTACGCCGTAATGCATAGTTTTATCACAAAACAGTCCAATAATAAGATAATTATCTCTTTTAAGTTTATTAACATTAATTGTTTTTAAAATTGCGTCAACGGCGCAACCGGTTGCAACGATAATAACTTTTTCATCGGGATGTTTTAGAATATATCTTACGGCCTCGGTATGAGATACTGTAAGATAACGGCTACCTGCGCTTTCGGTTAAATCGTCACCGGATTTATATCTTTTAGTAAAGATTTGTTGATGATAATCATATCCGTTAACTAAAAAGGCGCTTTCATACGCTTCCGATTCAAGCAAGTTTTTAACAAGTTGCGTTACAACGCCGCCACTTGTCGAATTTTTACGCAAATTTAAGTTGCGGCTTTTAGCGCAAAAGATGTTTTTATAATCGCCCAAAACATAGCTTTCAATTCCATTGTTATCAGCATCGTACGTCATGTCAACCGACGGGCAAACTTTAGTACATTTACCGCACATTATACAATCGCCATTAATTTCGGGCAAATACATACGATTATTTAATTTATATGAAATACAATTTTTTGGACAATTTGCCGCACAAACACCGCAAGAAATGCAAAGATTAGCTTCTTTTATGCAATTGATATTTTTAATAATTACGCTTTTCTCCCTAATTTACCTTTAAGCCTATCTTTAACAATTTTCATACTTTGACGGAATTCATTACTCTTAAAGAAAATTAAGAATAATAAAACATTCGGTAAAATAACGCATATTCCGGCGCGAATAAACAGTCCAATCCAGCCATACGGAATCCAATAACAAGCAAAATATGTTATAGCAGAAATAGCGATTGCGGAAATAACGTATTTTAAAAATTGCAAATAATATTCAAGTGATGATTTTTTAAATATAAATTTAAAAACGGTATAATTCTCCCACGGCAAGGATATAAGCATGCTTATTATGGTGGACAATATAACGCCCTGTATTCCTATTACTTGAACTAAAATAATGTTAAACGTCAAGTTAAAAAACATCATTACATATGGTCTAAAACGATCTTCCCACCAAACGCCGCCGGCGTCTTTATAAGTAAGAACGATTCTTCGTATTTGGTAAACAAAGAAATAGACCGTTAAAAGAACTACTACGTCAAATCCGAACATTAGTTCTTTACCAACCCACAAGTCCATAAAAGGTTGATACAAGCAAAGTAAGCAAACCGAACAAAATGTTACAAGCCAAAAGTTAATAAAGCTTAAAATATTAAAATTATTGTAATTTTTTTCGACATTATCGGTTTCAAGGCTATTCCCTAAGCCGGCGGTTAGCGAGGAATAAATTGTGGTAATAACCCCTACAACGGAGTTCATAATATGATAATAATTCCCGTATATACCGACTGTAATAAGACCTAAAAACGCGGAAATAACAACGTTGTCAGCGGCATGCAAAACAATTGTATTTGCTTTTGTGCCTATAAGCGCAGTAACCTTTTTTATAATTGAACGTTTTAATTCCTTGCTGATATTACCGCTGCATTTATACTGGGGGTACATTTTATTTACAATAACAAGATTAAATATATTAGTTACAGCGGTAAAGACAGGCAGAAAAATAACATAAAGATAATAATTTCTTGTTAATAAAAGCACGCTAAACTGAACAATGTTTTGAACAACCTGTATAGCCATGGTTCTTTTACTTATAATATCAGAACGCTGAAAAGCAACAAGCAACGATTGCTTATAACCAAACATTAAATAACTTATGACAGTGTTTGATAAATAAATTGAATAGAGAACATAAATATTTATATCAGCAGGATATCCGTCAGAAATTAAATATTTCAAAAACGGCATTAAAGCCAATCCGACAACTAAAATTACAGTACCTATACATCGGTAAATCTTACGATAAAGATTAAGCAACGCACATAAAGTAACGTCGTCATCCTTTGCAATAGGCGCATACATACTAAAAACAAGGGCGTGACCTATTCCTAATTCCGCTAAGCTCAAAAAGCGCAAAACAGACGTAAAAAGGCTTCCCAATCCAACATATTGAGAACCCATAATATAAATCATTACCGTACGAATAAAGAATGGCAATATTATACTTTGAGCTTTATAAAGAACACCAAATACTATATTGCGAATCGCAT
>JAFNUO010000111.1 GCA_017383985.1 Clostridia bacterium | reverse complement strand
CGCTTCGATGAACCGCATGGCAAAGCTTTATAAATCGGTTTACCCAAGCTTTGACTTCGCCCGTTTTAACGAGTTTACGGCGGGCTTTGGGCTTAACCCGAAAGCCAGTCTTAACACCTTTTCAAAGGGCATGAAGCGTCAGGCGGCAACAATTTTGTCCCTTGCAACCCGTCCCGATTATATATTCTTTGACGAAACCTTTGACGGGCTTGACCCCGTTATGCGAAACCTTGTAAAAAGGCTTATTTGCGAGGACGTAGTTGACCGCAGAGCAACCGCCATCATAACCTCTCATTCGCTTAGAGAGCTTGAGGATACCTGCGACCAGCTAAGCTTGCTCCACAAGGGCGGACTTGTATTTGAAAGCGATATCCAAAACCTTAAAACCAGCCTTTTTAAGGTTCAAATTGCGTTTAATACCGAATACGACCGCTCGAAATTCGCCGGTATTGATATTCTTAAATTCACAAAGCACGGCTCGGTCGCAAACATTATTGTACGCGGCGATCGTGACGTAACCGTAGCCGCTTTGCAGCACATGGAGCCGACATTACTTGACGTGTTGCCTCTCACCCTTGAAGAGGTGTTCACCTATGAAATGGAAGCCCTCGGTTATGACTTTTCGGCTGTATTGGAGGGATAAACGATGAAAAAAAGATTTTTCAGTCCGTCGCTTTACCGCGAATTTTTGCGTCAGCTTTTGCTCCCCGGCTTGATTTTTACCGTTATCATGAACGTTGAAGCGGCGATAAATTTAATCACCTCGGTTACCGTAAGGCTTTTATCTTACGGAGACGCCGATTACGGGGCAAGCGTTAGCGCTTTTACCTTCCTTGAAATTCACCCGATTGCGGCTTGGTCAATCTTTTTGGTTGCTCCCGTGCTTATCTTTTGCGCATACAAATGGGTTAACAGCCGTAAATCAAGCGACTTTTATCATTCGTTATGCGAAACAAGGGAGTGCGTTTTCTTAAGCGCCTTTGCCGCCGCCCTTTCGTGGTTTCTTATCGCGCTTATTTCGTCGTCGGCGGTTGCCGTTATCGGAACTCTTTTGTTCCCCGCATTTTTTGTTCTTAACATGGCGTCGGTTTTTTACAACCTTATTGCCGTTATCTCCGCCTCCCTTTTCATAATGGCGGCCGTTTCGGTTGCGATAAGCGTTACGGGAACATATTTTAATAACATTATCGTTTCCTTTATCGCGGCCTTTTTTCCGCAAACGGTATTTTTCGCCATAAGAGTGGCCGTTATTTCGAATTCCCCGATTATGACCCATTACGGCATTTTTGGTCAATCGTATAACATCCCCTTTGCGCTTATTGAATCGTTTTTTAACGTCGAAGGCGTTGATCACGTAATGGGAAGCCTTCCCCACGCGATTTACACCTTTGTTATGGCGATAATTTATCTTATAATCGCGACGGTACTTTTCAAAATACGTAAAAGCGAATTTGCGGGCAGCAGCGCCGTTGGCAAAAAGGTTCAGGGCTTGTTCCGCATACTTGTCGGTACTACCGCTTCGCTTATTCCGGTAACCATGCTTTTTAGCGAAATAGCAAATCTTCGCTCCGGCTATGCCAACGATATTAGTACTATAATCGCAATTGTTGTTCTTTACGTTATTATGGTTGTTTCGGTTGCAGTATACGAGCTTATCGCAACAAAAAAATTTCGCAACCTTATTAACGCCGCCCTTTCGCTTATAACTATTGCGATTATCAACCTTGCGCTTTTAGGAACAATGTTCGGAGTATATTATGTCGGTATTCTCTTTAAGCCCGACGCAGACGACATTAAATCGGTTCAAATTATTCAGGCGGGCGATTATTACGAGGATTTGCCCGAATATTTCGCCTCGGTATCAAGCGATATTAACTTAACCTCGGT
>JAFNUO010000110.1 GCA_017383985.1 Clostridia bacterium | reverse complement strand
ATGTCAAAATGTAACTACGGCGACGGTATTGGAAACTATATCGCAACCCATGGAGGAAGCTTTGTTTATTTTTATGACGACGTTGCGAGGGATTGCGACTACGGAGTAAAGATGAAGGAATCGGATTATACTCCGAAACCGGGCGATATCGTATTTTTGCGCAGCAGTAGCAACGAGAATATGAGCAGTCCGACAAGATGGGCGCATAACGCGATAGTATATAAGGTAACCGACAGCAGTATTTATGTTGTTCACGGAAACTGGTCAAGTCAAGTTGTCGTCGGAACGCGATTTAGCCGCACGTCTGCGGTTCGTTACGGAAAATATTACCGTATAACGGGATATGCACGTCCCGCATACCCCGAAACCTCACCCGATGTCGAACCCGAAAACCCGATTTTACAGGTTCCGGGATATATGTGCGTACCCGATACAACCGACAACGCCGTTAAGCTTAATATAACCGAGGCTACCGTACCCGCCGACCTTACCTGCCAAATCGAGACGACCTTGCCCGATGAAATGGCTGATTTGGACGTTACATATACAAGCGGCAATACCGACGTTGCAACGGTTGGCGAGAACGGACTTGTTACCCCCGTAAGCGAGGGTGAAACCGAAATTACCGTTAAGGCAGGGGACGACGAAACAACCGCAAGAACGGTTAAAATTACGGTTGTAAAAAAAGTTTTTGACCTTTTGGAAGCAAAGCCGAATGACGAAACGGCCGAAAATTATAAAGAAATTTTCCTTCACCGCTATGTTTATAACGAGGAGTTAAAAAGAGATACGTTAATTGAGGGCGAAATTCCTTTCCGAACCGACGTTTCCGAAACCGAAAAGGTTTGGAGTGAGTTAAAGAAAACAACAACCAAACCTGAGACAAGCGACGAGCTTGAAATTATATCGACCGAAACCTCGTATAACGTTGAAAAATGGACGGCAAAAACCGATATATCGGTTTACAAAGACGAGAACATGACCGAAAAGGTCGGTACAATTTCGTCGGGCGAAACATTTTCGACATATAACCGTAAAATCGTTTCGGGCAATCTTGTTGCCGAAACCGAAAACGGCTTTATTGTTGTTCGTACCGCCTCTTCCGCGTCGAAATATGCAACCTTTATCGGTACCGAATTTTTTGTAAACGAGACGTGGAAAACCTCAACCGAACTTAATGTTCGCGCTACCCCGTCAACAGGCGGAACATATGTTACTTATTATTCAAAGGGTACAAGCGTAACCGTAACCGAATACTCCGAAGATGACAAATATCTTTGGGGAAAGACGAGCAAGGGCTGGATAGCGCTTTATAACTACTCCGCCGCCGAATATAACGCCGAAAAGACAAGCGAAAGCTCCGCCACTACTTATACTTACCGAGAAAAAGAGGGCAAGAAAACATATGTTTACCTTACCCCTGTCGGCTATTCCGATTGGCAAATTGCCGAGCTTAATCCCGTAGGCATAACAACAATAGAAAACAAAACCTTTTATTACGATACAACCGCCACCGACCCTGAGACAGATGAGCCGGAGACAGACGAGCCCGAAGTGGATCAGCCCGAAAACAGCGATCCCGAAACGGTCGAATTCGGTCTTAATGTAAGTGAAGTGGAAATTCCGCTTGGCCTTACCTGTCAGCTTGAGGCAACCTTACCCTCCGACACGACCGACGCCCTTATTTATTCAACCGCAAACAAAAGGGTAGCAACGGTTGACGAAAACGGGCTTATAACTCCGGCGGCCCTCGGAAAAACTAAAATCACCGCCGTTTTAGGCGAAACCGCCTTAACCGTAAACGTAAATGTGGTTGAAAGCACAAATGTTTTGCTTGAGAAAAAGCCTTCTACCGCAAACGACGGCGATTACAAGGAAATTGATCTTTACCGCTACGCCTATACGGGCGAGGCTAAGTTTACCGAGCCGATTTACGGCGAAACGCCTATCCGCATTGAGCCTACCGGCAACAAGATTTGGAGCGAGTTAAAGAAAACAACAACCAAGCCCGAAGAAAGCGACGAGCTTGAAATTGTTTCGACCGAAACCTCGTATAACCTTGAAAAATGGACGGCAAAAACCGATATAGCGGTTTATAGCGACGAGAATATGACCGAAAAGGTCGGTGTAATTTCGTCGGGCGAAACTTTTTCTACGTTTAACCGTAAAATTATTTCGGGCAATCTTGTTGCCGAAACCGAAAACGGCTTTGTTGTTGCTCGTACCGCCTCTTCCGCGTCGGTATACGCAACCTTTATCGGTACCGAATTTTTCGTAAACGAGACGTGGAAAACCTCAACCGAACTTAATGTCCGTTCTACCCCGTCAACAGGCGGAACATATGTTACTTATTATTCAAAGGGTACAAGCGTAACCATAACCGCCTATTCCGAAAGCGACAAATATCTTTGGGGAAAGACGAGCAAGGGCTGGATAGCGCTTTATAACTACTCCGCCGCCGAATATAACGCCGAAAAGACAAGCGAAAGCTCAATTTCTACATATAGCTACAAGGTGCTTGAGGACGAAAAATATTACGTTTACAACGACGTTGTAAGCTACTCAAAGTGGCAGGTTGCGCCAATCACCGCAAGCGGAACAACCACGGTCGAGAAAAAAACCTTTTATTACGGCGCAACAACCTCTTTGCCGGACGAAAACAAGGTTTGGGCAAAGGGATTGGACATTTCCACGCATAATGGCAAGGTTGATTTTGTAACCTTAAAGGCTTCGGGAATAGATTACGTTATTTTACGAATAGGCTACGGCTCCGACAATAGCACGGTTTCTAATACGGGCATGGACACCCGCTTTGAAGAAAACTATGCCGCCGCAAAGGCCGCAGGGCTTGACGTTGGCGTATATGTTTACAGCGTCGCCACCAACGTAGAGGAAGCCATAGAAGAAGCAAAATCGGTCATCAAATGGTCAAAGGGCAAAAAATACGAATATCCCGTATACTTCGATATCGAAAGCGAAAAGTATCAAGGCTCCCTTACCGACCGCGAACGTACCGATTTGTGCTTAGCCTTTACCGAAACGGTTGCCGAGGCGGGATATTTCCCCGGCATATATGCGTCCTACTCATGGCTTATGGACGAAATTTATATGGACGAACTTGACCAGCAATACGGCGGTTGGGTAGCCGCATGGACCTCCTCCGGCGAACCCAATAAGGATTATTCCGAATATGGCATGTGGCAGTATAGCGACTGTGCGGTAGTAAACGGAGTAAAAGGCGTATGTGATATCAACGTATCGTATATTGATTTCCCGACCCTTATTATCGGCGGCGGTTACAACGGCTTTGAGGTTGTTTACCCCGAATATGATAACTCCGACGATTCGGTTGAAATTGATTGCGACATTGACGGAGACGGCGAGCTTACCGCCGCCGACCTTCTTTCCGCCGAGCAGGTAATGCTTAACGGCGGCTCCGATAAGGTTATCGACCTTAACCTTGACGGAGTATTCGACGGCGCCGATATCGTAATTTTACAAATGCTTATTTTAGGAATAGGCATAGCCTAAAATTAAATAAAATTAAAAAAGCAGCGAGAAAACCTCGCTGCTTTTTCTATATTAATGGGGTTTCACAAGAACTGTGCGGCTGCTCAAAAGGGCGTGCCGACACCGCCACCTGCACATTAACGGGCCCGCCTGATTTCCCCCTTGATTTATTATATGAATAAGGGGAAAATAGGTTACGGTAAATTAATTTAGGACAACGCCTTAATAACCGCAAAAATTGCAAAGGTCACGGTAATTAAAATGGCCGTATAAACGCAGGTTTCTATAATCATTTTTTTCGTTTCCTTTGTAAAAATCGGTTTTTTCTCGCCGCTTTTTACAAATTCCTCGGCGTGAGCCTGCTTTTTACCGCATTGGTAGCAGTATTCTTCGCCGTCGTTTAGCTTAGCTCCGCAGCTTTGACAAAACATCGCGATAATTCCTCCTGAATTATATTAAAAGCGCTTTTTAATCCAAACCGAAAGCGATAAAAACGCCGCCGCGCCGGGCAAATACATAACAAACGCCTGAATAACGGAAAGTATTATAATAAGATAATACATACTTGAAAACATATCACTTGTAGGCATAAAATATTTCATGGCTATCATCATTATTACGGTAATCAAAATAGAAAATACCATAATTACAAGGTTTGCAATCGCCATTACCATAAGCCAAACGCTGATTTTTTTGGTATTATACTCGCGTGATACGCCGTTTTGGTAATCGGTGTAAAGAGCTTTTGCAAATTTATGAGCGGGTCGATAAAAGATAAGGTTGCTTACAACAAACCCCGCCGCATTAATTAAACAAATAACGGCGCAACCAATGTACAAAATGGGGAAAAAGGCATTCATGCTTGGCGAGATAGCGCCGTAGGAGTAAGCGTCGGCGGAGTAAGCGGCGCTTTCCATAAACGTAAAGTAAAGCAAACCGGCGCAAAGCGTTAACCAAATCGCTCCGACCGCGTACAATCCAACGCAAACCCAGTTAACGATTGTTTTCCAATAAACGCAACCGCTTGTATAACGTAAATGGTCGGGGGTAAGGGTGCCCTTTTTAGCGTTAAAATATGTAATTAATAAAAATATGGCAAAAAGCAACGAAATAACGTCGACCGAACCAAGCAAAAACGATATGCCGACTTTAACCGCGCTTAAAACAGAGGCTGTAAGAAACAGCTTGTCGGAGAAAACGGCGCAAAGCCTTTCCGCTACGGGATTAACGGGCGCCGACGTGTAAATATACGTAGTGCCGCAGTGGGGACAGCTTTTAATTCCGTCAGGTACCGTTTGACCGCAGTTGTTACAAATCATAAAAAACCCTCCATACATTAATATCTAACTTCAATATACCACCGAATAAATTATATTTCAATAAATATTTGTATTGATTAAATCTTTGTGATAATATAATTAGGTATATTTTCGGTCGGTGATAATATGAGTATAAAAAACAATTACAATTTAACATTAAAGGCGAGCTATGTCGGCTATGTGGTTCAGGCGATAATTAACAACTTTGCGCCGTTGCTTTACGTTACCTTTAACCGCGATTTCGGGTTATCCCTTGCCATGATTTCGGCTATTGCGGCGATAAATTTCGCCGTCCAGCTTGTGACCGATGGCGCCTCGGCCTTTTTCGTCGACCGCGTCGGTTACCGAAAATGCGTCGTAGCGGCCCATGTATTGGCGGCGACGGGACTTATTTTGCTTGGCGTTTTGCCTTACATAATGCCGCCCTTTGTCGGTATTATAATTTCTATTATCCTTTACGCTACGGGCAGCGGCCTTATCGAGGTTTTGATAAGCCCGATTGTAGAGGCTTGCCCTACCGAGCGAAAGGAAGCGGCTATGACGCTGCTCCATTCCTTTTACTGTTGGGGTCAGGCGATAGTTATAACCGTATCAACCGCGTTTTTTGTTGTTTTCGGCGTCTCTGCGTGGCGATATATGTCCTTTGCGTGGGCGATTTTGCCGCTTGTGAACATAGTAATGTTTTCGCTTGTGCCGATAAACACCCTTGGCGGCGAAAGTGCGCCTGCGCCCGTGCGCGATATTATACGCAACCCTGTTTTTTGGATTTTAGCCGTCATGATGACCGCGGCGGGAGCGAGCGAAATCGCCATGTGCCAATGGGCGTCGGCGTTTACCGAGTCGGGCCTCGGCGTAACCAAAACGGTTGGCGACATAGCGGGGCCGTGTGCGTTTGCGTTGCTTGCGGGAAGCGCAAGGCTTATTTATGCAAAATTTAGTACAAAAATTAATCTTGTTAATTTTATGGGACTTAGCTGCGCTTTATGTACGTTAAGCTATCTTTTATCGGCGTTGTCGCCAAGCCCGGCTTTGGCGCTATTCGGTTGCGCTCTTTGCGGATTTTCGAGCGGCGTTTTATGGCCGGGAATTTTCTCGCTTGCGCCGCGACTTTGCCCGTCTTCGGGAGTGGCTGTTTTCGCCCTGCT
>JAFNUO010000109.1 GCA_017383985.1 Clostridia bacterium | reverse complement strand
GTCGAACATTTCCTTTTCAACTACGAGGTATACGTTCTTGTACTTGTTGTATACAGCGGTCTTAACGGTAAATCTGATTGTGTAATCGCTTTCTAACTCTACGTTTGCAGTTGCCGGCTTGAATGCTTCGTCGTAAATCGGCTCAGAAGGAGCTTCTTCAACTTCAACAGCCATGTTGTAGATGGTGTCGTAGCCGCGAACGTCGAATTCAAGAGCGGTAGAGTAGCTGATTCCGGTTTCCCAAGCGCCTGCTGTCGGCTTATTAACAAGAGCAACAGAAGAGGAAACAAGTGCGCTCTGCTCTACAACCTTGATGTCAAACTCGCCTGCTTCTTCAAGAGTGCTTGTGAGCTTAATTCTGAAGAGTTCGCCGCCGTTTGCAGCAAGGTCAGCTGCGCCAACGGAGAAGTCACAGCCTGCGTTGTTGTCAGACTGGAATACTACCTTAAGGAGGCCGTCCTTAGCATCATAGTTGCTAATGATAGTAGCGCCATCGTAAGGTGTGCTGTAAACGATTTTGCCGTTTTCACGAACGCCGACAACCTTAGTACCGTCCATAGAGATAAGGGTGGTAGCAAATGCGATTGTGCGGTCGTAGGTGCTATTAATTGTATCGGTTGCGCCGTCAGCGGTAACCTTATTCATGTTGCCGATAAGGTCGGCGTAATCGGTAAGAGAAACTACCATCCAGAATTCGCCGTTAGCGGTAGTAACGTTGTTGATAACATTACCGTCAGCGTCAACGAACTTGAGCGCCCACTGGGCAGCGGTCGGAGTGTAAATCTCACGGATACCGCAGAAGCGGCAGTAGCCAGCTACATAGTCATGGTCAACTACGTCGAGGGTTTCTGTGTATACGTCGCCACAACGTGTACATGTGAAGGTTTCGATACCTGTTTCCTTACAGGTCGGCTCGGTAGTAACTTCGCTACCGTAATTATGGCCAAGAGCTGCGATATCTTCGTAGTAATCATCTTCGCCACATTCGCAGGTGTAGTGCATTATACCTGTTTCGGTACAGGTCGGTTCCTTTGTAGCTTTACCGTCATAATCGTGGATATGGGTATCGCCCTGGTATGTTACTACGTTAATAGTACCAAGCGGAATATTGTAGAGGTAGCTGCCGTAAGAAGTTCCATCTTCTACAGATGTAACACCTTCAATCTGACCATAGAGGTACCAAACGCCTGTTTCATTAATGCTTCTCCAGTAAATGTTGTTACCGCCGGCGTTTCCGTTCCATTCGGAACCTACGCCATACTGTTTACCGGTGTAAGCATTTTTATAGGTAATTCTTGTAACCTTACCTCTATAAAGAACGCCGTCAATAGTAATTTGGTAATTGGTGTAATCTTGCCACCAGCCGTTAGCTTTAATCTGGTCACCGTAGTAGAGGGTATCAGTAACTACATCGTTAACAGTAAGGCCGAAAGCGTTAGTAGAAGTTTTGCCGAGAACTACGTTGTCAAGGCTAACCGGAGTGCTACGGTCGCCGTTATCACCGTAAGCAATAACGCCGCTACGCTTCGGAGCGTCAACAAAGATGAAGTCGCGAACTTTAATTACGCCCATCTGAACCTTCTGGTCGGGGTAAGCTTTACCGTCAGCGTCGGTAACGTTAGTAAGAGTACCGTAAATGTAGTACTTGCCAGCCTCTGTAAAGGTGTAGGCAACGCCGGTTACACGATGCACAAGAGAGCCGTTAAGCTCGAAGCTGATATCGTTGATTGTACCGGTAACATCAATACCGTCCATAGTGTAGGTAAAGGTCTGTCCGGTAACGGCGCCGTCAGGAGTAACGTCGTCGCCAACGTAGAACTCAAGAGAGCTAAATGTAAATGTATTCTTTAAGTTGAGGTCAGCAGAAGTGAGCTTGTACTTAGTATCTCTGCCAAGATAGGTCTTTGAAATAGTATCTTTGCAGGTAAGACAGGTAACAGTCTCTACATAGTTTTCAGTTTTAGCATCTTCAACGTGACCAAAAGCAGCCTCTGCCTCGGTATATGTATCATCGCATTTGTCGCAGACATAGGTGCGAGTACCGTCTTCGGTACAGGTTGCTGTGGTGGTATAGCTATATTGGTGGCCTGTAGCTGTGTCAGCTTCGGTGTAGGAAGCGCCGCAGTATTCACAAGCGTAGATGCTTTCACCGTCTTCGGTACAGGTTGCAGTAGTACCTGCGTACTTGTAGTTATGTTCGGTACATTCGATACCGCCGGAAGCTACTTCAACAAGAGCTTCGTCAACCAGAGGAGAAATGCTTGCAGCTAATGCTCTGAGGGATGTACCCTTTGCAACTGCAGCTTCATCGTTCGGGTCGATGTTAGCAAGATAGAGGTTGAATTCAGCAACGGTCTGGTAGAGAAGCTTACCGGTTAAGGAGAATCCCCAGAAAGGATACTGATTTCCAACCGCGCCCTGGTCATTCGCGCCCTGGTCATTTTTGAAAATTACAACCTTGCCGCTCATGTTTACATTTGAAACGTCAATGGATGTGCCGCCGTCAGTTCCGTCAGCAAGAGTCCATGAGGTTGTGTTGAACGGAGATTTGTCTGTACTAACAGTAAGCATGCCATTAGCCAAAGTAATTGTTTTAACGGGGTACTTTACCAAGCTTGTAGTATAGTTAGCATAAGCAATAAGATTATTACGGTCGTAAAGTTCATATCTGCAGCCGTTGCCGGTACCTACAGTTTGGAACTTAAGGTCACCAAAGCTATAAGCTTCGATATAGTTTTCGACAATATAGTTGGACGAGTTACCAATAGTGAACGTAAAGCCGCCATCTAAATAGTAATCGTCAACGGTTGTCAAATAGAGGTTGGTTGTGTTAGTAGTTGCAACGGTACGACCATCTTCCTGAACAAAGGAGCCGTCGTTGTAGCCTTTAACGGCCCATTTCTGGTATACGCCGTTTGCGTCAACCTTATCCTTGAAATAGAAGGTACCGGAATAGTCATAGAACTTGCTGAAATACTCAGTCTCGTAACCGGCAAGAAGGTTATCGGGGTTAGTCTCAAGAATTACATCCCATGTACCGTCTTCCTGCTCGTCGTATGTATATCCTGACGGAAGTGTATACGAGTTATCGTTAAAGTTACCGCCATAGAGAGTAACGGAGTAATCGGTGCTGAAAATTCTTTTGTGATATGCGGAAGTTTTATCATAGGCAAATTTACCGCCATAGATAATTACGTTAGCGCCAAACAAGTTACCGCCGTTGGGGTATACATCCGCATTGGTAGTCCAGTAGCCGCCGTAAATGGTAGCCTTTTTTTTGGAATTCTTGGACCAAATAAGAGTAGGCTCGTATTCGTTTTTGTCATTATTATAACTTGATAATACTTTACCTGTTTTTGCTTCGGAATTATCGTATACGGTGATATTTCCGTTTTCAAGAGTGATTACGTCGCCGCCGCCGTTAGCGCTGGAAAGCGTGTAACCGTTCAGGTCAAGTATGATGTCTTTTTGCACCTTTAAGTAGACATCAACGTCGCCAAGCATGACGATCGTGTCGCCTGCTTTTGCCGCGTCATGTGCAGCCTGGAGCGTTGCGTATTCGGTGTCGCCGATTTTAGCAAGGTTTCCAGACGCGCTGGCAGAGATGGCACATGAGAACATGGTAGCTACCATGACTAATGTTGCTACAAGTGCCAGGATTCTTTTTGACATTTTCATAGTCTTTTCTCCTTTGCGGGAAATTAGTTTACCAAAATAATAATATGCTAAAACGCCGCGCTTACATAATAATATAGACACGAGCACCGCCAAACCTCCCTTTTTCTTTTCAAAAAAAGCGAGATTTAACGACTTTAAGCGTATGATAGCATACTACTATTCTACTATACGTCGTAATTATACACTTTTTAAGCACCCAATGTCAATGTAAAATGATACGAAAAAAATTAATAAATTTGTGAAAACAACCAAAAAATTTTCGCAAGGTCAATTAAATAGCAAAAATTTAGCCTTTAATCGACCCTTTTTCACTTAAAAGTTGTTATATCGAGTCCTGACTGATTTTTAAAGAACTCGGTCAGCGAATTTATCATCTTTTGAACTCCGCCGACGGTGTCGCTTTCGAAATTCATCGGCATTACGGGGTCGTGCACCGACAGACGAAGCAAGAACCAGCCGTTTGCCTCGTCGCAGCTTACGCGGATACCCTCGCGGTTGTCGTCGGCGATATGCCAACCTTCATGAGCCGCGGCAAAGGCTTCAAGCTCGGCAATAACTCGCTCGCCGACGGGACGGAAATCGCTTTCGGTGATATTAAAACGAATTTCCTTTCGTTCAACCGGCTCACGCAACGCCGAAATAAGATCGGATATGGTCTTGCCCTCTTTTCTGAGCTCGGCGAGCTTAATAACAATACGGGTAACAAGATATGCGCCGTCGTCAAGGAAGTAGTTGCTCCGAAACGCGGCATGGCCGCTTGTTTCAATGGCAAGAGGAGCAATTTCGCCCGCGTTACAAAGCTCAACCGCCTTGTCGATAACGTTTTTGTAGCCTCTGCGGTAGCGGTAATGCTTGGCGTTAAGCTCGTTTTCGATAAATTCTTTAAGTCCGCTTGAGGTTATCGAATCGGTAACGATTGTACCGCCGGCGCAATCTTCACAAGCAAGCACAGAGGCAAGAGCAACCAAGCGGTTACGGTTTATTTCTTCGCCGTCGGCGCCTACGGCACCGGCGCGGTCAACGTCGGTATCGAAAATTATGCCGAGGTCGGCTCCTGCGTCAACGGTAGCCTTGCAAGCGCATTCCATAGCATATTCGTTTTCGGGATTTGGTATATGGTTTGGGAAAGAGCCGTCGGGTTCAAGGTTAATGCTTCCCGAAACGTCTCCGCCAAGGGGCGAAAGCACCTTTTCGGCGTAAAATCCGCCGGCGCCGTTACCTGCGTCAACGGCAAACTTAAGTCCCGACAAGGGTTTGTCGATTTCGGCGGCGCCGAGTCCCTTACAAATAAGGCCGCGCAAATATGCGGCGTACTCGTCAAGGAAAGCG
>JAFNUO010000108.1 GCA_017383985.1 Clostridia bacterium | reverse complement strand
AATAGTGTATTGATTCGTCATTCTTTGAAAGTACTGCGGTTTTTGCAACAAGCTCTACGTTTTGCATTTTTCCGATATTGCCTGCGTACACCACGTTGGTTTTTTGCGGGTCTAAACCGAGGTCGAAAACTCGCTCTGTTTATTATAAGAATCCGTGAAAAAGCGCTTTCGTTGTATTTTTTACCGTTTCCCATAGAAATCCAGCCGCGTTTGACCCAATTTTGTATTGTTGACGCAGGTAAACCGGTTATGGATGTTATTTGAGAAAGACTTAAACCCTTTGCGGCGGAAAATAATACATCAATATTGGAAAACATCATTGATGTTTCGTTATTTAACGGTAACACAGTGCCGGGAATGCATTTTGTGGACATATTATCTCTCCTTAAGTTCATTTGAACTTTTATAACGATAACATGATTATAACATAAGGTTTTATGATTTAAAAGTATTTTAGAAAAATTTGTTTAAAATAGTATATAATTTTTCAAAATATACTTCAATTTTACTAAATAGTCTGCTATAATATATTGAATATTGCGTAAAGGTGGTAGCTTTTAAAATGCAATTAAATATTGACGGTTTTAACCTTAACTATAACGACGTTGGCGAGGGAACTCCTGTTTTAATGTTACACGGATGGGGTTCCTCTTGCGATGCATATAATTTTATGACAAAAACCTTTTCCGACCGCTTTAGAATGGTTTCATTGGATTTTCCCGGATTTGGTAAAAGTGATAAGATTAATGAGCCATGGGACGTTGAAAAATATTGTCAAATAACCCTTAAGTTTATTGAAAAACTCGGCATTACCGATTATATAATCGTTGGTCATTCTTTTGGCGGTCGAGTAATTATAAAACTTGCCGGTACCGATAGAATTAATCCAAAAAAAATCGTTCTTATTGACAGTGCGGGTGTTTTACCAAAACGCTCGTTCAAATCAAAGGTTAGACTCGCGTCGTTTAAGACGATTAAGGCTATTCTTCAGTTACCGGTTATTCGTAATTATTCCGAATACACTTTAAACAAGGCTCGTTCATATTTTGGTTCATCCGATTATAATAATGCGCCACCCGTTTTAAGACAAACTTTGGTTAAGGTTGTAAACGAGGATTTAGTTCCGTACATGGGAAATATTAAGTCTCCGACCTTGCTTATTTGGGGCGAAAACGATACTGCAACGCCGCTTAGAGACGCAAAAATCATGGAAAAAACAATTCCTGACGCAGGGCTTTGCGTTATCAAAGGAGTCGGACATTTCTCGTTTGTCGAGCGTCCTGCTCAAGTGCATGCAATCCTCAATAGCTTTTTTGGAGGTTAAAACATATGCTTTATATAATTGCGGTTGTAATTGCGGCTGTGGCTGCTCTGTTTTCGTTAACACGCCAGCTTCACATGCTCCAGCAAAATTCATATTATAATACTCGATATTTATCGTGGGCTAAGGAAAACGTCGGTTTTCGTTCGGTATTTGCGATATTAATGCTTGTTGCGTCATGCTCTCTTATTAAATTTGATATTTTTGTTTTAATTTTAGTTTCAATTGCTTCTATTTTTAAGGTTTTACATACCTTTAGTTTTCAAAAAAAAGCAATTAAACCGCTTGTTTTTACGACTCGAGTAAAAAGAATGTATGCTACTGCGTTTGTTGTTTTGGCGGCGCTTTGTGCATGTTCAATTATTTTTGAAAAGGTTAGAATTCCGATTCTTATTGCGGTTTTGGTGCTGTTTTATTTTCCGGGAATTACTGCTATTGCCGTTAATATTATTAACGCTCCGGCGGAAAGAGCGGTTAAACAATGGTACATTAATGACGCAAAGAAAAAGTTACGTTCTTTTAAGAATATGAAAATAATTGGAATTACGGGCAGTTATGGAAAAACAAGCACAAAGCACATTATTGCCCGAATTCTTGAAGAAAAGTATAACGTTTGCTTTACACCGGGTAGCTTTAATACCCCTATGGGCGTTGTTAGGACAATTCGCGAATATATGAAACCTCAAACCGAGATTTTTGTATGTGAAATGGGCGCTAAAAACGTAGGCGATATTAAAGAGATTTGCAAAATAGTTCATCCTGATACGGGAATTATTACCTCTGTAGGCCCTCAGCATTTAAGCACCTTTAAATCAATAGAAAACGTTATTAAAACAAAATTTGAACTTGCCGATTCCGTAAAGAAAAAAGGCGGAGTTGTTTTCCTTTCCAACGATAACAAGTATATAAAAGAAAAATGCGGCGAGTATAACTCGGTTATGTACGGCACAGCCGACGGAAGCAAATATAAGGCCGAAAACATTCATTGCGGCCCTTCGGGAACACAGCTTGACATCGTTTTCGATAACGAAAAAATTTCGCTTTCAACAAAACTTTTAGGAATGCATAACGTTCTTAATATTACGGGCGCCGTAGCGATTGCTCACGAGCTTGGAGTAAGCGAAAAGGACATTGTTTTCGCCGTTTCAAAGCTTGAACAAACCGAACACAGATTGCAACTTAAATCGTTTATAAAAGGCTCGGTATTAATTGACGACGCTTATAATTCCAACCCCGAGGGATGTCTTGAAGCGGTAAGAGTTCTTGGCTCGTTTGACGGAATGAAAAAGGTAATCGTTACTCCAGGACTTATTGAGCTTGGCGATAAGGAATATGAATGTAATTACAATTTAGGTCTTGAATGCACAAAATATTGTGACGAAATTATTTTAGTCGGTAAAGAGCGTTCAAAGCCCATGACCGACGCAATTGGCACAACCGATTTT
>JAFNUO010000107.1 GCA_017383985.1 Clostridia bacterium | reverse complement strand
CCTGTTGCTTTCATATATAAATTCTCCTTTAATTTCAAATCGTGATGTTAGTATTTGTGATTAAAGGGAATTTATACTGTTGGTCTTTACTTTTTTGATTTAATGCAATATATTTTAGTATAATTAGGATTAACAATTATTAGGAGGTAACAAATGGCAAAGCGTCAAAGGTATCTAACAATGGTATGTCATAAACACGGTTGTTTACGGTGGCTTTGTGTCGGTTGGTGGTGGCGTCCTATAAAATATTGTTGGTGGGTTTTTCTATCGGCTTTATGTGGATTTCGCAAATTAAAAATTGAACGAAGATAAATGTAGCGGAGTGAATTTCACTCCGCTGTTATTCTATGTATCAGACTATTCATCGCCCAGCAGAATCGGTCAATCGGTGTCAATGTTGTCAGCAAGGGGTCACACTGGCAAATGCGTAGGAAGCAGCGCCTCGACGCCCCTACGGATTCTATCGAACATGCTCGTAGGCGAACTGCGTTCGCCCATGGGACAGAAAACCCGTCTTCTACTACGCTCACAAAATAATCGTTGACAGTTTAACAGCAAACTGATATAATTTTTAAAAAAACACGGGGGGAGCAATATCATGTCCAGAACTACATATGTTTTTTCATGCACCGATGCGGGTGTCAGCGAAAAAAACATCAAATCAATACTTGCCCAGGAAAAATATGAATACATTTTAGAAAAAGATGAGTATGTTTGGAAATGTGGCAACGGAACTTGGGCTGCAATTAAGTACATCAAGTATGAGTTTGTTGACGAAAAGACTCTTCACATTGTGGGATGGGTTAAATCTGATGTGGGCGGAGAACTGAATTTAGATGGTATTCTGGGCGGTTTGCCCAAGAAACAAGTTCGTGCAGTTATCAGCCGAATCAAAGCAGCCATAGTGTAATATTGGACAGTATATGCAGCAGCGGAGTGTTTTCACTCCGCTGTTATTCTTTGTGCCAAACTATATGTCGCCCAACAAAACCTGTCAATGGGTGTCAATGTTGTCAATAGAGGGTCGCCCTCACGGATTCGCATAGTGCGGCGGATTTCTTTCGGGATAACAACACGCCCAAGGTCGTCTATTCTTCTCACAATGCCTGTAGCTTTCATATATACATTTCTCCTTAAATTACAAATTGTCTTGTTAGTATTTGTAATTGGAGGGTATTTATACTGCACGAATTTACTTTTGAAATTAAATATGATATAATAAAAAAAGGAGTTGATATTATGCGTATTCAAAAATGCTATATTGGATATTGTGTTGCCACTTGGGTGCTATGGTCTATCACCCTTGTATTAGTTCCAATTTCTGGTGGTGCATTTGATGTCCATAATGAAGCACTCTATTATTTTGTCAACAAACTTTCAAATATCTCTGTGTTGATTTCTTGGATTCCTATCCACCCGATTTTCTTTATACTTTCGCTTATTTCTTCTATTAAAAACAAACGAAAAGGATTTACCGCATTTAATATTGTCAGTATCATTCTGACAACCATTTTGGCATTTGCTATATTGGGAAACCACGTGTGGCTTATGGGCGGTGTTTAATTATTTGGCGAGGTGAAGTTCACCTCGCTTATTCTTTATCCATCTACATCTAACTATGTATCGTATCACAAAACTTGCGAAAGGTAGCAAGAGCGGCGAAACATGGAGTTGAATTTTTTTGTATAATGTTGTAAAATAAGGTCGAATGTATAAAAACTAATTACGGCCCGTTTTCGGCCGAAATAAATTTCGGTTGTATTACAGGATACACGGAGGTAGAAAAAATGAAAATCGGGCTGATACTTTCCGGCGGATTTGGAAAAGGCGGATATCAGGTTGGCGCTTTAAAAGCCATAATGAACAAAATTCCGTTCGATAGCGTTAAATGCATAAGCGCTACCTCTATTGGCTGCCTTAACGGTTGCGGCTTTGCGGCGGGAGACGTTACTTACGCCGAATACGCCTGGAACGCAATAAATAAAGATTCCAAAAACGTTTTGCTTACCGACCTTTTTAAAAACGGATTTTTGGACAACGTAGCAGTTGATTTGGGCAACATGACCTGCTTAACTGATTTTTATATTGCCGTTTTAAAAATGGGCCATAAAATAAGAGTGGTTGACTACATTAATTTGCGCGAAATAGCCGACAAAGATCGCCGCCGCGATTATTTAAGAGCAAGCGTCGCTGTCCCCGTTGTAAGTAAATCGGTTAAAATCGACGGATATAGGCATTATGACGGAGGTTGCGTTGACAATAACCCCATAAAGCCTTTACTTAACAAGGATTTAGACGTAATTATCGCTATTTGCTTTGACCATTTGGTCTCGTTCACCGATGACGAAGAAATAAAAAAGAAAATGATTAATATTTGCTTCGACGACGGCGTTCGAATAAAAAAAGATATGATTTTTACAAAAGAATCGGTACAAAAAATGATTTCCTACGGCGAAGAATACGCACAAGCGATATTGGATTTTGTTTTTGACAAAAACGCCGACGATATAACCGAAATTCAAAAGAGAATTGATAAGCTAAGAGAGATACAAGGCGCAAAGAGAAACAAGAAAAATATTACGGTTGCGCATACTATTACCGCGTTTAATCGTTTTTCACAAAAACTTGTAACCAAAAACGAGGAGGAATAATTGTTCCCCCTCGTTTTCTATTAAACGTAAACGCCGAAAAATAACGGCTTATTTTTTAAAAATCCTTTATGCTGCCCCCCTTGAATAAAGGATAAAAATGTGCTACCATATTTTTGTAGGGCGTTTTTTTATATTTCTGATTTTTTTAAAAGTATAACGCGTCCAAAAAGGCGCGTTTTAGGCAAATGACTGTTTTTTTGAGGTGGCGAACAACATGAAATTCGGGTTTAAAAAGCTTTTATCCATAACGTTAATAGTTTTGTTGATTGCGTTCTTGTTGCCTTCGGGGGCTTTTGCGCAAACTGACGACTCCTACCCGGTACAAATGCGCTATCCCGATTTTCCGTTTATAGAGGTGCCATATGCCGTTGATTATTATGGGTTTGCTCGCGGGGTAAGCGCTATTTCGGAAGACGGAGATGAAGTAAACGACCTTTATACTACCTTGTTCGAGGGCTTTAAATATTGCTCCGAAAGTATTGATATTTACAATTTCGGAATTCCGTATACAGATGAAAATGTAAACGTTTTATACTCCTTGATTTGGTACCATATGCCCGAATCGTTTCATGTTTACGGACTGGGTGTTTCGGAGTACAGAGGCTATATATCGGAGGTTTATGCTTCGTATTATGACGGCATGAATACTTACGACACGTATTGGCCGAGATATACCGAAATGGTGGCGGCGGCCGACAAGTTTTTGGAAGGTGTCGAAGGAAATTCTGATCTTGGCGACGTTGAAAAGGCCTTGATTTTGCACGACCGTCTTGCCGATTGGAGCGAGTACGATTACGAAAACTATTATGCGGGAGCGATTCCGCCCGAATCCCATTGTGCATACGGCGCGTTGGTAAAGGGTGTTTCGGTTTGCGACGGATATGCCCAGGCGTATATGTACCTCTTAAACCGTGTCGGCATAATGAACAGATATTGTGCCTCTAAAGAAATGAATCACGGCTGGAATATTGTTTATATCGACAATCTTG
>JAFNUO010000014.1 GCA_017383985.1 Clostridia bacterium | reverse complement strand
TAGGCGAGCCGGACAAGCCGCATTTTAGCGTATCGCATTTAAGCGTTTCGTTATCAACGATTTTTACGTCATAGGCCTTTGAAAAAATGCTTGGAAATCTTAAAACATAGCCTCTTTCAACGGTGACCAAGGCCGGTAATTCGGCGTATTCTTCGCCCGCTCGCGTATCGGCAAAAACCTTATCCTCTTTTACCTCAATTTTAAGGGCGTTTGTTATAAGCGAGGTTTTAAGCATTTGGGAAAGCATTGGCCCAACCTGCGCGGTGTCGCCGTCGATACTTTGTCGACCGCAAAGGATTAGGTCATACTCCATTCGCTTTATCGCGGTTGACAATATATACGATGTGGCAAGAGTATCCGAGCCGGCAAAGCAATTATCGCTTATTAAGATAACCTTTGCGCCAAGTCTTGTAAGCGGCTTCAAAACGCTTTCGGCGGTTTTGGGTCCCATTGATATAACCGTAACGTCGTCCGATAATTGCAACGCACATTCAAGCGCCGATTCGTCAAAGGGGTTAAACTCCCCTTTTACAACCTTTACACATACCAAAATTTTCATAAATATTCACCGTTATAAATTGGTTCTAACGCCTTTTGAATTGCTTTATATTTCTTGAAAAGCTCTTTATATTTTAACGTGTTTTCTTCGTTCGGAACGGTTGTTGAAACAATTTTGTTGCATTTAGTTACGGCCTCTTCGGCGTTGGCAAAAACGCCAACGGCAATTCCCGCAAGCATTGCGCTTCCAAACGAAGAATCGGTATACTTCATCTCGATAAGCTTTATTCCAAGCGCATCTGAAATTATTTGGCGCCACAACGGACTTTTTCCGCCGCCGCCTATAATTATAGCGGACTCATCATGCGGAACATTTAAAGCGTCAAGCGTTTGCTTGCAATCGAGCATACTCATCGCTACGCCCTCAAGCACGGCTCTTGTAAAATGCGCCTTGGTATGGGATGCCCTTACTCCAACAAAATCGGCGCATAAATTCGGGTTGGCATAGGGCGTTAATTCTCCGTTTAAATAGGGGTGAAAAACCATTCCGTCCGCGCCGATTGCCACCGATTCCGCCAACTTATCAAGCGCTTTGTAATCGTCTCCAAAGGTATCCCTGAACCAGCGGTAAGACGCGGCACACGACTTTGTTGCCGTTCCCGGATAATATAAGCCGTCAACAAAATGGGAATAGTTGATAAGATTGATATCGGGATAGGTTTTATCGGTAATAACGCAAATTCGGCCCGCCGTTGCAAGCTTTAAGGTTATTTGGCCTTTTTTTACCGCGCCCGACGCAAACACTTCCATAACCGTATCGGTAGTACCGCAAATAACGGGAGTTCCCTCCTTAAGCCCAGTTGCGTTTGCCGCCGCTTTTGTCACCTTTCCGATAACATCGGTAGGTTTTACGATTGGCGGCAACATATTGGCGTTTATGCCCGCCAAAGCGCAAAGCTTTTCATCCCACTGCATTTTATTGCAATCGAATAACATGCTTCCCTCCGCCTCGATATAATCGGTACAAAAAACGTCGGTTAAAAAGTAGCGGACATAATCTTTTTCAAAGAAAATATATTTAATTTCGCCGAAAGTTTCGGGCTCGTTTTCGCGAAGCCAAATAAGCTGAGGGAGAGTCCATATTGTATCGGGTTTATGAAAGGATTTTTCAAAAATCTCGTCGCCATATTTTTGGCGCAGCTTGTCCGCCTGCGCCTTTGAGCGCGTATCGGTCCAATGAATTGCGTTTCTTAGCGGTTTAAATTCACCGTCACACACAAGCGAAGTATGGGTAGCCGAGTCAAGCGCAACCGCCAAAATATCCGCGCTTTCTATACCGCTTTTTTCAATCAACGACTTACTGTTACGGCAAAGCGCATTTATCCAATCCTCAGGATTTTGCTCACAAGCGCCAATCTCGGGATATAACGTTGGATATTCAACCGTATTGTCGGTGATTATGTTGCCGTTTGTGTCGATAAGCGTGGCCTTGGAAGCGCCACCACCGAAATCTATACCTAAAAGATATTTCATTTCATGTTTCCTTTCGCGGTATTAATATTTTATTTCGTAATTTATGCCTGAAATTCCCGACGCTACGCCTTTTGCTTTTAGCGCCTCGTTTTCCTCGTGGGCTATAATCCACTTGTTTTTACGAAAAATAAGCTTATCGCCGCTTGGCGTTTCTAAATCGGTGTTGGTACCCTTTGGCAACGCAACCACACAGCCGAAGCCAGCCTCACTTACCTCGCAGGGACAAAAATGCAACGACGTAGCATAAACCTCGACCACAGTACCCGACGGAAGATAAAACGCCTTAAACTTTTTTGAATTTATATTGCCGTCTTTTATATCCCAAACATGGCCTAAAATAAGCACAAGAGGGGTAACGGCTACGTTTATTTCGCTTGACGTATGCCACTCGGTCGCATTAAGGAAATTATTATGTCCCCAACAGTAGCCAATTTGGGTAGGCATTGAGCCGAAACAATCGTTTTTTATCGTTTTCGCAATATCCAACCCTTCAAAAGCCTCAACTGACGGCATATATGACGAGCCGCTTTTGGGATTTTGTATCTTTTTGGCGGCGGCGATAATTTCGTCGGTATTAACGCCGTTAATAACCCTGCCAAAGGTCTCAAATTCTTTATCATTTATATCAAAAATTTCGATTTCGGAATTTAATTCTTTTATTTTATTTAACAACATAAATCTCCTTTGTTTTTAAGCGGCAGTTGAGCAAATACGGTTTTACTCGTTGCACGATAATATCCGTTTTTTTATAACATTTAATTAGCACAATAGAAGATATGCAAAAAAGCATATCTTCTATTTTTTTAATTTTATCTATTTTCTATCCAAGCGTGGTTGGGGTCGGAGCTACGGTTAAAGCCCTGATAATCCCCCGCCATAAGCCACAAAAAGTAGGTTTTATAGCCCGGCGTGGCAACGGTAGTATGATAACCCCTCGGGAACTCTACAAGTTCATCGTTTTTAACTCTATACGCCTCGTCAATTTCGCCGTCGGCGGTATAAAGACACTGAACGGCAAAGCCCTGATTTGGGTCAAAGAGGAAGTAATAAATTTCTTCCGCTATGCACTCGGTGGGCATATTATCCTCGTCATGCTTATGAGGCGGGAAACCGGCCCAGTTACCCTCGGTACAGTAACATTCGCCGATTGTAAGTATTTTTGCGTTAGTATTTCCGTCAATAAGGAAGCTTGTTTCTCTTTGATAGGGTTGTTCGCCTAAAACCTTTAATACAACGTGGTCTTCGCGAAGAAGCTGGGGTTCGGTTTTTTCGGTTACGGGAGTAGCGCAAACGGCAATCTTAATATGGTCAACCGCCTCGATAACACATTCCTGCTCACGTGGCATATAAAAGCTTTCCGCCTTGCGGTTTTCAAAAACGGTCATTCGGTTGCCGACGTTTTCCCACACTTCGCCGTTTACTTCAACGTTACAGTGGCCCTCAAGCATTATAAAAGCGGTTTCCTTATCCTCGGTATTAAAGGTAAGTTTTTGTCCCGCGTCTAATTCGATTATTCCGAATTCAAGCTTTTTTAAGGAACATTCGCCAATTTTACAAACGGGTGTATAACCGTTTTGAGGTAAATAAGTTTTTTTATAATTATAGCTCATAACCGTTCTCCTTTAAATACTTTTTTGTTGTTTCAAAATCGGGAACGCTTTCTCTTGCGCCTAAGCCCGTGCATTTAAGTCCCGATACCGCGCTACTGAAATGGCAGCATTTATGATAATCATAGCCCTTTGCAACCGCCGCCGCAAAAGCGCCGTGGAAAACGTCGCCGGAGCCATTAGAGTCAACAACAACGGCAGGATAAATGGGATAAGCCGTAATTTCCTTACCGTCATACATAATACCGCCGCGCTTACCCTTAGTTATTACAACAATCTCGGGGGCATAGGTTTCGTAAAGTTTTTTGGCGGCTTCCTCCGCCGTTTTGCAGCCGGTGTGGCCAAGAGAAAATTCCTCCGACGGAATCATGATATCGGTAAGCGCCAACAAACGCTCTACCCCTTCGTAAAGGCCGCCACAATCGTAAAGCACCTTTGTGCCGTTCTCTTTCGCTATTTTTGCGCCCTCAACGGCGGCGTCCATTTCGTTTCCGTCGACCATAAGTATTTCGGCGTCGCAAATTGCCCGCTTTTGGGCGTCGTTTAAGGTCAAAGGCGGCAAATCGCCCTTATCGAAAACGCAAGTTCGCGTTGTTGTATCGGCGCAAAGCCAAAGCACCGACACAAAGGAGCGATAACCGGATTTTATCTCGATTAAATCGGTTCCAACGCCGTATTTTTCAAAATCTTGTTTTAAAAACTTGCCTCCGTTATCGTCCGACAAAACGCCTATATAAGCGGCGTCCTCGCCCAACTTTTTGGCCGCTACAAGGCCCGTGGAAACAGGGCCGCCGCCGGCAGTTTTGCTGGCGGTAGCTCTCATTTTAGTATCTTCGGTTGGGTATGTAGGGATATTATAAAGGGTGTCAAAAACGTTAGCGCCTATTCCTACTATTTTAGCCATTTCTTACGCCTTTCCGTTTGCTCCGACTAACTCAATTCTTGTAATACAGAAATCCTTAACCGCTTCAATGGGTTTTTTCATAAAGTTGTCGATAGCAACCACTCTTTCGGGTTTTTGGAGTTCTTCAAGGCAGCAATCAAGGAAGGTGTAGCAAATATCGGTAGCAAAATTCATTTTGCGAACCCCTGCCTTAACGGCCTTTCTTATCTCTTCGTCCGGAACTCCCGAGCCGCCATGTAACACAAGCGCTGTATTGTTTGTAGCTTCGCGGATTGCCTTTATGCGGTCGATATCAAGCTTTGGCGGCTTGGAATATTTTCCGTGTGCGGTACCTACCGCCACCGCAAGACAGGCAACGCCCGTTTCTTCAACAAATTTCTTTGCGTCCTCAGGAGTTGTAAACTCGTCCATATCCTTATCGGCGGTTGTTCCTACGTGGCCAAGTTCTCCCTCAACCTGAACGTCAACAAATTTACAGGTTTCAACGACGCGCTTTGTTAACGCAATATTTTCTTCAAAAGGCAAGGTAGAGCCGTCAAGCATTATTCCCGTAGCACCGTAACGTAAAGAACGGGTAGTTTCAAGTTCGCTCGGGCCATGGTCAAGATGGAAACAAACGGGCACAGACGCTCTTTTTGCCGCCGCAATAATAACAGGAGATAAATAGTATCCCGTTTCCTCCTTCATAAGGCGGGGATAAACCTGCATAATTATGGGAGCCTTGGCTTCCTCGGCCGCTTTTATAACGCCCATTACACTTTCCATATTATAAACGTTAAAAGCGGGGATACAAAAGCCGCCTTTTTCGGCTAAATCAAGCACGTATTTTAAGTTTACTAACATAATTATTCACCTAAAATTAAGTCTTCCAAAGATATAATTTCAACGTCCTTTGCCGCCGCTTTAAGGGACACATATTCGCTTACGCAGGCGGTAACAATTGCGGTTGCGCCAATGCTTGTGGCGTTAAATATTCTTCGTTCGGCAACCTTTTTAATAATTTCGGGCATATACTGCGCCATTAAGATGTTACCCGCCCAAACGGTTTCCTCGCGGTTAAGGAGCATTTCGCCGAGAACGGCATAGGACATTACAATTTCTCTTGCTTCCTCGGTTTCTTTAAGGTCGCGGGATAATTGATACGGATCTTGGAATACAACCGTCTTGTCGCCGCGGCTTGTTTCTAACTTTCCGTCTTTTATAAGGCCCGCAACGAAGGAGGTGTATGTAACAACCTCGGCGTTAACTTCAATTCCGTACTCTTTATAAATTTGCTTAATAACCTTTGCGTCGTTGGGGTCGTATACAACAACCGTTTTATATTCGCTAAGCGCCTTTGCGCAGGCAAGCATCTGCTGCTTTGTTTCGTTAGCGGCTCCGATAAGAAAATCAAGCTGGGCGCCGCTCGGAAGCTCGTTTTCCATTACGGAAAACTCAACCTTTGCCTTTTCAAGAACTTTAACGGCCTTTAACGCTTGTTCACAGGCCATAAATTTAGCGTCAACACCCAAGAAAAGAAGAATTTCCTTTTTATCATAATGGGACTTAGCCGCTTCTGTCAAGCGGTCGCAGGTATCGGTTTTGCCATAGGCGTTACCCGTTTCCATACAATTAGAAACAAGCGTCATAATATATTCGGGAAGCTTACCCTCAAGAGCCGCCTGAAGTCTTGTTTCCTTTGTGAACATTACGGGGTCCCAACCGGTTACACAGTCGTGAACACAGGCGCCGCAGGTGCAGCACTCAAAAACGTTGTCCATAATTTCGCTAAGGTCAATTGCTTCACGGTTTACAAGAGAGATGCCAAGAGCTCTTGCCCTTGCGGTATTTCTTTCCTGGCCGGTTGCGTTACCAACGGGACAGATGTGGTGGCACATCCAGCAGAAACGGCAGGAATCAACATGCTGTTTACATTTTTCCGACATTATCATTGCTTTTTCCTCCCTTTCAATTAAAGTCCCAGCTTAAACGGATTCATAATTCCGTTCGGGTCAAGCGCCTTTTTAAGTCCTTCAAACACCTGCATTGCGGGACCGTACTGTTCCTTCATAAGACGGCCAAGCTTTATACCTACGCCGTGGTGGTCGTTAACAACGCCGCCGTGAGCAAGCGCCGCACGAACGCCGCAGCTCCAAATTGCTTGATGCAAACGAAGGGCTTCAACCGGGTCCTCGGGAACGTCCTTGCCTTCGACAATAAAGCGGTCGTAAACCATTGCACCCCACTCATACCAATGCGAGAAGTGGGCAATAAACTTAGCCTGCGGGAAGTTGGTTTCAATAGCTTCCTTCATGGCCCAATAAATTTCTTCAATTTTGCCATAAGGGGCAATTGTATCCATTGTACCGAACATTTGCGGAATATCCATCATATGGCCGGGATAGAAGAAGGTGATTTTTTCTTTCCACCATTTTTCGCCGTATTCCGAGCCTAAATCCTCGGCGCCGTATTTTGCAAAGGTTTCAAGAAGAATTTTTTCCTCAACCTCAACCATTTCTTTTACGCCCTCGTAAGCGATATTCATAAACGCACCCTTGCGCTCAACGCCGACGATTTTTTTGATAAGCGAAGCGGTTTCGGCTTCGTCATAAAGGCGCATTACGGACGGCTTAAACTTTTGTAAAAGCTCACGCGAGGCCTTGAAAGCGCAGCTCATATCCTGGAACAAGAAGCCGCGGAAACGTCTTTCTTCGGGTTGGTCATAAATACGAATTTGAGCCTTTGTGATGATACCCAAAGTGCCTTCCGAGCCGATAAATATCTGGTTAAGGTCGGGGCCTGCAGCATGCTTTGGTGCGGAGCAGGTTTCGATAATATCGCCGTTAGGAAGAACAACCTCCATTTTAAGCACCATGTCGTCAATTTTGCCGTATTTGGTAGAAACTACGCCGATACCGCGATGAGCCAAGAAGCCGCCAACCGTTGAGCAGGTAAGAGAGGACGGATAATGCATTGTAGCTTTGCCAACTTCATTTGCGGCCCATTCAATATGCTTATAAATAGCGCCTGTACCGCATTCAATATACATACCCTCGGTGTTAACCTCGTAAATCTTGTTCATTCTCTTTGTGTCAAGAATGATACCGCCGCATACGGGGATAGCGCCGCCCTGGGTACCGCCGCCGGCGCCCCAAGTGGTTACGGGGATTTTATAATAATTAGCGATTTTAACTACCTTTGAAACCTGTTCCGCGTTTTCGGGGCAAACAACAAAGTCCGCTTCGGGCATACGGCAACCGCGGTCAGCCCACATACGCGATAACCAGTAATAGTCAACGCTGTGTGTTACCTTGTCAATCGTTCTTGTGGAGCAATTTTCTTTGCCGACTGCGTCTTCAAGCTCGGTCAAAATCATTGCAAACAAAAATTCGTTCATTTGGTAATGCATTTTTTATATCTCCTTTAATTGAGTAGTTAATTATTTAACAGTTTCGTCAACTCTGAGGTTCGGGAAGTATTTGCAAAATTCTTTAATTTCTTTTCTAAAATCGCCCTTAATTTCGACAAAGTGGTGAATATACGGACCGTCGATAAGTCTATCCTCTACCGCCTGTAAATCCTCGAATTCTCCCCAAATATATGTGCCGTGAGTTTGAGGGCCTTCGGTAGTTTTACAAACAAGCGGCAAAATCATATAATCGCCGTGTTCCTGGTCCATTCTTGCTACGGTATATGTGCCGTCTTTGCCCCTTAACCATGCGCGTTGGTTAACAAGGCGAGCCTTTGTGCCCTCGGCTTTTTCGCTTACGGGGAAAGGTCCGCAATGCCATAAAAGCTCGGCGTTTTTGTTTTCGGGGTGGCGAACCGTAAACTCGCCAAAAAGCGGTTTTCCCTCGCCCAAAGTAGCGCATTTGAGCAGCGCCATAGTCATTGCGCAGTGCATATCACTTTCGCAGGAAATCATATAGCCCATTTCGTTAAGAAGTCCGTATAAAGCACACGGAGCAAGGCCGTCGAACATAACGGGAGTTGCCGTCCAACATTCGGCCGAAATAACGTCAAGGTTAAACTCCTCAAAAAGATGCTTATACATAGCAACCATTGTTGCCATAGGCTTTATGTATTTAGGCGTTAGGTCGTCAAGCTCGTAATTAGTAAGGAAATATTGCTCATATTCGGCAATTTCGTCGGCATAATCGGTTGCCGCCGTTTTCATTCTTTGCTCAATTACGGCAAAGTTAATCGGAATAAGCTTAACGCCGAATTTTTCCATCAATTCGCCCTCGTTCCAGATTACCGAGAAAAACGGCGCCGGACGGGCTCCAACCTGACCTATACGCATGCCTTTAAAGTTTTTAACCATACAAGCGACGCGTACAAAACTTTCAAACCCTTCTTTGAACTCATCGCTTTCAACTCGGCAACAAGGAAGATGGGAAAAAGGAATATGAAAACGTTGCATTTGACGCGAAACGCCGAAAAGACCGCACTGGGAATCGGTAGGGCGCATTCCGTCAACGTAATATTCGTCGTCAAGCGGCGCCCAAAGAAGAACCGGCTTACCAAGTGCCTTTGCGATGTCGGCCGCCGCCTCTTCATTACCGAAATTACAGTTTATGATAAACACCGCGTCAACGTCGCTATCTTTAAAACGGTTTATAATGTCCGCGGCGGAGGCATCGTCAAAGATAAGGTCCTTATGTCCAAGCCCTTTTGAATCAACAAACGAGACTTTTTCGTTTGTAAAATTATCTTCTATGTATTTTACAAACTTTTTGCCCCTTTCTTCCGCCGAATACCATGTAAGAAAGGTTCCTTTCGGTCTGTCCGTTGTATTTCGGCGCATAGGAACAAGTCCTATTTTCACTTTATAGTCCAACACTTCAACCGCTCCTTAAAAATATTTTCGTTTTTTACGTATTATTGCCTAATTATCATACTATATATCGAAAATATTTTCAATATAAAAAACGAAAAAATTCCGATTTGACATGACTTTTTAATTGAGTATAATGAATATATATAGAAATATTTTCGCAAGAGGTATAAAATGGATAGGATTTCACTACAAATAAAGCTGCTTTATGATAAAATGGGAAAAGCAGAAAAAAGAATTGCCGACTGGATTTTTGAAAATCCGGGAAAAATCATTTCTTTATCAATAGTAGAGCTTGCCGAACAATGCGACTGCGGCGAAGCTACCATAGTAAGATTTGCAAAAAGGCTAAAACTCAACGGATTTCAGGAATTAAAATTTTCCTTGGCCGCCGAAAACGGCGGTTCCCCCGCAAGCACTCATATTACCGAGTCGGATTCCGCATTCGAGATTTATCAGAAAGTATGTAACGACATTTATCTTTCTTTAGAAAAAACTAAAGGGTCGTTAAAAGAAAGCTTGCTTGAAGAGGCGGCCGAAAAAATTTGTAAGGCGGAAAAAATTGTTATATTCGGTCTTGGAAACTCATCTGCGATTGCCATTGACGCAAGCCACAAGTTTATGCGCGCCGGGCTTAACGCTATTTCTTATACCGACAATCATATGCAGGTTATTGCCGCTTCGCACTTAAAAGAAAACGATATTGCTATCGGAATTTCGCATTCAGGCTCGTCAAAAGACGTTGTTGAAGCCCTTAAAATAGCAAAAGAGCATAACGCGACGACAATCGCCATAACCAATAGCGGTAAATCGCCAATTTTAAAACAAAGCGACATCGTTCTTTACACCTCGTCCGAGGAAACGAAATATAACATACTTGCGCTCAATTCAAGAATTGCCCAGCTTGCGATAATTGACACCTTGTATTTTTATATTGTATACAATCGCTCCAACGGCGCCTTAAAATCAATTCAGGAAACCGAACACTCGCTTTTAACAAAAAAATATTAATTAAACAGAATATTAAAAATAAAATAAGGCGACAAGAAATTGTATTATTAAAGAAAAAAGACTGTGAATTTTTTTCACAGTCTTTTTTTATATACCCCCCTATTGACAATATACCCCCACAGGGTATATGATGCTTTCGGAGGTGGATTATGGACAATAATTGTTGCAACAAGAAAACTAAAAGAAGCCCCGAAGAAAAAAAGCTTATAATCAACAGGTTAAACAGAATAAGCGGCCAAATTAACGGAATAACTAAAATGATTGAAAACGACGCTTACTGTAACGACGTGTTGATTCAATTATCTGCCGTTAAAAATTCCGTTAAAAGTTTGTCGTCACATGTTTTAGAAAATCATTTATACACATGTGTTACAAACGATTTGGAAAACGGCGACTTTGATTCTATTGACGAGCTAATCAGCTTATTCAAAAGATTTAATCAATAGGAGGTGATAAAATGAATAAAATCGTAATTTGCGAAAAATGCGGTGCAATGGTTAAGGTATTAATCGACTGTACCTGCAAGGACTGCGGCATTAAATGTTGCGGTGAAACCATGAAGGAAATTTCCGCCGAAGAAGCTAACAAGCATTTGGATAAAAAGTAATTTAAAAGCTTACGTTTAAAAGAAAAATCTTATTCAATCGGGGTTTTATTTTTTTCGAACAGGAAAAAGGCAGAAACGAATTTTCGTTTCTGCCTTTTTTAGTGATTATGTGATTTTCGTCGATTTAGAAGTCAACTTTTTCGAAATCCGGAATCTCTATACCGCTTATCTTCCATTCGCCGTCTTCATAAACCATACTAATCTCAATCGTACCTGTTAACTTATCTTTATAGTTAAAACCTAAAACCGCATCCGCTTTATTCTTGCTTTTCAAAACGTCGTCCAAGCGCCAATCAATTTCACTCAAATTGGATTTAAGAGCACCAACGTAGTCGTCTTTTGCAAAAAGAGAGAAAAGGGCGCCTACAATCTGGTTTTCGGTAACCGACGTAATTGTCGAAACGGTTTTTTGCGCATCGTCGGTAAGATGCGGCATTAATCCGTCTATGCCCGATTCTTGTACGTCGTTCTTGATTTGCATTAGCGCATATTCAGGCGATTTGATAATAGATACACCTACAAACGCACCAACGCCTATAAGCAGCACGGCTATCAAGATAAGAACGCAATAAATCTTTTTCATTTAAAATTACCCGCCTTATTGAGTTTCTGCTATTTATATTATGACTTTTCCTTTCCGATTTTTGCTAACACAATTCTTGCAAGAACCAAAAACGCAACTACATAAACAATCAATATCAACCACGACGACAAAAGATGTGACGTAGTAGCCTCAAAGAAGGATTCTGCCTCGTGAGGGATTAGTATTCCCTCCTGCTGCAATTTAAGCGGCAATTCGTTAAGATTTGCGGTTGTTCCGTAGCCCTCCATACTCCAACGGCATACGGCCAACCACGATATTGTCTCGGTTGCTCCGCTTAATTTAAAGATTAGGCCCGAGAACAATATTTGCGGCATAAGCAAAATCGGCGCTACCGTCATTGCGCGATCCGCATTTGAAAACAACGACGATACGAATAATCCCATTGCCGTTGAGGCCACCGCGGTTAAAAACGTATTAATAAGTATTTCTATAAACGGCGATGCAATAATGCCCTCTTCAGGAAGGCCTACCATTATGCTAAATACGCCCGTAATCATAAAGCTTTGGACAAAGCATAATACGCCAAGCACCATGATTTTAGATAAAATATATGAGCTTATAGAAAGGCCTGTCATATATTCGCGCTTCATAATCGTTCGCTCTTTACATATTTCCTGTATCGCGTTAAGCATCCCTACCCAAAAAGCCGAACACGACAAAGCGAAAAGCAAGCTTTTGGACATCTCGTATTGCTCAAACTGCTTTCCGTCCGCAACAAAAGAAATAAGCAAAGCCAATAAGGGGGCTTGCATTAACAGCAAAAGCAATCGTTGCCTATCGTTAAAGACAAGCTTTATGTATCGCGCACTCAAAACGCCAAGCTGTTTTAACCTGTTTTTCTTTACTTGGCTTGAAACAGGAGCATTTTTTCTAATTTTGTTCGAAGCGGGCTTAGCCTGCTCGTATCTTGCTCGCCAATACGGGGCGTTGTCGGTAATCATATTATATACATCGACGATATCCGAAACCCCAAAGAAATTCAACGCTTCGTAATATGAGCCGTAGAAACAGAGGTTACCGCCCTTACCCATGAATACAATTTTATCGCACATTTTAAGTTGCAAAGTACTATGGGTTACAAGAATTACGGTTTTTCCGCTGTCCGCCATTGTTCTAAGCGATTGCATCAAGTTACGTTCGGTTCCGGGATCCAATCCCGACGCGGGCTCGTCCAAAAACAGCAGGTTGGGATCGGACAAAAGCTCAACCGCTATACTTGCTCGTTTTCGTTGACCTCCGCTAAGAGATTTTATAAAGCTATCCCTTTTTTCAACCAGCTCGACCATTTCAATCGCGCGGTTAATGGCTTTTTCTCTTTCGGCCGGTAAAATATCCTTTGGCAAACGCAATTTTGCGGTATATTCAAGCATATCATGAAGGGTTAAATTGTCATAGACAATATCCGACTGCGGTACATAGCCGATTAACTTTTTTAAAGAATCAAAGTTATTATAAAGGTCAATACCGTTTATATACACTTCGCCCTGAGTTGGCTCCAGATAACCGCACATGGCGTTAAGTATCGTCGATTTTCCTGCGCCCGAGCCGCCAATAACGGCAACCAGTTCACCGGGCCTAATATTAATGTTAACGTTATTACAGGTAATAAACGATTTTCGGCCTTTTACGCGCTTAATAACGATATTCGATGCGTCAACCGAAATAAC
>JAFNUO010000106.1 GCA_017383985.1 Clostridia bacterium | reverse complement strand
GGAGTTTCTAACACATTCAAGAATATTTACAGTACCCATAACGTTGGTGTCATAGGTATATCTCGGTTCCTTGTAGCTATCGCGGACTATAGGTTGAGCGGCTAAATGGAAAACTATTTCCGGCTTAACCTCGTCAAAGCACTTTTTAAGCGAATCGTAGTCTCTAACGTCGCCGATAACCGAATTAACTCTTTTATCAAGTTCGATAACTCCAAACAAGTTGGGATTAGTGGGAGCTTCTAATGAATAACCGGTAACTTCTGCTCCAAGCTCACTCATTAAAAAGGACATCCAAGAGCCTTTAAAACCGGTATGTCCGGTAATTAAAACTCGTTTATTCTTGTAAAAACAGATATCAAACATTAATAGCCTCCGAGAGTTTTATTTTACCGGTAAATAACCTAAAACAAGCGTACGTACGATCGGAATTTTTCGAACAATATACTTTGATACAAAATAAGGGATAACTAAACCGCATATTACACATGCAATTACCATTGTCCAATAAATATACGCAACGTCAGTATCAACTTTTTTGTATATTATCTCAAATACCAAAACTACAAAATATGACAATATATAAATATCCATACTGTACTCTGAAAGTACGGTAAAAATTTTCGCTGCTTTTGTCTTTGAAATATAACATGACAAAATATAAAATCCAACTACACCAAAAACAGTAGATAAAACAATTGTTGCTACGCTATTTAATTTTAAAAAAGGGTTAAACAGCGCAATTAATATAATAATAGAAATGGAAATAAACGAAACAATAATTTTGTAAATATCTTTAATACCTGATACAAACTCTTTTATTCCTTTATACCTTTCTCTTAAAAACAGGCCGATTAAAAAATAAAATTGATAACGGCAAACTTTTAAAACACCTTCAAGAGCTCCGCCCGTCAAAGGATAAAACAAAAGCAAGGCAAGAGAAACAGGTAAAACGATAAAATAGTTAATTTTTTTATTCTTAAAAAACGCAACCGAGTATATTAACATAACCGCGAATAACGACCATAAAAACCAACGCGGCCCCATAGGCGGAACG
This sequence comes from Clostridia bacterium, assembly GCA_017383985.1. Classification (GTDB taxonomy): domain Bacteria; phylum Bacillota; class Clostridia; order Oscillospirales; family Acutalibacteraceae; genus UMGS1976. The sequence continues at coordinate 2,769 of JAFNUO010000106.1, read as the reverse complement.
CCTAATAAAATATTCCACCAGCTTTCAAGAGAATAGCTATTTTTAGCGATATTCGGTAACATATATTTTCCAAAAAGCGAAAAAAAAGCTAAAAATAAATACGGAACTAATATACGAATTAATTTCTTTTTAAAAAAGTTTAATACCCCTGCTCCGGCATAGTTTATAAAACAAAAACCCGAAATCGCAAAAAACAACGGCATATGAAAGTTGTATATCGCGTTAAAAATAACAGATTGAGGTAAAAAATCGGTTTTATCGAAAAAGGAATGCCCAATTACAACAAGTATTATCGCAATACCTCTAAGGCAATCAATTTCGGTAAAACGCTTTTTACTGTCTTTTACCAAACCTTCCATTTAGCTTCTCCGTTTTCCCACATCTTATCAAGACTTTCTTTATCGCGCAATGTATCCATACACTGCCAAAAGCCGTTATGCTTAAATGCCATAAGCTCACCGAGCTCGGCAATCTTTTCAAGCGGTTCACGTTCAAGCATAATGCTATCGTCAGAAATATAGTCAATTACCTTCGGGTCTAAAACCATAAAACCGCCGTTTATCCAACCGGCATCGGCTTCGCTTTTTTCTCTAAACGCAAGAATTTGACCGTTAGAATTAATATCCATAACGCCAAAACGGCTTGCAGGGCGCACGGAAGTCATTGTAGCAATTTTACCGTGATTTTTATGAAAATCAAGCAATTCGTTAATATTTACGTCAGATACGCCGTCGCCATATGTAAGGAAAAACGGCTCGTCTCCAACATAATCCTTAATGCGCTTAACTCGACCGCCGGTCATTGTGTTAAATCCGGTATCAACAATAGTAACCTTCCACGGTTCGGAAACGTTACTATGAACCGTCATTTTACCTCCGTCGGAAAAATCGAAGGTAACATCGCTATTGTGTAAATAATAGTTAGCAAACCATTCTTTAATAACATTCTGCTTATAGCCGGCGCAAATAATAAAATCGTTAAATCCGTAATGAGAATAAAGCTTCATGATATGCCAAAGTATGGGCTTATCGCCTATCTCAATCATCGGCTTAGGCTTAAAAACGCTTTCCTCGGAAATGCGAGTACCGAAACCGCCGGCAAGTATAACTGTTTTCATAGTGGTCACAACCTTAAGAAATTAAAAATTACATGGAGCCGTCTTGTTTCAAAACAATTACAATAGTTTTAAGCAATATTTTTATATCAAGCTTAAAATCCCATTCGGTAATATATTTTGTGTCAAGCTTAACAACCTCTTCAAAGTCGGTAATCTTACTTCTACCGCTAACCTGCCACATTCCGGTAATTCCAGGTTTAGTAGCGAGGCGGGCACGGTGATGAAGCTCATACTTTTCCCACTCGTCAAGCGTTGGAGGACGAGTTCCAACAAGAGACATTTCGCCTTTAAGTACGTTTATAAACTGCGGAAATTCATCAAGACTTGTTCTACGAATAAAATCGCCTATTCCTGTTTTATGTGTTCCGTCAGGTAAAATTTTATTACCGATAATTCTTTCGTCAAAATCAACTTTGAACATCATTCCGTCTTTAACGCGGTTATTTTCTTTAAGCTCTTGTTTTCTGTCCTCAGCGTCTAAATACATGCTGCGGAACTTGTAAATTTTAAACTTTTTGCCGTTTTTGCCAACGCGCTCCTGAGAAAAGAATATCGGGCCGGGCGATTTGATGTATATAGCAGGAGCTAAAAACAAGTAAATTATACCCGTTAAAAAAGCTCCTACTATTCCGCCGCATATATCAAGCGCACGTTTTAAAAAGGCTTGTCCAATCGTTGCATAGTTAATACTTGTTGTAAGTACGTTATAGTTGCCGACCTTTTCAACAAGTCTTTTTCCGCCTAAAGTATCGTAGAGGTCTTCTATATTAAGGTGAACTGTAACGCCTGTAATTACAAAGTCATTAACAAGCTCGTGCGGAAAATCGAACTTATACGGAACGTTGACGAAAACCTCGTCAACCCATCCTCTGCAGACATATTCAGAAACGGTTTCTTTATTCGCGACGATTTTTACGCCGTTTATTTCGTGGCCAACCATGTCACAATCAATAGTTGCTAAACCGATAATATTAAATCCAACAAAATTGTTGTTTTTAATATTTTCTATAACTTCAAATGCAATATCACTTGTTGTTACCAAAAGCAAGGTGCGTTTAGCGGAACGGGCACTTATACGTTTAAGAATAATTTTCCATATAGCTCTTACTGTATATGTTATGACCAAATAAAGCGGAGCCATAATGCAAAGCGATATTCTTAACGAATTATCAATTTCGCTAAAATTAAAAGAATACAAAAGAGCGATTAAAACGACAATTAAAACGTGTCTAAACGTGTAAATAAATTCTCTTGTATACCCTCTTTTTAAAACATTTTTAAGCGTACCGAAAATAAAGAAAATCGCAATATTAGCTATTTCGATAAATAAAGCCATGCTAAAACAAGCAGAATTGAAGATTGAGTATATTTTTAAGTCGTTAATGACATTATAAGTAAAAACAGCAAGGGCAAAAGATAAAAGAAGGGATATCATATCAAACAACATAAAGTCGCCGTGTTTAATCCATCCGCGAGAGCTTTTCTTATATATGACCGGTCACTCCTTATCTAAAAAATTTTCAATAAAATTACAACAATGTAAAATATTTAAAAAGTGTTAAATTATCTTAGTTGGACAGTAAAATTACATACCATTTCCAATCTACATTATTACAAAAATATGATACCACTTTTTTATCAAATAGTCAATC
>JAFNUO010000105.1 GCA_017383985.1 Clostridia bacterium | reverse complement strand
GTGCCGTCTATAATCTCGCTGCGGCAAATGGCTACCGTCTCGGCGATATATTCGCCCATACCGTCGATAAGCACGCCGTAAAGCTCGGGACTTTCGGCGTTCCACAAAATCGGGTTTTTAACGATAATTTCGCAATGGCCGTTTTTGTCGGTTTTTGCCGAGCCGATGTCCTTGCCGTCGGGGTCGCAAAGGGTTACAACGATATCATCCGGCGACGGAGCCTCAAAATCAAAGGTGATAGTAGCGGCGGAATGGTCGGAGGCGATGTCGGTGCGGATTTCGTAATCGCGGATATGGCCTCTCGGACGGGCAAGGAGATATACGTCGCGGAAAATTCCCGAATATCTGAACTTGTCCTGGTCCTCAAAATAGCTTCCCTCGCACCATTTAAGGTTTATAACGGTAACGCGGTTATGGCCGGGCTTTAAGAAAGAGGTAATGTTAAATTCGCTGGTGGAATGGGAAACCTGGGAATAGCCGACGAAACGGCCGTTTATGTAAAGGTAAAAACAGCTGTCAACGCCCTCGAAATTGAGGTATTTTTCCATGCCGTCCCATTCGGCGGGGCAGGCAAAATCGCGGGAATATACGCCAACGGGGTTGTTTTTCGGAATATATGGCGGGTCGCAAGCGTAAGGATACTGTACGTTTACGTACTGAACGCTGTCGTAGCCGTTAAATTGCCACATCGACGGAACCTTAACAAGCTTTGACTTGTCGATTGCGCGGTCGGGGGCAACAATGCTTTCGGGCACCTGGTCAATGTTTTCAAAATAATGAAAATCCCAGTCGCCGTTAAGCAATCCAAAACGATCCGACTCTTCGCGGGTTTTGGACGAAATGTCCTTTGCCGTTGAAAAGGGGATATAGTAAGCACGGGGCTTTTCGGTGCCAACGTGCAACGTTTTTAAATCCTCAAAATATCGTGTAACCTTCATTTATATAACTCCTTTTTGGGGTATTAACCGATTAAGCTTCTTACGGCAACCGTCTCGCCGCCGCTTTTGAATACTCGCGTAACGCGCTTTCCGATAATGCAAACAAGCTCGTAGTTTATCGTGCCAAGCTTTTTTGCAAGGTCGTCTACGGTAATTTGCTCGTCGCCGTCGCGGCCGAAAAGGGTAACCGTGTCGCCGACCGAAACGCCGTCGATATCGCTAACGTCAATTATCATCTGGTCCATGCAAACTCGGCCGATAATTTTGGCTCGCTTGCCTTTTATAAGAACGTAACCGTCTTTTGCCAAGGCTCGCTGGAATCCGTCGGCGTAACCTACCGAAACGGTGGCCACCGTCATGTCTTTGTCGGCCGTAAAGGTACGGCCATAGCTTATGTCCATGCCTTTTTTAAGGCTTTTTACCATAGAAACTACGCTTTTAAACTCCATCGCCGCCATAAATCCGGGATTTTCGAGATAATCGGAGGGCATAAGTCCGTATAAAATTATGCCCGGTCTTGCCCCGTCAAGGTGCATTTCCTTATGGGTAAATATGGCCGCCGAGTTGCAACAATGCTTAATGTCGAATTTTACGCCGTTTTTTTCAATTTTGTCAACGGCGGCTAAAAAGCGATTATACTGGGCTACGGTATAGCTGCTGTCGGGGTCGCCGTCGCGGTCGGCCGACGCAAAATGGGTAAACACGCCCTCGGGTATAAGGTTGGGCAGGCTGCACGCCGCGATAGCCTCGTCAATTCCCTCGTCGGTGTACGCGTCAAAGCCGATACGGTGCATTCCCGTGTCAAGCTTAATGTGAATATGTACCTCTTTGCCGCATTTGACGGCGGCGTCACTAAGCGCCTTTGCGTAATCGGCCGAAAAAACCGCCTGGCGTATTTTAAGCTCGCTTAGCTTTTCGGCGTATTCGGGCGGCGTATAGCCCAAAATAAGTATCGGTTTGTCAACGTCGCCGCGCCAAAGCTGATGCGCCTCTTCCATGTTCGATACCGCGAACATATCGGTGCCCATGTCGCTAAGCTTTCTTGCAACAAACTCAACCCCGTGGCCATAGGCGTCGGCCTTTACGACCGAAATCATCTTTTTGTCGCCTAAAAGGCCCCTTATAATGCGGTAGTTGTTTTCAATTTTATCAAGGTCAATTTCGACCCAACAGCGCTTGAAAAAATCCAATATTTCCGCCCGCTTTCTTAAATGTTTTTATATAACAAGTCCGCCGTTTACGCCTATAACCTGGCCGGTTATGAAACGGCTTTCCGCTAAAAATTGTACCGTTTTTGCAACGTCGTCGGGGTCGCCGATTGTGCAAAGCGGCGTTTGGCCGGCAAGCTCCTCTAAATCCTCGCGGCTAAGCCCCGCGTTCATTTCGGTGTCTATAACCCCCGGCGTTACGCAGTTAACGCAAATTCCTGACGGGCCAACCTCTTTTGCAAGCGCCTTTGTCAGGCCGATAACGCCCGCTTTGGCCGCCGAATAGGCAACCTCGCACGAAGCGCCTACTTCTCCCCACATGGAGCTTATATTAATAATGTGTCCCTCGTGGCGGCGTATCATGTCGGGCAAAACGCTGGTTGTACAGTTGAAAACGCCCGTAAGGTTAACCGATAAAATCCGTTGCCATTCAATTTCGCTTGTGTCGGTGAAAAGCTTTATTAATCCGACCCCCGCGTTGTTAACCAAAAGGTCAATTCCGCCCGTTTTTTCGATTACGGCGGAAACGGCGGCGTCAACCTCACTTTTTACCGAAACGTCGGCCTTATAGCAAAGCATATCGGGGTAAAGGGAAACCAATTTTTTTGCGGCGTCATCGTCGGTTGAATAACAAAAAGCAACGGTATATCCCGCGTTATAAAAACGCTCGCAAATGGCTTTGCCGATACCCTTACTTCCGCCGGTTACAAAGACCGTTTTTGCCATAAAAAACGCCGCCTCCCTAATGAAAAAATATATACATAATTATTATGCAATTTTTCGCCTCGGATTGCAACACAAAAATCGCATTTTTTAAAATTATAATTTTATATTTGAACAAAACGTTGATTAAATTTGGTTTTATCGAAAAAAAGAGGTTTGTTGACATAATATGCATTATTTTTGACCGTTTTAGCGCGTAAAAGCGTTAAAAAACAGTGGTATATCAATACTTTTTCACATTTTCAACAGAGTTTTCAACAATTATTTATGTTAACGTGCAGTAAATTTTAACCCAAAAATATCATTTTTTTGTAACAAAAATTAAGGATAATTTATCATTATTTTACGGTTTTTTCGTCCTCTTTTCTGTGTTAATTTTTTACACTTGGTTTTTGGCCTTTCTTTTAAAAAAATAGGCTAAAATACGGTTGAGATAACCGCGCACAACTGCTTGTAAATTCCAAAAAGCAAATATGTGTTGACATTTTATTTTGGTATGATAAGATTATATAAAAAAGCGGGAAAAGAAGGTGCCGATATGGACGAAAAACAGCTCCGCGAGTTACAGTTAAAATCGCTCGAAACCTTAAAGGAGTTTATCAAGTTTTGCGACGATAATTTTTTAACCTATTACCTTATCGGCGGCTGTCTTATCGGCGCGGTAAGAAGCGGCGGCTTTTTGCCGTGGGACGACGATATCGACGTTTTTATGCCCCGCTCCGATTACGAACGACTTTGGCAAATGTGGGATTCATCCGGTCGGTTTAAGCTTCTCCGTACAACCGAAAACGTTTACACAAGAAGTCAGTTTATGACCCTTTGCGATACCGAGACTACCTGCGTGCGTGAGCTTACAAAGGATTTACCGATACCCCAGGGGATAACGATGGATATTATTCCGCTTGACGGTTGTCCGCTATCGAGGTTTAAGCGCCGCCGTCAAAAGCGCCACGCCATACTTTACTCGCTTTATATTCTTGACATGCTGCCCCAAAATCACGGAAAATTAAGCCGCATAGCGGCCTCTGTTTTCCTTAAAAAATCGCGCGAAAAGAAAATTAAGCTTTGGAAAAAGTACCAAGCAAAGATGTGCGCTTACCGCGTAAAGCAAAGTGTGTATTTGACCGAGCTTTGTTCGGGAATAAAATATATGAGCAACGAATATCCGATAGAATGGTTTGGCTCAACGGTTAAGCTTAATTTTGAGGGGATACAGGTTTCGGTGCCAATCGGGTATAAAGAATATCTTTCGATGGTTTTCGGCGATTACATGACGCCGCCGCCCGAAAGCGAGCAACACCCGGCCCACGGAATTTTATTTGTTGACACCGAAAAACCCTATACCGAAGCGTTAAAGGATTTTAAAACCGAATAAATAAAAAAACCGCGCCGATTAATTTCGGTGCGGTTTTAATTTTTTATTCTTCGTTATAAATGGAACAGTTGGAGGTTTTAAGCTTGCCGTCGGCGGGGATAGCGTACTGTTCAAACACCTCAACGGTGTTGCTTTCTTTAATCAGTTCGCCGGGTACGTATAAGGTGTACTGGGGACCAAGCGACCAATATCTGCCGAGGTTAAAGCCGTTGACAAAGGCGATTCCCTTGCCAAAATCGCGCATATCAAGGAAGGTATCGGAGTTGGGCTCCGCCGTAAACTGTCCGCGGGCAAAAATCGGGCCCGTTTGGTCGGCGGCGTCCTTGTATTCGAGGGAGGAAATCTCGGTCATCGGCAACGAAAGACATTCCCAATTTTCAATAACCTCGCCGTCAAGCGTCGGCGGAGTAACAAGTCCCTTTTTCTCAACTATTTTTTCGCCAAAATTAATACGTCCCATGTTTTCAACAAGCAATTCGAGGACGTGTTCCTTGCCCTTTTCTAAGTTAAGCGCAATCGGTTGGTGGTCGCGTTCACGCATAACGGTAGCGACAAATTTTCGGTCAAGGTAAATGTCGGCGCGGTCGCGAAGCTCGGGCAAATCGAGCACCTTTTCCTTTCCGTCGCCCGTAAGCACGGATTTGTAAAGGCAGTAACCGTAATCCTGGTGCATTTCGTCCATGTTAAGGGGGAGCTTGCTTTTAACGGCGGCGCCGTAATCGGCGGCGTCCCAAAGGGAAACCCGTTTTTTAAGCGAAATGGGCGCAACCTCCTGCGACTTATAATCAATTTCGGGCATAGGCGGCTCGTCTTTGCCCAAAAATTCGTAAAGCGCCTTTCGACAAGCGAAATATTTCGGCGTAGGGAGTCCCTCCTCGTTTAAAAGCGGGTCGCAGTTATACGCCGTAAGCATGGGGATATAGCGGGTGGGGGTGCCTTCGGGGGCGTTAAATGTGACGCCAAAGTTTGCGCCGTTCATGAAACCGAAATTTGTGCCTCCCGCGAACATGTAAAAGTTCATGTAAGCGCCTTCCTCAAGGCCTTCTTTAAACCCGGCGGCAACCTCGTTTATGTCGCGGCGCTTAAAATTCTCGCACCAGTGAACGGCTCGGCCCGACCAAAATTCGCCAACAAAAGCAGGCTTGTCGGGTTGAAATTTGCGAAGCGCGTTTATGGCAATCGAGCTTTCGTTGCGATAATTTGCGCCTACCCAGCCGCCGTCGATACAACCCCGCTCAAACATGTCGCAAAAATATCCGTCGGTGGTATAAAGGGGCACGTCAACGCCGCATTCGCGCAAAACGTCGGCCAAATCGTTCATATATTTTTTGTCGTAACCGTATCCGCCGTATTCGTTTTCAACCGCAACGGCGATAATGGGGCCGCCGTTGGTCGCAAGATAGGGCACAAACTCTTTACAAATGCGCTTTGTATAATCGCGCGCATGGGTAAAATAACGCTCGTCGGAGGAACGCACAACCATTTCCTCGTGCTGAAGCCATGCGGGCAAGCCGCCGAAATCCCATTCGCTGCATATGTAAGGCGACGGGCGTAACAAAACCTTAAAGCCCATTTCGTCGGCAAGCTCCAAAAATCCCTTTAAATCGAGCATACCCGAAAAATTAAATTCGCCTTTTTTCGGCTCGTGCAAATTCCACGGACAATAGGTTTGAATTGTGTTAAGACCGAAAGCCTTAGCATACTCTAAACGGCGTCTAAGTCCGCCGGGATAAATTCTAAAATAATGGATATCGCCCGAAAGCATATCAAAGCGCTTGTCGTCGATATAAAGTCCGTCGGGCTTAAGGGTTACGGTTGACATTTTAATCACCTTCAAGAAAACACTATTTTTATAAATGATAACAGATTTTATAGCTAAAAACAACCGAAAACAAAATTATTTACATAAATAAAAATATATATTATAATAAGGTTATATTAAAACAATCGGGAGACGGTTTTTATGTCAAAAATTTATACATCTGCCGATATGCTTATCGGAAAAACGCCCCTGTTGGAGCTTAAAAATATTGAAAAGCGCTTTGGTTTAAAGGCGAGGCTGCTTGCGAAGGTGGAGCTTTTTAACCCCGCCGGCTCGGTCAAGGACAGGGTTGGACTCGCCATGATTAACGACGCCGAAAAATCGGGAAAACTCACTAAAGACTCGGTTATAATCGAGCCGACCTCGGGCAACACGGGTATCGGGCTTGCCTCGGTTGCGGCGGCAAGAGGTTACCGCCTTATAATCGTTATGCCCGACACAATGTCGGTTGAACGCCGCCAAATTATGAAAGCCTACGGCGCCGAGCTTGTACTGTCCGACGGCAAAAAGGGAATGACGGGCGCCATCGAAAAGGCGGAGGAGCTTTCGCGTGAAATTCCCAACAGCTTTATCGCCGGCCAATTCGTAAACCCCGCCAACCCAAAGGCCCATTACGACACAACCGGCCCCGAAATTTACGCCGACACCGACGGAGAGGTTGACATTTTTGTTGCGGGAGTAGGTACGGGCGGCACCATTACCGGCGTCGGAAAATATCTTAAAGAAAAAAATCCTAACGTAAAAATTGTCGCTATGGAGCCGGCAAGCTCGCCGTTTTTGACAAAGGGCGTCGGCGGCGCCCATAAAATTCAGGGTATCGGCGCCGGATTTATCCCCGAAGTGCTCGATACCGAGGTTTACGACGAGGTTGTAACGGTCGAAAACGACGACGCCTTTGAAATGGGTCGCCTTATCGGTAAAACCGAGGGTATTTTGGTTGGAATTTCGTCGGGTGCGGCGGTAAAAGCGGCCGTCGAGGTTGCAAAACGCCCCGAAAACGAGGGCAAAACGATAGTTGTCCTTTTGCCCGATACGGGGGACCGCTATTTATCGACCGAAATGTTCGCCGAATAATAGCCGTATAGTGTTTTTACTTAACAAAAAACGCTCTCCATATAGGAGAGCGTTTAATTTTATGAATCGGGGTTAGTTTATCAGTCGGTGTAGTTGTCGAAATAGCCCTGGATAAGAACGATGGGGGTACCTTTGTCGCCCGAACCGCTGGTAAGGTCGCTAAGCGAACCGATAAGGTCGGTAAGCTGACGCGGGGTGGTTCCCTGAGATGCCATGTTTCCTACAAGGTTGTCCTGCTTTGCGCGGATGCTGTCGGAGATGGCTTTTTTAAGCTCTTCGCCCGATAAATCCTTAAAGTCGTTGTCGGCAAGGTACTTAAGCTTTAACTCGTTCGGAGTTCCTACAAGTCCGCCAGTAAACGCGGGGGAAACAACCGGGTCGGCAAGCTCCCAAATTTTGCCCTTCGGGTCCTTGAAAGCGCCGTCGCCGTAAACCATAACCTCAACGTGCTTGCCGGTTGCGTCGAAAATCTGTTTCTGGATATCAAGAACAAGCGGCTGGCAGTTGTGGGGGAAAAGCTTAATGGTTTCTTCGGTCGATTTGTTGGAGCCGAGCAAGCCGTAGTTTTCGTTATAACCGCTTCCGTTAACCGACTCGGTAAGAATGTCGTCAAGTCCGCAAACGATTTTAGCTCCTGCGGCTTTTAAGATACGCTTTGTTCTTGCTCTTGTATGAATGTCGCAGGTGAGGACGCAGTCGGTGTAATCGAGGATAGCCTTTGCCTGGTTAGCAAAAACAATTTCAACCTCGGCGCCCGATTCACGGATAAGGTCGCCGTAATATTCGACATAGTCAACGCCGGTAAACTCGTGAACGTTTTTGCCGAAAAGCTCGCGGTAACGCTCAAGCGAGAGTACGTCGGAATAGGGGTTTACGCCCGCCTCGTCAAGCTTGTCGAGGCTTACAAGCTCGTTTCCAACCTCGTCGGAGGGGTAGGAGAGCATAAGCACAACCTTTTTAGCTCCCATAGCAATACCGCGAAGGCAAATTGCAAAGCGGTTACGGGAAAGAATGGGGAAAATAACGCCGATAGTTTCGCCACCAAGCTTTTTGCGAACGTCGGCCGCAATATCCTTAACCGAAGCGTAGTTACCCTGAGCGCGGGCAACAATTGACTCGGTTACGGAAATAACGTCGCGGTCACGAAGCTCAAAGCCGTCACTTTTTGCTGCTTCAATAACGCTGTCGGTAACAATTTTTGCGAGATTGTCGCCCTCACGGATAATGGGGCAACGGATACCGCGAGAAACAGTACCTACTCTTCTGTTACTGGTTTCCATAGTTAGTCAGTTCCTTTATATTGGATTTTTAACTGTGTTATTATATCATACAAGATTTTTCATTTCAATATTTTTAAACTATTTTCACCTCTTATTTTAAAAAAATCCCTTATCAAAAAAATTTTTTAATCCGTCTTTTCGAAAAAAATAAGTCAGCAACAACCAAAACGGTCGATTGTTGCTGACTTTTTTTATTAATCGGCTAATGCGTATTTTTCGCCATACGCCTTAAATTTTACCATAAATTCGTCGCTATTCTTTTCGGCGGCTTTAATTGCGTCCTTTTCGTGAATGCGATTATGCTTTGTATAAATAATTGATTTACCCATGTTCGAGCAGTGGTCGGAGGTTCTTTCGATGTCGGTAAGAAGGTCGGACCAAGCAAAGCCCGCCTCAACGTTACAGTTGCCCTGCTGCATACGGAGGATATGACGGGTACGCATTTGCTCCTTAAGGTTGTCGATAACCTCTTCAAGCGGCTCGATGGAAAGAGCGGCGGAAAGGTCGTTTTTGGAAAACGAGGTGTACGAAAGGTCAAGAATTTCGGTAACGGCCGCCGAAAGGATTGAAAAGTCGTTAAGAGCCTCGTCGGTAAGGGAAAGGTTCTTTTCGCGAAGCTCCTCAACCGCTTCAAGAATGTTTACCGCGTGGTCGGAAATTCTTTCAAGGTCGCCAACCGTTCTAAGAAGCTTTGTCGCTTCTTCGCCGTCTTTTTCGTTCATTTTCTTTGCGCTTAATTTGATAAGATAGGAGTTAAGCGCTTCTTCGTAGCGGTCGGACTTGTCCTCGTCGTCAAGAATACTCTTTGCCGTTTCGGGCGAATAGTCGGAGAGGGAGGCAAGACTGTTTTTAAGCGCTCTGAACGCATATTGAGCCATGTCGCAAGCAACCGAATGACATTGTTCAAGAGCAAGCGGCGGAGTGGCAAGCAAAAGCTCGTCGAGCTGAATTTTTTTGTCGTCGGTTTCGGAATCGGGGATAACCTTGCAAACAAGCTTTTCGAGCCATGCCGAGAAGGGGAAGAGGATAACCGTGCTTGCGATTTTTATAACCGTGTTGATAATAGCAACATCAACGATTGTCGCGGGACGGTCAAGAATTGCGGGGGAGAAGATAATATCAACTATCCAGTATATGATAAGCCAAAAGCCCGAACCGATAACGTTAAAGAAAAGGTGAGCAAGAGCGGCACGCTTTGCCTCTTTCTTTGTGCCTATGCAGGAAAGCATAGCGGTAACGCAGGTGCCGATTGCGGTACCCATAACGATGGGAATTGCCGCTCCGATGGGAACAAGGCTTCCGCCAAGAACGATAGCCTGTAAAATACCTACGGCGGCCGAGCTTGACTGGATAATTGCGGTAAGAACCGCGCCGACAAGAAGGCCGAGAAGCGGGTTTTTAAACATAATAAAGAGCTGCTGGAACGCCTCATTATCCCTAAGTCCGTCAAAGGCGCCGCTCATTATTTCCATACCGAACATGAGGGTTGCAAAGCCAAGAAGAATAACGCCGGTGTCCTTCTTTTTCTGCTTTTTGCAGAACATGTAATAGATGATACCTATTACCGCCAAAACGGGGGTGAAGGAGGTAGGCTGTAACATTTTGATAAAGAAGCTTTCGCCCGAAATTCCGCTAAGCGAAAGAATCCAACTGGTAATTGTAGTACCGATGTTTGCGCCGATAATAACGTTAATCGCCTGCTTAAGGGTCATAAGCGAGGAGTTAACGAAACCAACTACCATAACGGTAGTAGCCGACGAACTTTGGATAATACAGGTAACGCCGAGGCCGGTTAAAAACCCGGCGAATTTGTTTGTAGTAATTTTACTAAGCAGGGTTCTAAGACTGTTTCCGGCGCGTCTTTCGAGGCCGTCGCCCATTACGCTCATACCAAAGAGAAAGAGGCAAAGGCCGCCAAACATTTCGAGAACGTTGAAAATGTCCATTAAATCACCTTCGTTTTTTTCAAACTTTTTAAAAATGTAACTATCAATCTATATATAAAAATCTATTTTTAAAACGGGCGTTTTTCGGCCCCTTGTTTTAGGCCGTTTTAAAAATTTCCCAAACTCGCCCATTATGCTCATTTTAAAACATAAAAAGTCAAATTTCAATACCTCTTATCAAATTCGGCATTTTATATTAAAAGTTTCAAAACCGTTATAAAAAACAAAGATAACAAATACAAAAATCCGCCCGTTTTCGCCCTTGCCGTTTTTGTTGCCGAAATTTTTTCGGCGGGAAAATAAAAAACGCCCTTCGCAAATTAATGCGAAAGGCGTTTTCGGTTGTTATAAAATAAGACGGTTTCGTTATTTTAACGATAAAACCATTTGCTCGGGGACATAAGGCTTAAAATTAAAGTCCCATTTTTGCAAGCAACATTTTTGCGCAGTCGATTTGGTTCGGAATGTTTCCGTTTTCGTCCCAAACGCGCCAGATGTCGGGTGTAATTTCGTCAGCAACGTACATTTTGCCGTTTTCGTCGTAACCGATTTCGATTTTAAAGTCGATAAGGGTAAGACCGAGGGGAGCAAGCTCTTTTTTAAGAACTTCGCCAACGCGCTCAAGGATGTTAAGAGCCTCGTCATACTGACCTTCTTTAAGAAGACCCTTCATGATACAAATGCGCTCGCTGATAAGCGGGTCGCCCTGGATATCGTCTTTAAGAGTAACTTCGGTATAAACGGGGTCAAAGGGGATACCCTCTTCAAGGGTAAAGCGGCGGCACATGCTGCCCGCGGTGAAATAACGAAGAACGAACTCAAGCTTGGGAACCGTGAGGTTACGAACCTGCATAAGACCCTTGTCGATATCGGCGTTGATGTAGTGGGTCGGGATACCGTTTTTCTCCATAACTTCAAAGAAGTACTTAGAGATAGCAAGGCCGATTTTGCCCTTGCCCTCTACCGAGCCGCCAACGGTGTTGGAGCCGGGGTCGAATACGCCGTTTTCGCCGGTAGCGCTGTCTTTAAAAAACAGGCTTACTACGTTGGTTTCTTCGTCTAACATAACGTCCTTGGTTTTGCCGGTGTAAAGAGTTTTCATTTTGTATTTCCCTTTCTTATAAAAAGATGGCGAATAGACCGTAGGATAGGGGGGTAAACCTCCCTAAAAACCTACTGTAATTTTTAACGTAGGTATTTTAGCATATGCTATTATAAATTTCAAGGGGATATATAAAAAATGAACCCCGCTTTTTTCAAAAATTCGCCGTTAATTATCGTCGTAAATTCTCAACAATTCGTCGTCATACATCTTTGACCTTTTCTTTAACTCGGAGGCCATTTCTTTTATCCCGTATTTTTCCGCAAGCGTTTCCTTTACAGAAAAAAGATTAATGCCTAAGCCGAGCCGGTCTCCTTTCCCCGAAACTAATGGATGAGCCGCACATAAAGCTTTGGTTATATCCGTTTTTCTTTAAAATGTCGGTTAAGATGGTAATGCTTGGAAAAAAGTTTTTACGGTAACCCATATCGTTTCCGGTATTCGCGGGTACCTTAAGAGGCAATCCCGCGGTTTCGGCAAGTAAGGCGCCCATTGTCCATGTTGCGCCCGGAACGACATAGAAACCGCCAACCTCCTCGCTTTCGGAGAAGTTTATGTTGTTTTTTGCTAAGGAATATAGCTCGGGGATTGTGTTATGGTCAAGCCCGCCGCCGAGCTCCTTTGAAAAAAACGAGGCTTCCATTGATTCCATGAATATATAAATAAGATTTCGCTTGTTTTCGGGGAATTCAATGCTTACTTCTTTGGCGTCGACATACTCGTTTTCTATAAATAACGAAGGGGTGAGCTGATAGGTTATGTAATCGAAAGCCTTAAGCCGGTTGGCTCCGGTAATTACGAGCGATAAAGAAATAACTATTGATAAAATTAAGGAAACGGCTCGCTTAAAGGGGAACAAGGATAATTTAAAATTTTTAACCGAAATTTCAAGCCTTTTCTTTGGACGGAAAAGCAATATGAAACAAACCGCCGCTGTACAAATCGCCGTTGGCCGCCTAAAAAATCTCCAAAAATTAAGCCGTACGTCAACTTTTAATCCTATTATACTTGTTTGTTTTTCCAAAAGCAAGGCGTTTACTATTTC
>JAFNUO010000104.1 GCA_017383985.1 Clostridia bacterium | reverse complement strand
CAAATTCAGTTCGGTATCAAGGTTTCCCACTCTCACAGACGTTCAAACAGAACATGGAAGCCCAACGTTAAACGTGTTAAGGCTATCGTCAACGGTACACCTTGCAGAGTTTATGCCTGCACCCGCTGCCTTCGTTCCGGTAAGGTTGAGCGTGCCGTCTGATACGAGAACAACTAAATTCCCTGATATTTTATCGGGGAATTTTTTATTATTCGGATTTTTATTTAGGTGATTGATATGAAATTTGACGGTTATTTGATTTGCTCCGACCACGACGGTACGGTTGCCGAATGGGGCGAATTGTTGCAAGTAAATATCGAGGCCATTAAGTATTTTCAGGATAACGGCGGTATTTTTACCGTTGCTACCGGTCGACGCCACGACTTTGTAGCCGAAAAATACGCGGGCATTATTAAACCTCACGTCCCCTCTATTATCAGTAACGGCACAATGCTTTACGATATTACGGACGACAAGGTTATTTACAAGAATTTTTTGACCGTTGACGATTACGACGTTTTGTTCGACGCATTTGAGCACTCCCAACATGCCCTTCGTTTTAGAATTGAGCTCGAAGAAGAATCGTTATGGTTCGACATTGACAAAACCTCCGTTAACGACGTCAGGGCGGCGCTAAACGGCCGCGAGGTTAGTAAATTCGTTATGGAATTTAAAAACGAAGACGAGGACAAAACGCTTGAGCTTCAAAAATACCTTACCGACAAATACGGCGACAGATACACCGTTGTTCGCGCATGGTACACCGGACTTGAATTTTTTACAAAAACCGGCGGTAAGGGTGATTGTATAAGCCGCGTTAAAGAAATTATAAAAGATACGCTCGGCATAGAAATACATACGGTTATCGGCATGGGCGACTTTGAAAACGACATTTCGCTTATAAAAATGGCCGATATCGGCGTAGCAATGGGTAACGCACCAATGCACGTTAAGGAGCACGCCGACAAAATAGCCGAAAAATCCGCCGACGGTGGATTTGCAAAGTTTGTTTACAGCTTATAAAAAATCCCGTACTAACAAGTACGGGATTTTTATTATTTTCTTGCAACCATTTTTAACGCTTTATTAAAAGCGAGTGCAATTGCGGCGCCAAGAACAAGCGATACACAAAATTCGATTAAAAAATTAAGGGTTAAAATTGAAATAAGAATTTTAAACACGCTTGCTCCCGCCAAAACAGTATTTTTATAAAGCGCTATGTAACAAGTCATGAACAAAGCGGTGTTTAAAATCGTTCCCGAAGCGGCGGATATAGGATAAGCTGATGCTTTGATTTTATCTATTTTCATAACCGCTTTGAAAATCAAAGCTACGCCGAGACCCATCAATATTCTTGGCAAAAAGCAGGTAACAAACGCGAAAAACGGGTTTGTTGAAAACAACAACGCCGCCGACGGGTCGATTACATATCCGATACCAAAGCATTGCAAAAAGCTGGTTAATCCAAAAACCGCGCCTAAAATCATTCCTGCGACGGGGCCAAGCGAAATAGCTCCGACAACAACCGGTATTGTCATAAGAGTTATAGAGAAAAATCCGGTAGAAATATATCCTATCGGGGTGAAGTTCATCACCAACATGATTGCGATAAGAAGCGCAAGCAGGCACATACGGAAGGTTTTTTCCTTGCGGGAAACCTTGATTTCAACCTTGGTTCCATCCTTCTTGTACTTTTTCTTCAACGATTTTTCTTCTTGCTTGTCAATTTTTTCTTTTTCCATTTTCAAAAACCTCCGATACTGTTCCCTTTCGGGATACAATTCTTATTTTTTGTTTTTATTATAAATAATGAGCAATCCGTCAAGTAAAAGATTGTCATCAATTATAACCTCTCGTTCACATTCGGCAACTACTTTTGCGGCAAGTCCGCCCGTTGCAACTAACGTTGCTTTTTCGCCAAGTTCCCTTTCAATACGCTCCGCCATTCCTTCAAGCATTGTTGCGGCGCCAAGGACAAGCCCCGATTTCATACAGTCAATGGTATTCGAGCCGATAACCGATTTTGGCGCGTCAATGTCGATATATGGTAACTGGGCCGTTTTTGTGGCAAGGGCGTCAAGCGTTGTTGTAAGTCCGGCGGCAATCGCTCCGCCAAGA
This sequence comes from Clostridia bacterium, assembly GCA_017383985.1. Taxonomy (GTDB): domain Bacteria; phylum Bacillota; class Clostridia; order Oscillospirales; family Acutalibacteraceae; genus UMGS1976. The sequence continues at coordinate 12,926 of JAFNUO010000104.1, read as the reverse complement.
AACGCCCCGCTTTTGTCAACTACGCTTATTGTAGTAGCGGTACCTAAGTCGCAAATAATGCACGGGAGCGGATATTTAGCAACGGCGGCAACTGCACCGGCGGCAAGGTCAGCGCCAAGCTGAGCCGGGTTGTCGATTTTAATATTAAGTCCGGTTTTAACTCCCGGCCCCAACATCATCGGCGTATAGCCCAAAAGAAGTTCCACCGCGCGGCTCATAAGCGCTCCGACATGAGGCACAACCGAGCTTATAATTGTTCCTTCAATTTCACTTCGGGAACATTCGTGTAAAACCAAAATGTTTCGAAGTTCGAAGGCGTATTGGTCCTCGGTTCGCTTTGTGTCGGTGGCGAGTCGCGACGTAAAAACAAGCGTTTCGCCCTTGAAAACGCCCAAGGTTATATTCGTATTTCCGATATCTATTGTTAAAACCATGTGTTATCCTCCTAAAGATGGAATCACGGTATTATATTACACCCATTACGTCAAAATTTCAACAGTTATATTATACGAAAAAACGCCCGCATAATTACGGGCGTTTTATATTATGTGTTTTTCATTACTACGCTTTCGACAATATCGGCGATATGCTCCGAGGTGTCAAGGCATTTTTCGAGGAACATATAAATATCTCTCCATGCGATAATCGCAATCGGGTCGGTTTCGCCGTGAAGCTTATACATAGAGGAAACGTAAAGGCTATCCGCCTCTTCTTCAAGCGAATTAATGGCGATAATGTGCTCTTTGAGCTTCTTTGAGCGTTTAAAATCGCCAAATTCGCGCATAAGCGCCAAAACCTCGTCGCAGGATTTGATTACAATCTTAACCATTTCCTTAGCATCCTCGCGGATTTCGGTTACGCGGTTGCAGTAAATGCGGATTAAAACGTCCTCTATTTTATCGGTAAGCTCGTCCAAATTACGGCTTACTTCTACTATATCCTCGCGCTCAATAGGAGTAATAAACGCTTTTACCAAAGCCTCGGTAAGCTCGTGCTTTTTCATGTCGGCGGAATGCTCAATTTCGTGCATTTCGTTCATATATTCCTGAAGCTTTGACTGGTCAAAGTTTTCCATAATCTTTCCGAGAAGCTTAGAAGCGTTTACAGAACATTCTGCACACTCCGCGAAATTATTAAAATAGTAAGCGTCGTTTTTCTTTGCCATGTTTTTTCTCTCCTGACTTATTTATTAATATCGTTTTATTACCAAATTAGCATAAAAAGCTTTGCCATTAAAAAGCTTATAAGGCCGCAACCCGGGAAGGTGAAAATCCACGTAAGTATCATTTCTTTAACTACGCCGAAATTTATAGCCGAAAGGCGGCGAACGGCGCCGACGCCCATTATTGCGGTTGTTTTAGTATGCGTAGTTGAAACGGGGATGCCGAACGTACTTGAAAGGAAAAGGCAAAACGCCGCAGAAAGGTCGGCGGCAAAGCCTTGATACTTTTCGAGCTTTACCATATCCATACCGACCGATTTTATAATCTTTTCTCCGCCGACAGAGGTTCCGACGGCCATAATTACGCTACAAAGAATCATAAGCCAGATAGGAATGGGAATTTCGCCCGACATTTCGGATTGGCCGTTTACAAGGGTTAATCCGAGGAAAAGAACGCCGATAAATTTTTGGCCGTCCTGGGCTCCGTGCATAAAGCTCATTGCGGCGGCGCCAAAAATTTGCGCTCCGCGGAAAAATCCGTTGGTACGGCGGCGGTCGGCGCGGGCAAAAATTACGGTTACAAGTTTACAAATAAGGTAACCGGAGAAAAATCCGAGACAAAGGCTTAAAACAAGGCCGATAAGCACCTTTGCCCATTCGCCCATGTTAATACCGTTAAAGCCTTGAACCGCGATAGCCGAGCCGGTTATGCCGGCGATAAGACTATGGCTTTCGCTTGTCGGTATGCCGAAATAAGAGGCGCCGACGCTATAAACAACGATTGAAAAAAGCGCCGCGCAAAGGGCTATTGTTGCGTTTTGGGCGTTGTCGCCAAAATCGACCATATTACTTATTGTAGAAGCAACCGACGAGTTTATCATTGTCATTATAAAAACGCCCAAAAAGTTAAAAATAGCGCTCATTAAAATAGATTTGCGAACGCTTAGGCAGCGGGTTGTTACGCAGGTTGCGATTGCGTTAGGCGCATCGGTCCAACCGTTGACAAAAATAACCCCCAACGTCAATAAAACGGTAACCAAAAACATTGGATTAGACGTCATTCCGTTTATAAATGACTGAAAGGTGAATTCCATTTTATTCCTCCTAAATTATACAAAAATCGGGCAAAGCCTCGTAGCGAAGCTTTGCCCGACATGCAATACCCACACTCGAGTAAGTTAATAAACGTTACTTTTTCATAACAAAATTTGCTATTCACTTATTAGTTAAAATACCATAACGTGTCTCATTTGTCAATAAACATCTCTTACAGTTATTATAATAACCAAACGGGCTAAAATTAGTAATTTCCATAAAAAACAGGTTATAAAAGCGGATTTTTTATTTTTCGGTTGATAAATAGTAGCAAAAGCACGCCTTAAAAGCGAAAAAATAGACCAAAAAGCAACAAAAAAGCTATCCGATTTAAATCGGATAGCTTTTTTTACTGAAACTTTGAGTTCCTTTAGGTGACGAAGATAAACTTCGCAGCCTATTATCAAACTAATTCGATGATTGCCATTTCTGCAGCATCTCCACGGCGCGGGCCGGTTTTGATGATGCGTGTGTAACCGCCGTTCTTAGCTGAATAGTTGGGAGCAATCTCATCATACAGCTTCTTGACAACAGATTCCTTTGTAATAAACGCCATAGCCTGACGCTTTGAATGGAGGCTGTTATCTTTAGCCAAAGTTATATATTTCTCAGTCATCGAACGGACTTCCTTTGCGCGGGTAACGGTTGTTTCAATACGACCGTTCTCGAGCAAGTAGGTTACCATGCCGCGAAGCATAGCCTTTCTGTGGTCGCTCGTTCTTCCGAGTTTTCTTGTACCTGGCCTCAAAAATCAACTCCTTGAACATAATATCGTCGGCCTTTAAGCCAAACGAAGTCTAGAGGTACGATTATTCGTCCTCTTCACGGAGACCGTAACCAAGTGATTCGAGCTTGTTGATAACCTCTTCAAGGGACTTGCGTCCGAGGTTGCGCACCTTCATCATTTCGTCTTCGGTCTTTTCGGTAAGATCCTTTACAGTATTTATACCTGCGCGCTTCAAACAGTTAAAGCTACGTACGGAAAGGTCAAGTTCCTCAATGGTCATCTCAAGAATCTTGGAACCTTCCTTGTCGTCCTTTTCTACCATGATGTCGCCTTCGTAAGCGTCACCGGAAAGGTCAACAAAGAGGTTGAGATGTTCAGTGAGCACCTTGGCGCCGAGGGAAACCGCTTCCTTTGCGGTAAGGGTTCCGTCGGTGTATACCTCGAAGATAAGCTTATCGAAATCGGTAAACTGACCTACTCGGGTATTTTCAACCGTATAGTTCACCTTTAAAACAGGGGTATAAATAGAGTCAACGGGAATTACACCGATTACGGTCTGGCTCTGCTTATTCTGCTCAGCAGGAATATAGCCACGACCCTTATCCATTGTGAGTTCCATGTTAAGCTTTCCGCCTGCACCGACAGTTGCGATGTGCAAATCGGGGTTAAGAATTTCTACGTCTGCATCAGCTGTGATAGAGCCGGCAGTTACCTCGCAAGGGCCTTCTGCGTCAATGTAAACTGTCTTTACGCCGTCGCAGTGAAGCTTTGCGTTGATTCCCTTGATGTTGAGTACGATTTCTGTTACGTCCTCTTTTACGCCGGGAACGGTAGAAAATTCATGCACCACACCGTCAATTTTGACGGATGTAACAGCTACGCCCGGAAGCGAGGAAAGAAGAACTCTGCGAAGGCTGTTGCCGAGTGTACGGCCATAGCCTCTTTCAAGCGGCTCTACGACAAATTTGCCGTATGAGGAATCCTCGGGGCATTCTACTGTTATATTGGGCTTCTCAATCTCAATCATTCAAAACCCTCCTAATTAATAATTGTTTGAAAACATATACGTTAAAAAGAAACAGATTACTTAGAGTAGAATTCTACGATAAGCTGCTCTTCAACCGGTGTGTCGATTTCTTCTCTTGCGGGAAGGTTGACAACCTTTGCTTCCAGGGCTTCGCGATTGAGGTCAAGCCAAGCCGGAACAGGACGGCCGGAATTAGATTCGAGAACGGACTGAATCTTTACGCTGTCCTTGCTCTTTGCAGAGATAGCAACAGTCTCGCCTGCTCTTAAAAGATAAGACGGGATGTCTACCTTCTTGCCGTTTACGGTGAAGTGACCGTGTACAACAAACTGTCTGGCTTCTGCTCTGGAGCATGCCCAACCAAGTCTGTAAACAACGTTATCAAGACGGCTTTCAAGGATACGGAGAAGGTTTTCACCTGTTACACCCTGCTTGCGCTCTGCCATTTCAAAATAATGACGGAACTGTCCTTCAAGGATGCCGTAGTAGCGTCTTGCTTTTTGCTTCATGCGAAGCTGAAGACCGTATTCTGAGGTCTTCTTTCTGCCCTTGCCATGCTGACCGGGAACATAGTTTCTGCGGCTGACAGAGCATTTATCAGAGTAGCATCTTTCGCCCTTAAGGAAGAGCTTTTCTCCCTCACGACGACAAAGTTTGCATACTGAACCGGTATATCTGGCCATTTAGTTACACCTCCAAAAATTATACGCGTCTTCTCTTAGGCGGACGGCAACCATTGTGCGGGATAGGAGTAACGTCTTTAATAAGAGTTACTTCGAGGCCTACGGTCTGAAGTGCGCGGATAGCGGCTTCACGGCCTGCGCCGGGTCCCTTTACGAATACTTCTACGCTCTTAAGACCATGGTCCATTGCAGCTTTTGCTGCGGTCTCCGCTACTGACTGTGCAGCAAACGGGGTTGACTTTCTTGAACCACGGAAGCCGAGCTCGCCAGACGATGCCCATGAAATGGTATTGCCCTGAACGTCGGTAATCGTAACAATGGTATTATTGAAGGTCGACTGAATATGGACTGCGCCTTTTTCAATGTTCTTCTTCTCGCGGCGTCTGCGAGTAGTTGTAGCTTTTTTAGCTTGTGCCATAACTATCTTCCTCCTATATTACTTCTTCTTGTTAGCGATGGTCTTCTTCGGGCCTTTTCTTGTACGGGCGTTGGTCTTTGATCTCTGACCACGTACCGGTAAGCCCTTGCGATGACGTACACCGCGGTAGCAGCCGATTTCAACGAGACGCTTAATATCAAAAGCGATTGCACGGCGGAGGTCACCCTCTACCTCTACATTCTTCTCGATGTAATCACGAAGCTTCGCTACATCATCTTCGGTAAGATCCTTAACGCGTGTGTCCGGGTTTACTCCGGTTGCGCTAAGAATATCGTTTGCAGTTTTACGGCCAATGCCGTAAATATAGGTTAATCCAATTTCGACCCGCTTTTCTCTAGGCAGGTCAACACCAGCAATTCGTGCCATGTGTTTAATGCACCTCCGTAATTTGGCTAGCGCAGGTTAACCCTGACGCTGTTTGTGCTTGGGATTTTCACAGATTACCATGATTCTTCCCTTGCGCCTAATTATCTTGCACTTTTCGCAAATCTTTTTGACAGAAGGTCTAACTTTCATTCTAATTACCTCCTAAATTATGTGCCGCATTATTTTACGGCTAAATATTGTCTTTGCTTTTCCTATTATGACTTGGAACGGTAGGTTATGCGTCCCTTTGTCAGGTCATAGGGTGACATCTCAACCGTGACCTTGTCGCCGGGCAGAATGCGAATAAAATTGATTCGCATTTTTCCCGAAATATGGGTCAAAATTTGATGTCCGTTAGGCAGCTCAACCTTGAACGTTGCGTTCGGAAGAGCTTCTACTACTGTACCTTCAATCTCTATCATATCCTGTTTGGACACTATAGGATACCTCCCTAAAATTCAAGCAGTAAAGTTGCGTAGTAAAGACTTTACTCTGCTGTTTGCCGCTATTTCTTCCTCTGACGCTACTTTATTTGTAGCCGTCACATGCTTAATGTTTTTACGTTTCGGACGGTCGCAGGGCCGTTTCCTTCCGTCGATTAGCATTACCGTCGTTTGGTCGCTTTCAAGGACTACCATATAGCGTCCTTTCTCTTTCCCTGCGGTGACAAATACGATTTGTCCCCTTTTTATATCCATATTTCTCCTCCGAATTAATCGGGTAAGGTCAATATGACCGGCCCCTCCGGCGTAATAGCTATGCTATGCTCGAAATGAGCGGAAAGCTTGCCGTCGGCGGTTTTTATCGTCCAACCGTCGGATAGCTGTTTAACATTAGGCGTGCCTACATTTATCATCGGTTCAATAGCGAGGGTCATGCCCGCTACGAGACGGGTGCCTCGACCGGGTTTTCCGAAATTCGGTACTTCGGGCGCTTCATGTAGGCTCGCACCTACTCCATGGCCGACGAAATCTCGGACCACCGAGTAACCACGAGTCTCGACATACTGCTGAATAGCGTTTGATATATCGCCGATTCTGTTGCCGTGGATCGCCATACGGATGCCTTCGTAAAGGCTTTCTCGTGTTGCGTCCATCAGCCGCTTTGCTTCGTCGGATACGTCTCCGCAAGCAAATGTGGCAGCATTATCGCCGTTATATCCCTCAAAGCACGCGCCAAGGTCTATGCTGACTATGTCGCCTTCCCTTATAACGCGGCTCTTTGACGGTATGCCGTGAATTACCTCGTCATTTATGGAAATGCATGCAGTTGCAGGATAGCCGTGGTAGTGAAGAAAGTTCGGCTTTGCGCCTTGGCTAATTATATAGTCGTAGGCAAGCTTATCAATCTCGCCGGTTGTTACTCCCGGCTCTACTGCCATTCCTGCAACTCGGAGTGCTCCCGCCGATATACGGCCGGCTTCTCTCATGATATTAAGTTCACGAGCTGTTTTGAGCACTATCATGCTTAACCACCGTTTCTTACCGTTAGCTTAGTCCTCAAGAGCCTTAAGAGTAAGGGCTGTTGTGTCCTTAACCTCTTCCTGGCCTTCTACAAGGCGAAGCTTTCCGGCTTTTTCATAGTAACCCTTAAGCGGCTCAGTCTGTTCATGATAAACATGAAGTCTTTCAAGAACCGTTTCGGGTGCGTCGTCTTTACGCTGAACAAGCTCGGCGCCGCAAGCGTTACAAACGCCTTCCTTGGCCGGTTTTTTATATTCAGTGTGGTAAGACGCTCCGCACTTCGGGCATACTCGGCGTCCTGCCATACGGGCGGCAATCTTATCGTCCGGTACTTCGATTGAAATTACGCGGTCGATTACGATACCCATTTGGTCAAGGGCCTCTGCCTGAGGAATTGTGCGGGGGAAACCGTCAAGAATGAAGCCGTTTTGGCAATCATCTTGACTTAAACGCTCTCTGATGATGCCGATTACGACATCATCAGGAACGAGTTTACCTTCGTCCATGTACGCTTTTGCTTTAAGTCCCATCTCTGTGCCGTTTTTAAGGGCTTCACGGATGATGTTTCCGGTGGAGATTGCGGGAATTGAAAGCTTTTCGCAAATAACTTCGGCCTGGGTGCCTTTTCCTGCACCGGGGGCGCCTAAAAGAATTAAATTCATAAGCTTCCTCCGATTATTAGTCAAAAAGGCCCTTGTAATGACGCATCATTACCTGCGATTCAAGCGATTGAACTGTATCAAGGGCAACGCCGACGACAATCAGGATTGATGTACCGCCGAGAGAGATGGACGACATGCTGGGGTTGAATAAGCCGATTATGATAGGTAATACAGCAATAACACCAAGGAACAATGCGCCAATCAAGGTTACTCTTGACAAAATTCTCTTAAGGAATTCGATGGTCGGCTTACCAGAGCGAATACCGGGAACTGAACCGCCGTTTTTCTTAAGATTGTTGGTAATCTCAACAGGATTATACTGAATCTGTACATAGAAATATGCAAATCCGATAATCATTGCAAGATAAAGAAGTGCGTAGAAGGCTCCCTGATAGCTGAACAGTCTTAAGAACTGATACCAGAAGGACTCAACGGTCTTTTGGCTTGTTCCCATGAATGAAAGAATCATTGTCGGAATAGACAAGAAGGAGCTTGCGAAGATGATGGGCATTACGCCGGACATATTAACCTTAATCGGAATATGTGAGCTCTGGCCGCCGTACATCTTGCGTCCTACTACACGTTTTGCGTACTGAACGGGGATTCTACGCTCAGCGCCGGTCATAAATATTACAAATACAATCATTATGCAGAATACGATAATGGTTGCGGCAAATGTGAAATATTCACCGGTTGTGATGAAGTTGATAAGAACTTGAACCGCTGACTTTGCGCGGGAAATGATACCGGCAAAGAGGAGAATCGAGATACCGTTACCGATACCCTTTTCGTCAATACGCTCGCCGAGCCACATCATGATGGCTGAACCGGCGGTAAAGCAGAGTACGATTACTACTGCGGAGAAGATTGTTGTTGCAAGGTTGGGGTTTGCGCCCACATTGAGGAAATTACTCTTACTAAGGTAAATGTAGAACGCTGTACCCTGAATAAGTCCAAGTGCAACAGTAACAAATCTTGTGATTTTTGCAATCTTCTTGCGTCCTTCCTCGCCCTCTTTAGAAATTCTTTCGAGGTAAGGAATAGCTACGCTAAGAAGCTGCATAATGATGGAAGAGTTGATGTACGGGGTAACCGACATTGCGAAGATTGCTCCGTATTCAAGTCCGCCACCGGTTAAAATGTTCATGTAGTTCATGAATTCGCCGAATCCGGACTGAGCCGTAAGGTTCTGCATTGAAGCTCGAAGAGTTTCAACGTTGATGAACGGAACGGGAATGATGGAACCAACACGGAAAATTACGATGATAAGCAGGGTATAAAGTATTTTTTTGCGGATTTCGGGAACTCTCCACGAGTTTCTGAGAATCTGAAACATTTATACCACCTCAGCCTTTCCGCCTGCTGCTTCGATTTTATTCTTAGCAGTCTCCGAAAAAGCTGCGGCTTTGACGGTGAGCTTAACACTTAATTCGCCGTTGCCGAGAATCTTTACGCCGTCGTATGCTTTCTTGATAAGTCCGCTGGCGATTAAAGCCTCGGTATCAACTGTGGCACCATTTTCAAATCTTGCTAAATCAGATACGTTGATTGCAACGATCTTCTTAGCAAAGATGTTAGTGAATCCTCTTTTAGGAACACGTCTCTGGAGCGGCATCTGGCCGCCTTCGAAACCGGGGCGAACGCCGCCGCCGGAACGAGCCTTCTGGCCCTTGTGTCCCTTACCGGCTGTTTTGCCCTGTCCTGAACCGTGACCGCGACCAATACGCTTGCGCTCAAAGGTCGAGCCCGGAACTGCTGTAAGTTCATGCAGTTTCATTTGTGTGACACCTCCCTAATTTATGCTTCGGTAACCTCGACGAGGTGGCTGATTTTGCGGATTTTGCCCTGTGTCTGAGCGTTGTCAGGCTGAACATTCTCGTCGCCGATTTTGTGCAGACCGAGTGCTTCAGCAGTAGCAATCTGATCCTTCTTTGAACCGATAAGGCTCTTTACAAGTTTTACTTTAAGGCCTGTGGCCTTCTTAGCTTTAGGTGACATTTTGCAATCCCCCTTAACCTAAGATTTCCTTAACGGACTTGCCGCGGATAGCAGCAACCTCTTCGACGTTGCGAAGCTTGGAAAGACCGTCAATTGTAGCGCGAACTACGTTACAAGGGTTGTTTGAACGAAGCGCCTTTGTTCTGATGTCCTTGATACCTACGCTCTCGATTACGGCACGTACAGCGCCGCCGGCGATAACGCCGGTACCGGGAGCAGCCGGTTTAAGGAGAACGCGACCTGCATCGAACTCACCCATAATTTCATGAGGAATAGTTGTTCCCTTAAGGGAAACCTCAATCATGTTCTTCTTTGCGTCCTCGATTCCCTTGCGGATTGCATCGGGAACTTCGCGGGCTTTACCGAGACCGAAGCCTACATGTCCGTTGCCGTCGCCGACAACCATGAGTGCGGTGAATTTCATAATACGACCGCCCTTTACGGTTTTGGATACTCGGTTAAGAGCGACCATGCGCTCCTGAAGCTCCATTGTTGAAGCGTCAAAATTTGTAGCCAAAGTTATTCCTCCCTCTTAAAAATTGAGGCCGCCCTTGCGGGCACCTTCGGCCAGCTCTTTGACGCGGCCGTGATAGATATAGCCGCCACGGTCAAAGACTACGTCTTTAATACCTTTTGCTGCGGCACGTTCTGCCAACAATTCTCCAACCTTGAAGGCTGCCTCTTTGTTTCCACCGTATCCGAAATCTTTTTCGTTCGAGGAAGCGGCAACCAATGTAACACCGTTTACATCATCGATGATTTGGGCGTAAATATTTGCGTTGGAGCGGAAAACATCAAGGCGAGGGCACTCTGCTGTGCCGTTAATCTTACCGCGAACACGTACGTGGCGGTGAAGTCTTGCCTTATTGCGACTTGGCTTTTTAACCATTTCAATTCACTCCTTTTATTTCTTTCCGCCCTTACCGGCCTTGCCCTCTTTACGTCTGATGTATTCGCCCTGATAGCGAATACCCTTGCCCTTATAGGGTTCAGGCGGACGTTTTTCACGGACTTCTGCGGCAAACTGGCCTACTGCCTGCTTGTCGGGGCCGGAAATTACGACGAGGTTCGGATTCGGAACGTCGATTGTGATACCTTCGATTTCAGGCATGATTACCTGATGTGAGAAACCGAGGTTCATTACGAGGTCTTTGCCCTGCTTTGCAGCACGGTAACCGATACCGTTTACTTCAAGAGTTTTGGTATAGCCGTTTGATACGCCTTCTACCATGTTTGCAATAAGTGTGCGGGTAAGACCGTGAAGTGAACGAGCAGTCTTTTCATCGTTGCAACGTGTAACAATGATTTCGCTGCCTTCTACTTTTACTGTGATTTCGCTGCGGATTTCCTGGGTTAATGTACCTTTTGCACCCTTAACGGTAATTGTGTTGCCGTCAACCTTAACCTCTACTCCCGCAGGAATGGTAATCGGATTTTTTCCTATACGTGACATTTCGGCACCTCCTTACCAGACGAAAGCGAGTACTTCGCCGCCAACGTTGTTAGCACGAGCCTGCTTGTCTGTCATTACACCCTTGGAGGTGGAGAGAATAGCAATTCCGAGACCACGCATGACCTTGGGCATATCCTCTACGTTTGTGTATATTCTTAATCCGGGTTTAGATACTCTGCGCAGGCCGGTAATGACCTGAGACTTGTTGGGACCATACTTGAGAGTCATGTGAATCATGCCCTGCTTGCCGTCCTCTGTTACAGTGAAGCCCTTAACATAGCCTTCGTCAACAAGAATTTGAGCAATAGCCTTCTTCATGTTGGATGCGGGAATGTCAACTGACTCGTGTTTAGCTGAGTTTGCGTTGCGAATTCTTGTAAGCATATCAGCGATTGTATCAGTAATCTGCATGTCATTTACCTCCTTACCAGCTTGATTTTCTTACGCCCGGAATCTCGCCCTTGTATGCGAGCTCACGGAAGCAGATACGACAAATTCCATACTTGCGAAGGTAAGCATGAGGTCTGCCGCAAATCTTACATCTGTTGTATTCTCTTGTTGAGAACTTAGCAGGTCTTGCCTGCTTAATTTTCATAGCAGTCTTTGCCATTACAGTCCCTCCTCCTTACTTTGCAAACGGAGCGCCAAGTAAGCTCAAAAGCTCAAAGGCCTCTTCGTCTTTGGTTGCTGTGGTGATGAAGCTGATGTCCATACCACGAACCTTGTCAATCTTATCATACTCGATTTCCGGGAAGATAAGCTGTTCCTTAACGCCCATCGAGTAGTTTCCACGACCGTCGAAAGAGTTCGGGTTGATACCCTTGAAGTCTCTTACGCGCGGGAGAGCTGCTGAAAACAGACGGTCTACAAACTCCCACATCTTCTCTCCACGGAGAGTAACCTTAACGCCGATAGGCATACCTTCACGAAGCTTGAAGTTAGCAACTGACTTCTTTGCGTTACAGATAATTGCCTTCTGACCGGTGATTTGTGCTAAATCGCCGCTTATTGCGTCAAGAACTTTTGTGTTTTCGCGTGCCTCAGCACCGCAACCTACATTGATGACTACCTTATCAAGCTTCGGGATCTGCATGACGCTCTTGTAGTTGAATTTCTTCATCAGTGCAGGCGCAACTTCGGCTGTATATTTTTCCTTAAGTCTTGCCATGTCATGTTCCTCCTAACTTAAAATTCGGCTTTGCACTTCGCACATACGCGAACTTTTTTGCCATCAACTGTTTTGTGTCCTACACGGGTCTGCTTTTTGCACTTCGGGCAAACAAGCTGTACCTTGCAGGCGTAAATTGCGCTTTCAGCCTTGATGATGCCCGAAGGATCGCCGGCCTTGCGCGGTTTAACGTGTTTTGTGACGATATTGTGTTTTTCAACAATAACCTTACCCTCAGAATGGCTTACTTCAAGGACTTTACCGGTCTGGTTACGGTCCTTGTCGCCGCCGGTAAGAATTTTGACAGTATCGCCGACTTTAATATTAATCTTGCTCATCAAAATTCTCCTCTCTTAGAGTACTTCGGGAGCGAGTGAAAGAATTTTTACGTAATCCTTTTCACGAAGCTCACGAGCTACCGGTCCAAAAATACGGGTACCTCTCGGGTTTTTATCGTCTTTAATGATAACGGCAGCATTTTCATCAAATCTGATGTAAGTGCCGTCTGCACGGCGAACGCCTTTAGCCGATCTTACAACAACGGCTTTTACGACATCGCCTTTTTTAACTGTGCCGCCGGGTGCAGCCTTCTTTACGGAAGCTACAACGACGTCGCCAATATTGGCATACCTTCTACCAGATCCACCGAGTACACGAATGCACATAAGCTCCTTTGCACCTGT
>JAFNUO010000103.1 GCA_017383985.1 Clostridia bacterium | reverse complement strand
CGCGGTGCATGCAACGTAGTTTTTGTAGGTCATTTCAACGGGAACAACCTTGTCCTCGCTTCCGTGAATGATTAAAATCGGCGCGGCGCAAACGCTAACAGCCTCAATCGTCGAGTAATCGGAGGGACGCATGTTTGTCTTTTTTCTGAACATTTCGCCCGCAAGAATACCGTGCAAATTATACGGAATTTTAAAGCTTTTTTCGGCCGTGTGTTTCCAAATATCGTGCGGAGAGGTAAAACCGCAATCGGCGATTATGCCGTGTACCTCGTCGGGCAAATCTAGCCCCGCCGCCATAAGCACGGTTGTCGCACCCATCGAAATTCCAACCAAATAAACGGGCAAATCGGTGTTTTTATTTTCTCTTAAATAATTAAGCCAATCAATGCAATCGTAGCGTTCATATAACCCAAAGCCGATATATTCGCCGCCGCTGTTGTTTTGTCCTCGCTGCTCGGCGAAAAGCACGCTGCACCCGTTTTCGTGCCAAAAGTCGGCCGAAAGCCCAAAATCTCTTGTCCACGACGAACGCCACCCGTGCATGGCAAGAACAACCCTCTTTGCGTTTTCGCAGGGGTACCAGTGACCGACAAGGGTAACGCCGTCGCTTGACGTAATTTCAACCGTTTCGGTTTCCTTTTTGCTAAGTCGCTCGGCGGCGTCGTTAATTTCGTCAAAAAACTTTTCTCCAACTCTTGACCCGGTAAACTTTTTCTCCGCCTTTTGTATAAGCTTTGGCTCGTTGCGGTCTATGGCCGCCGCAACTAATGATTTTGTCGTTTTGTATGCAACAATCGACGCAAAGGTTGCCAAAACAACCCCGGCGCCCGATATTTTAAGAAATGTTTTGGTCGACTTTTTCATGTAAAACTCCTTATAATGTCCATCTTTCGTGGCAAAATAGTAACGGTGATAATTATGAAATCTGTTTGGCAGGATAATGCAACTCTGCCGTCGTTTAAACCGCTTAAAAAAGACGTCACAACCGACGTTCTTATTATTGGCGGAGGAATGGCAGGTATACTTTGCGCATATTCGCTTAAAAACGCAGGAATAAGCGCCGTTTTGGTTGAAAGCGGAAAAATATGCAGCTCGGTTACGGCGCACACTACGGCCAAAATAACATCTCAACACGGCTTTATTTATTCAAAGCTTTTAAAAGAGTTTGGCGCCAACGCCGCGCGTTTGTATTATAACGCGAACCAAACGGCAATTTCAAGGTACAGGCAACTTTGTCGTAAAATTGATTGCGATTTTAACGAAGCGACGTCGGTTGTTTATTCAAATAATCCGAAAAAAATCGAAGCCGAGCTGTCTGCGCTTTCGACAATCGGCATAAAGGCCGATTTTAAAAAAGATTTGCCGTTGCCTATGCCGACGTCGGGCGGTATAAGTTTTTCTCGCCAGGCGCAGTTTAATCCTTTGAAATTTGTTTCCGCTATATGCCCCGACCTTACGATATACGAAAATACGCGGGTGCGTGAGCTTGCTCCTAATACCGCCCTTTGCGATAACGCAAAAATAAAAGCAAAAATAATAATCGTTGCAACCCATTTTCCCTTTGATAATAAACACGGAAGCTATTTTTTAAAAATGTATCAGGAGCGCTCTTACGTTATCGCTCTCGAAAACGCGTTGCCCGTCGACGGTATGTATGTTGACGAAAACGAAAAGGGCCTTTCGTTTAGAAATTACGGCGATTTACTATTACTTGGCGGCGGCTCGCACCGAACGGGCAAAAACGGCGGAAATTGGACCGAGCTTGAAAAATTCGCCTTAAAATATTATCCCTCCGCTAAAATAAAATACCGCTGGGCTACCCAGGACTGCATGACCTTGGACGGCGTCCCTTATATAGGAAACTATTCAAAAAACACTCCTGATATGTATGTCGCAACGGGCTTTAATAAATGGGGAATGACCTCGTCAATGGTGGCGGCGATGTTGCTTACCGACGCCGTTTGCGGAAAGAAAAACGCATACGCGGAGGTTTTCTCACCCTCGCGTACAATTCTACGCCCAAAGCTTGCGTGTAACGCCGTTTCGGCGGTTTGCAATTTGCTTACGCCAACGGCGCCCCGTTGTCCGCATCTTGGCTGTGCGTTAAAATGGAATTCGGCCGAACATTCGTGGGATTGCCCGTGTCACGGCTCCCGAT
Organism: Clostridia bacterium; assembly: GCA_017383985.1. Taxonomy (GTDB): domain Bacteria; phylum Bacillota; class Clostridia; order Oscillospirales; family Acutalibacteraceae; genus UMGS1976. The sequence continues at coordinate 1,499 of JAFNUO010000103.1, read as the reverse complement.
TTGATAAAAACGGCAAGTTACTTGACAACCCCGCAACGGGGGATATAAAAATTCGACCCTAATCTGGCTTGCTCTATCTCTCCTAAGGTTGACAAGAGGCACACAATTTGTTATAATCACAATGTTTTTTTAAGGGAGAGATAAAAAATGTTGCATACTAATATTACCGTAAACGAAAAGGGACATCTTACCTTCGCCGGTATGGATACCGTCGCCCTTGCCGAAAAATACGGTACGCCGCTTATGCTTATCGATGAAAATCGTATAAGAGAGCGTGCCGCTACCTATATCGGCGCTATGGAGCGTTATTTCGGCGGCGAGTCAAAGCCCCTTTACGCCAGTAAGGCGCTTTCCTTTACGGGAATTTATAAAATAATTGCCGACGCCGGAATGTCTATTGATATCGTTTCGTCGGGCGAGCTTTATACCGCTAAAAACGCGGGATTTCCGCTTGAAAACGCCTATTTCCACGGCAACAATAAAACCGATTTCGATATCGAATTTGCTATTGATAACGGTATCGGCTACTTCATTGCCGACGGCTACGAGGAAATTGACAAAATCGACTCCTACGCCGCCGAAAAGGGAATTAAACAGCGCGTTTTACTTCGTTTAACCCCCGGTATCGACCCTCATACTAATGAAAAAATTTCTACCGGTAAGGTCGATTGCAAGTTCGGTACACCTATCGAAACTGGCCAAGCCGAAAAATATATCGCCTACGTCCTTTCAAAGGCTAATATCGAGCTTATGGGATACCATTGTCATATCGGGTCTCAAGTTTTTGACTGTGTTCCTTTCTGCGACGCCGCCGATATCATGATTGAATATATCGCTTATATCAAAAAGACTCTCGGCTATACCGCAAAGGTGCTTAATCTCGGCGGTGGCTTCGGCGTTAGATATGTCGAAAGCGACCCGTATATAAATATTGACGAAAATATCCGTCTTATCTCCGAGCATATAAAGGCTCGCTGCGCCGAAAACGGAATTGCCGTTCCTACTATCCTTATGGAGCCGGGAAGAAGCATGGTCGCCGACGCAGGTATGACCATTTACTCTGTCGGTACGGTAAAGACAATAAGTGATTATAAAAGCTATGTCTCGGTTGACGGCGGTATGACCGATAACCCCCGCTATACTCTTTACGGCTCAAAGTATACGATGGCGCTTGCCAATAAAGCTAACGAGCCTGCCGATTTTGAATGTACTGTCGGCGGTCGTTGTTGCGAAAGCGGCGATTTGTTAGGGGAGAATATATTTATTCAAAAGCCGACTCGCGGAGATTTGCTTGCCGTTTTTGTTACCGGCGCATATAACTATTCTATGGCGTCTAATTATAATCGAGTACCACGTCCGCCTGTTGTTATTATAAAGGACGGCGCCGACCGTTTGGCCGTACGCCGCGAAACCTTTGAAAATCTCTGCGCCCTTGACGTGGATTAATAAAAAGCTAACCCAAAAAGCCGAGGTCTAACCTCGGCTTTTATTTTTTGCGG
>JAFNUO010000102.1 GCA_017383985.1 Clostridia bacterium | reverse complement strand
GTTATTACGAAAAATCGGTTGAGTTTGAGTTAATATAGTAAAAATAACGGCCTTTTGCCAAAGGCGACCAAGGGCAATTATAAAGATAAAAAAACGGTGTAACCCATAAGGGCTACACCGTATTTTTTTCTAAGATTTATGCCTGATTATCCAAGTTAACAATAAATCTGAACGAAACACGACGGCACGCCGCCATATCAATTTCACCATCGGAGTTATAAGCAGGTTTGCTATTTGACAAGCCAGTAGCCTCCAGAGTAGAAGATAACTTTGAATTATCTATGCCCGTATCCGCAGATAAGCAATAATCTTTAACGTTTTCTGCTCTCTCCTGCGAAAGCGCCAAGCTGTTTTCGTATGTACTTCCGGCAACGGGGGCCGTATGTCCTTCAACCATTGTCTTTGAAATAAAGCCGTCATACTTTTCGTTATAAATGATAGAAGTATACGCCTTTAAGAACTTGTTAATTAATGTTTTACCGTCGGCCGTAATTACCGCAGAATCGCCGCCGAAGAGAACGGACGAATCCATTGCAATTTCGCCGTTACTGCGATTGATAGTAACGTCTATGCCTTGAGCTTCAAACTCCTTGTAGAGATCATCAAACAAATCGGATTTTTTCTCGGCTATTTCCTTGATTTCTTCCTCCGTAAGGTCATTAACATTGGCGCCTTGTTCTGCCAAAGAACGAGCTTCTCTGTCGGTGATATCATCGGTATAGTAATATGCCTTGTTTCCGTCAAAAAGAATAACGCCGAAATCGTTACCATATACGCTTGCTGCGCTTTGAATGATGTAGGCATACTGATTTACGAATTTTTCGGTTTCGCCGCTAACCATATCGCGTTCCGACAAGTAAACAGTAAATCGGCCGGTATCGTCAATTTTATATGCGGACAAATCAACGTAGCTGCCATCTCTTTTTACCGCATAATTCCATGCATTAGCGCTCGCAAAATAATCAAGATCACCAATTAACGGAGAATTCGGTAAGGAATAGCCGTTCATTGAAAGAGTATCCTTTGTATTTTCGGTAAGGCAATATGCTTTAAGCTTTAAGGAATGTCCACCTTTAGATAAAGTCATATAAGGTCCACGGAGCTCGAAATCATATGTAAACACCGCATCCGAAAGTTTATATGCAAATGGTTCATCTTCTCCGCTGGTCTGGTCGATTGAAGTAAAAGTAATTTTATTGCCGTTAATTTCATAGATACAAGGAGTTTGACCGGTTGAATCTTTAGTTGCAAACTCCAAAACGGCAACTTCCTTATCAGTAATATTTTCGAATTCTCCATAGTTATAGCCCGTTTCGGAAGAGCAGATATTACCAGAACCTAAATATACAGCAACAGGAAGAATAGAGATGTTTGCCGTAACATTATCAAATGCAACATCTTCAAAGGGGATTTCTTTTCTGACCGTTTTAATGTCCTTTTCTTTATTGTTCAAGGTATACACACCATGAATCATCTCTTCGGTCAGTTCAAGAGAACTATAAATTTTTTCCGGATCGATTGTATCTTCGTATCCTTCAAAAAGCTCTTTTACATCAACGTCGCCGGCAAAAACATTGTTTCCGCCTAAATACCAGACAAGATTTCCGTTTTCGGTTTCGGCTTTGTTGCTGTTTTCCTCTTTACCGCAAGAGCAAAGAGAAAACACAAGTAAGCAAACTAAAGCCAAGGATAAAATTTGAAATGTTCGTTTTTTCATTGTCATTTTTTCTCCTTAGTTAACCCAAATATATTATTAATTAGGCAAAGCAAACATTTCGCTTGCATAGCTATTGCCTTGAACGTCTTTCTCGTTTTTTTAAATAATATGCATGATGTAGCGGGCAAAGTTAAACGCAAACTTTTTGTGGCGGGCCATAACCGATTTGTTGATTATATCGTATGCCGCGGCGGCATACGCACGGTCTTCGGCGGTAATTTCGGCCCGTCGCGAGTAAAGCAGTTTGTTAAAGCTTTCCGCCGACACAGGGATTATTTCATTTTCGTATTCCTTGCCCAGTCTTGCGAGGAACAAAACGGGCGTTTCGTTGGGTTCAACTTCCTTGCCGTCGTATTTGGCAAGACGTTTTATCTCGTACCATGCGGTATAGACAAATTGGCGATTTTCGAACCTATACATTCGCGCCATTTGACGTTTTCGGCGTTTTATGACCAAATTTATAACCAGCCAAATAATAATTACACCCAAAATTGACGAGCAAATAATTACAACCACGCCGACGTTAAACGTAACGCCAAAAACAACAAATTCGGAGGAGAAAAGGCCGCTCTTTTCCTTTTCATTATGGGTAATCTCGCCTTCGGAATTCTCTTCCTCTTGCTCATAGGCGGGGTCTATTTCTTCGCCGGCATTATCGAACAAGGTTTCCTTTTCGCGGAATTCGCTCATGCTTATATCATAGAATTTTTCGGCAAAATAGGGCGACGGCTCAAAGGTTACCCAGCCGAAGCCGTCAAAATAAACCTCAACCCACGCATGGGCATTATTGTTACCGATTATTTTATCTTCGCCGGCGTCGGCCAACGGAGCAAAGCCCTTTACATATCTTGACGGTATACCCGCCTCGCGGCACATAAGGGCAAGAGCCGACGCAAAGTAGGTTGAGTAACCTTGCTTTTCGTTGAAAAGAAAGTTATCGACAAAGTCAACGCCTTCGGGAACCTCGTCGGTTTCGTAAACGTATTTAAACTGATACAAATATTCCATGATGCTCCAAACCTTGTCAACGCGGGTTTCGGCTTTTGCATCGGCAATAATTTTATTAGTAAGCGCGGTTATACGCTCGGGTGCGTTTTCGGGTTTGGACAAATATCGGCTGTAAATAGCCTTTTCGTACACATCAAGTTCGGCGTCCTTTATCTTTTTGTTATCCGGATTTTCCCCGGTATACGCTTCGCTTCTTAAATAGGCAAGCTGCGACTGGATATCGAAATAATAGCTGTCAAACGAGTAATCAAAGCGTTTTCTCATGTACTGGTTAGTGTACATATTTTCGCACGGGTCGTACCAAATAGTACGTTTATGCGGATTTTCGATAAAGGTAAGTCCGTTGGTTGTAAAAAGGGTACGGAAATACATATCCCCTTGATAGGTCAAGGTTATCGGGTTTTCGGTATACTCAATTCCCGCTTTATCAAACGCCGCCATTTTAAGGGCGGTATTCATAGGCAGCTTTGACGCTTCATACGGGTCTTCGCCTTTATCGTGATATCGGGTTTTGCCCGTAATACAGGAAAGGGAAAGCTCCCAACTATGCCCCGTGTAGGTATCGTTATAGCTGCCGACTATATAAGTCGGTTTAGCCGAAGTAATTTTTAACGCGCTATCAAAATTAAGGGCGCCTCTTTGTCCGCCAAGATATGCGTCGTCATAACCTACTCCCGACCACGCAAGATAATACGAACCGACGCCGTTTTCATAAAACGAATCGTTCGAAAAACGTTCAAGCGAAAAACGGCGGCTAAACGCATTTTCCTCAAAAGGAGAAATTACAGACGCGGCGGCAACGCAAACGCACATTACGGCCGCAATTCCGAAAACAGCAAAGCGTTTATAACCAAAGCCTGTACCCGATTTGGCTTCGAAATGCTCGAACATTTTGTAAATGGCGAGTACTACCAAAACGTAAATAAGGGCGGCAAAGGCTCCCATTGAGGCTCGGTTTTTAGTTGAGGCGAATTGGAACCCATAGAAAACAAAGGTTGAAGCCGCCAAAACAACAAGGTTAATTTTATGCGAAATAAAGAAAACCGATAAAAAAGAAATCGCAACCGCTATGCCGTAGGCGACGCCCATTTGTTGGGCTTCGGTAAGCTTTTCGGTGCTTAGCGCTCGGTCCATAAGCATTTGGAACAGGTCGCCGAGCGTCGGCAAAACGCCCAAAATTATAAGCAAGACCGAAACAATTATTCCTACGCCGATAACGGAAAATACAACGATACTGAAAATTTTATAAATCCGTTTAAAGCAACTGATAATATAAAAAACAAGGGTTGAAAGCGCGGTAGAAAATATAATAGCCGCCGGGGTAACGTTAACGATAATCGAATTAGCGACGGCGGTCATGAATATGCAGGCAAAAAGCTCGCAGAAAACGAACTTTATGACAAGGTTTATGAGTTTATCCTGTTTTTTCTGCATAACTTTTCGCCTACCTTTTCTGAAAATTAAAACGCAATTGGTTCTTTTCCGTTGGCGGTAACAACCGCTACCGATACTCCGTCGGCCATTATGCCGCGGATTTCTTCGCTTCGTTTTTCGCGATCCTCGTCGCCGTATGTAACGCATACAAGGGCGGTTTTGTATCCCGCTCCGATTGATTCGCGAAGCGACCTTCTTAAATCGGCGTCGGTTCGGTCGGTAACGACCATAACGTTTGCTCCTCCAACATGCTCGGATATGATTTTATCAACAAGGGTTAGAACGTCGGTTTCACCGTCAAATTTTACACACGCCATAAGATTATAAAATCCCGAGTAATCTTGAAGTTCGTCAACGTGACGGTCGCACATACCGCCTTTATCGTAATAAACCACTCTTGCGGTAAGGTTATCGGCAAGGGCGTTGGCTACAAGCGAAATTGCACATTCAAGCATTCTGTCCTCGGCGCTTGCCATTAACGCGCGGTCGTCGCTTGGCTTATTCATAAGGTCAAGCGCAACGATAATACCGACTTCTTTTAACGGTTCATAGTTTTTAACCATGATTTCGTTCATTTTGGCGGTCGCTTTCCAATGAATTGTTCTTGGGTTATCGTTTATTTGGTAAGGACGGACATGAGAAACGAGCATATCGTCCTTTTTAAGCGCATTAAGGGTAATTGAGGTTTGGTTAATAAGACGGCTATCTGCGCCGAGGCCCGTAACCGAGTATAACCGCGGGTAAACGGTTATTTTGCAAGGCTTGATTTTCTTTTTTAAACAAAATAGGCCAAGCATATCGTACATTCGGATAGTGTCGGTGCCGACATAGTAAACACCTCGGTTAGGACAAACTATATCAAACACGGTTTGCCCCGGCATGCCAAAACAATTAACGATATATGCGTCGGCTTTTTTTAATTTTTTTGGATCTTCGACGGGTCTGTTCATTCTTACGTCGATAAATCCAAAGGAAACAGCACGGTCACATCTTGCATAAATGCGTACGCGTACCTTTTCGTTTTTATAAAGCGTTTTGCGGCTTACCGACTGTCTCACTCGTAAAGAGGTAAAGGCGAGTAATTGAAGAATAAAGGAGATAATCGGTACAAATATTACAGCGTAAAGCATTACTCCGGCTACGCTGTTGCCGAAAACGAGAACCGATACAATGCTTATCAGCAAAGCTATCAGGTAAAATATCCTGTTTGCGGTCATATTTACACCCGTTTTTTATAATTATTTTCCGGTAGGTACCGGAGTTGATTTTTTTATTTCCTCCAAAACGTCCTCGGCCGTTGTGTTGGAGAACTTTGTTTCCTGGGACAAGATAATTCGGTGCGCCATTACGGGAATCATCATTTTTTGAATATCGTCGGGAACAACATAATCTCTTCCGTCGATGTAAGCGGTTGCCTGAGCCGTGCGGTAAAGGGCAAGCGAGGCACGCGGGCTTGCTCCAAGTCTTACCGACGGGTGATTACGGGTGGCGGAAACAAGAGAAACTATATAGCTTTCGAGGTTTTCGTGGACAAATACCTTTTTAACCTCGTTTTGGATATTAATTATATCGTCGGTGGTTGCAACCGCCTCCAATGTTTCAAACGGGTCGTCCATTTGGTGCATTGAAAGGACGCTGCGTTCGCTTTCGGCGTCGGGATAGCCGACCGAAATTTTAATAAGGAAACGGTCAAGCTGAGCCTCGGGCAACGGGAAGGTGCCCATAAACTCAATCGGGTTTTGGGTAGCCATTACCATAAAAGGTTGCGGCATTTTGTAGGTTACACCGTCAACCGAAATTTGTCTTTCCTCCATAGCTTCAAGCAAAGCCGCCTGAGTTTTTGGAGAGGTACGGTTAATTTCGTCGGCAAGTACAAACTGCGACATGATGGCGCCTTTTTTAAACTCAAAATCGCCGGTTTTTTGGTTATAAACCGAAAAGCCGGTAATATCCGACGGTAAAACGTCGGCGGTAAACTGGATACGCTTAAAAGAGCCGTCGATAGAACGGGCAACCGCCGCTATAAGACGGGTTTTACCAACTCCGGGGACGTCCTCTAAAAGAATATGTCCGTTGGAAATAAGCGCGGTTACTACCAATTCGATGGCTTCGCGTTTTCCTACGATGACCTGTTCAACGTTGTTAATTATTTTTTTAAGCATAATACATTCTCACTTCCGAAAAAGTTTTTTATTTTTATATTATAAACCAACTTCCCCTACATTTCAATTATGCAAATTGCAGTTTTTTTGCCTATGATATAGATATTTTGCACACAAAATAAAAACAAACTGTTAATAAATAAAGCACCGTGAGTTAACCACGGTGCTTATAAATATTCATGCTCTTTTCTTTATCCGACGCTATCGCCGAAATAAGCTCATTAAGTGAATCGAACTTTTTCTCAGGTCGCAAAAACGACTTAAATCCAACCTCGATATTTTTTCCGTACAAATCGCCGTCATAGCCGATTATATGCGTTTCGGCGAGCGGCGCGTCAACCTCAAAGGTCGGACGTATGCCAACATTTGTTACGGCGGGATATGAAACGCCGTCAACTATGGCTTCGGTTGCATAAACGCCGAATTTTGGTAAAGCAAAACCGATAGGATATTGTTGATTAATGGTTGCAAAGCCCATGTTTTTGCCGCGACTGTCGCCGTGGATTACCTCAAAATCAATGGCATAGTCGTGTCCCATAAAAGCCGCCGCTTTTTCCATATCGCCGTCGGCAATTAATTCGCGTATAACCGTTGAGGAAACCGACATATTGTTTTTTATAACAAGGTCAGTAAAAAAGCAGTCGATTTTATTATCCGATGCAAATTCTTTTATATTTTTCAAAGAGCCTTTTGCGTTTTTTCCAAATCGGTGGTCGGCGCCGCAAACAAAAAGCTTTACGTTCATCGAATCGAAAAGCATTTTAAGATATTCGTCGGGCGTCATATCGCAAATATCGTCTAAATCAAAGCGAAGAGCAACATCTATGCCAAGGTTTTCGAGATGTTTAAGGTTAATTGAATCGGATAAAAGTTGTTTCTTTCTTGTTTTTTGCAAGATAATAACGGCAACGGATGTGTAACCTGATTTTACGGCGGCGGCAATAACGCTTTGATGGCCAAGATGCACCCCGTCAAAGGTGCCGAGGGCGCAAGCACAGCCGTTTTCAAAAAATATCGGTTTTGTAACGACATTCATTATTTATCACTCCGTAATTATGCACTTTACTTTCATAAGCTCGTTATTAAATATTCCAAGGCCGATAAATTTTCCGTCAAAGCCATAAACTCTTATCATTTCGCCGTTTTTCGGCTCGGTTTCAAGGCGCAAACGGCTGCAAAACAGTTCTCCGCCGTGTAAAAATCGGTTAGTTTGGTTTTCAGATATGGTCACTTTAGGCAAATAGTCAACCACCGAATCGGCTTCTTTTAAATAGACCGTCGGGTTTTCAGCAAGTTGGTCAAGGGTTACCGTCATATCGGCGGTATAGTTGGCCGTTTGCGTTCTGCGCAAAGATGTAAGCGTTGCTCCAACGCCCAAATATTCCCCGATATCGGCGGCAAGAGAGCGAATATATGTTCCCTTTGAGCAAAGGACATCCACCGTAAAACGATTTTTGTCGGTTTGAGAAAGAATATTAAGCTCCTTAATTGTAACAATACGGGCTTCCCTCTCGACCTCTATCCCCTGTCGCGCCAAATCGTAAAGACGAACGCCGTCCTTTTTCAGCGCCGAATACATGGGCGGCACCTGACTTATTTCGCCGCGAAAATTATTGCACGCCTTATCAAAATCCAAAAGCGAAATATCACATTCGGTTTCGGTAAGCGTTTCGCCCGTTATGTCGAGCGTATCGGTAGTTTTTCCGAGCAAGATTTCGGCCGTATATCGTTTATCCGCATGAAGCATTAACTCGCAAAGGCGGGTCGCTCTGCCAAGCAAAATGGGCAAAACCCCCGTCGCCATCGGGTCAAGGGTTCCCGTATGGCCGACTCGCTTTTCGGAGAAAATTCTTTTTACATTGGCAACGGCCGAAAATGAAGTCATTCCGGCCGGTTTATCAAGTATTATTAATCCCTGCATATTACTTACACATCACGCTTTTTACTGCGTTTAACATTTTTTCTTTTGCCTCGTCCAATGTACCAAGTATTTCGCAGCCCGCGGCGCGGCTATGTCCGCCGCCGCCAAGCAAGGCACATATTTCAGACGCGTCAATCGGTTCATGAGTACGAACCGAGCATTTATACTTACCTTGCGCTTTTTCGCGCAAGGTAATTCCGACGATTACTCCCTCGATTTGGCGAGGTATGGGGGTAATTCCCTCTAATTCGTCGGGCGTTGTTGCGTTTTGCATTTCGGCGGTAATGGTCATAAGGGCGCATTTATCGTCAAAATACATCTCAACGCCGTTAATCGCTTCGCTTTCGACACGTAACCTTGCCATAGACTTTGTGTCAAACATTACGCGGTTAATATTATAATAATCCGCGCCGCGCTGCATAAGCTCGGCCGCAACGGTATGAGTATTTACCGTAGTATTTTGGTACTTAAAGCAACCGGTGTCGGTAACGATACCCGTATAAAGATTGTCGGCCATAACCTTGTCCGTTTTTACGCCAAGGGCTTCGATTACTTCGGCTATGTTTTCGCAGTTCGCCGCTGCATTCGCGTTAACGTAATTTATCTTTGCGAAATGCTTATTCGACGCATGATGGTCAATAGAAAGGTCGATTTTGTCGCCGTAAAGGCCGTTTAATGCGCCAAGCAATTTTGTGTCGGCGACGTCAACGGCGATAATTTTTTCATGGTCAAATTCCTGTAATTCTACGGGCTTTGTCATATAATCGTAGCGCGCAGGTATTTCGTCAGCGCATAAAACCTTTGCCTTTTTTTCGCAAATATGTAACGCGCGACACAAGGCGTACGCCGACCCGACGGTATCTCCGTCGGGCGACGCATGGCATAAAATTATATAGTTATCGTTTTCAAAAAGGAACTTAGAGACTTCATTTAAATCAACTTTTTTGTTAAATTCAGTCATTTTGCACCTCATCGCTCAATTCATCAAGCATATGCGCTATTTTTGAGCTGTATTCTATTGAGTCGTCGGCAATAAAGCGAAGCTCGGGCATTTTGCGGATAGAAAGGCGGCCCATAAGTTCGCGGCGAATATATCCTCCCGCGCTTTTAAGCCCTTCTACGGCGTGCTTTGCGGCGTCTATGCCTTCCATTGCACAAACGTATACCTTTGCATAAGATAAATCGTTTGTAACCTCAACTCTTATAACCGAAAGCATATATCCCGATACGCGCGGATCCTTCAGCTCTCGCATAATGGACGAAATCTCACGCTGAAAATCGGAAGCTATGCGGTCAATTTTATAACCTGCCATTTAGGCTCAGTCCTCTCTGTATTCCTCGATAATAAAGGCTTCGAAAACGTCGCCCTCTTTAATGTCACCGAATTTTTCAAGACCGATACCACACTCGTAGCCCTGAGCAACCTCTTTAACGTCATCCTTAAAGCGACGGAGTGAATCAATCTTATCCTCAGCAAGCACGATACCGT
>JAFNUO010000101.1 GCA_017383985.1 Clostridia bacterium | reverse complement strand
CCGCACACTATTTCACCTTTAAGGATGGCGTTTTTGAAAAGACACGCTATTTCCGTCCAAACTTTAATGCCGAGGACGGCTCGCTTGACTACTATTCCGATAAAATTGATGCCGCTATTCGCGAAAGTGTTTCGGTTCACAAAATCGCTGACGTTCCCGTTGGCTCCTTCCTTTCAAGCGGTATCGACTCAAGCTATATTTCAGAGGCCGCCAAGGTTGACAAGACCTTTACTGTTGGTTTTGAGAGTCCCGACGGCAACCGCTATAACGAAATTGAGTTTGCAAAGCGCTTTGCCGACACCATCGGTGTTGAAAATATAAGCAAGGTTATTACCCCCGAGGAATATTGGGGCACCTTTGCCGAGATTCAATACCACATGGACGAGCCGCTTGCCGACCCCGCCGCTATTGCGCTTTACTTTGTATCAAAATTAGCTCGCGAGCACGTCAAAGTAGTTATGTCGGGCGAGGGCGCAGATGAGCTTTTTGGCGGCTACCGCATTTATCAAGAGCCTATTACCTTAACGGCTTATGACAAATTACCTTTCTGCATTCGTCGCGCGGTAAGCAAGACCTGTGAGTTTTTACATCTACCCAAAAAGCACGGCATAAATTATCTTATCCGCCGTGGTAAAACTATTGAGGAGCGCTTCATCGGTAACGCTAATATATTTAGCGTAAAAGAGCGCAATAAAATTTTACTCGTTGGCAAGGATGCTGTCGAGCCGAAAATTTTATGCCAAAAGTTCTATGATGAGGTAAAGGATAAAGACACCGTTACCAAAATGCAGTACCTCGATATCAATATGTGGCTTATGGGCGATATACTTCTTAAAGCCGACAAAACAAGTATGGCAAACTCGCTCGAGTTGCGCGTACCTTTCCTCGATAAAAAGGTTATGGAATTGGCCGAGAAAATTCCCGTCAACTGCCGCGTAAACACCAAAACCACAAAGCTTGCTTTGCGTAAGGCGGCCGAAAAAACTTTGCCCAAGCTAACCGCCGAAAAGGACAAGCTCGGCTTCCCCGTACCGATTCGCGTATGGCTTAAGGAGGAAAAATATTATAATATCGTTAAGGATGCCTTCACAAGCGAAAACGCTAAAAAATATTTCGATACCGAAAGATTGACGGCTCTTCTTGACCGCCACAAATCGGGCAAGGAGGACGTAAGCCGTAAAATCTGGACGGTTTTCACCTTCCTCACTTGGTATAACGAATATTTTAATTAAATAAATTTAATCCTTCTTGGCAATAATAAGCACAAGGAGGATGAATTATGAGCAAGGATACTGTTTCAAGCTTCGCAAAAGGTGCACTTGCCGGTATGGTTGCCGGTGTTGCACTGCTCAGCGTTGGCAAAATGGCAATGAACAACAACAAAAACCTTTCAAGGGGCTCAACCAAAGCCATGAAGGCTGTTGGAGATTTTGTCGACGGCATACAAACAATGTTTCATTAAAAAAGCAGGCAAAAGCCTGCTTTTTTTATTGCTTTTTTGGGGTTTTATGGTATACTTTTTTATAAGAGGTGGTTATATGAAAATCGTAAAAACTATTCCGCAAAAAAACATTTATTTTAAAGAAGAAATTATAAAAGACGGCAATGCTTCAAGCGGCACCGAAATGAGCGTTGTCAACGTATTTGACGAGTTTGAATATCAAT
>JAFNUO010000100.1 GCA_017383985.1 Clostridia bacterium | reverse complement strand
GCCCTTCGCAATGCTCAGCGTTCCTAAAAACATAACTGTCCTTAGCAACCCTGCTCATTAGAGAACGGATTTTTACATGGTGCGAGTGTTCATAACCAATCTCTAACGCGAGGTAAAAACCTTAAAAAAAAAGAACCTCAGCACGCGAATTGCGTGTTGAGGCTCTCGACTGGCATATACTACGCAATTTGATACAATGCAACGCAGTTTCGCCCAGCGTTGCATTCGTTAAACAACCGATCAAAATGTCAGTCGTTTAACAAATACTTTACCATCCGATCTGGATTGTCAATGAATTGCTTAGTGATTTTATAATGCTCCGTTTCCCGATAGTCAACTTTGTGTATCCCCTTCTCGGAGAATTCGAAAATATCTGCATTGGGATATGCCATCAGGATCGGTGAGTGGGTGGCAATGATAAATTGGGAGTTGTTTTTTACCAGTTCATCGATCACGACCAACAAGGACATCAGCCGCTGTGGAGAGAGTGCAGATTCCGGTTCGTCAAGGATATATAGTCCGTTTCCTTCAAATCGGTTCATGGCAAGTGCAAGGAAAGATTCCCCGTGAGATTGATTATGGAAGGATACACCACCGTACCGTAACATATTACTGTTTTCTTCTAGAAAACTAGCCGTATTATAAAAACTCTCTGCGCGGAGGAAAAAACCATCTTTGGGAGACACCGATTTGGAAATTGTCAAATAATCGCATAGTTCTGAGTGGGTATCTTGGGTGGAGAAGAAAAAGTCTCTAGAGCCGCCCTCGCCATTAAACCCCATTGCAACGGCGATTGCTTCAATAAGCGTAGATTTTCCAGTTCCGTTTTCGCCCACAAAGAATGTTACTGGCTTTTCCAGAGGGAGATTTCCCACCGTGCTCAAGTACCGAATCGCCGAAATGTTGAACGGATAATAATCCTGGTCGTAGTTACCGCATAGACGAATTCCTTTAATGTAATTCATATGTATAATCCACCCATCTCTTTGATTACCTAAATTTCAAAACCTCTGCATTTACTTTCTGTATTTTAACTATATCATAGGATATGTCCAATAAACAAGCACAAATAAAAAGAATAACCGACCCTAACTGACACAATTGTATCAATAAGGGTCGGTTAAATGGTGCCGGTGGCCGGACTCGAACCGGCACGCTGTCGCCAGCGGTGGATTTTGAGTCCACTACGTCTGCCAATTCCATCACACCGGCGTGTGACCTTATAGATAATACCATAAGGTGCAACAAAAATCAAGTAAAAATATTAGCTTTTATAAAAAGCTTCTATTGCTTTATAAACCATATAAACGTCGTACTTCGCTACAACCTCAAAAGGTGCGTGCATAGAAAGCACGGGAACGCCAATATCAATTACGTCCATGCCGAGGTTTGCAAGATACATAGCAACCGTTCCGCCGCCGCCTAAATCAACCTTGCCGAGTTCTGCCATTTGCCACTTAACGTTGTTTGCGTCCATGATGCGGCGAACTTTGCCTACAAATTCAGCCGAAGCGTCGCTTGTTCCGCTTTTTCCTCTCGCTCCCGTATACTTTGTAAATGCGGCACCGTGATTAATCATAGCGGCGTTTCTGCGGTCAAGAACTTCAGGATAATTCGGGTCAAACGCCGCATTTACGTCCGCCGACAAGCATTGGCTGTTGGCAAGAGCGGCAAATCCGTCTCCGCCTTGAGCCTTTGCCAAATCGCAAACAAAATATTTTAAGAAGGACGATTCAAGTCCGGTATTACCCATTGAGCCGATTTCCTCTTTATCGGCAAGCACCGTTACAACGGTATGTTCGGGTATTTCGGTAACGTTAAGCGCCGCCATAAGCGCGGGATAAGCGCAAACGCGGTCATCGTGGCCGTATGCTCCGATAAGAGAACGGTCAAAGCCGATATCGCGCGACTTAAACGCGGGTACAAGTTCCAACTCGGCCGAAATAAAGTCAGCCTCAACAATGCCGTATTTTTCGTAAATTATATTAAGAATATTGAGCTTAACGGCGTCGCTTACTTCATCTTCCTTGAACGGATAGCTGCCGATAAGGACGTTTAAATCCTCGCCTTTTATTGCTTCGCCCAACGTACGCTTGCTTTGTTCAGCGGCAAGGTGAGGCAAAAGGTCGGTTATTACAAAGCAAGGCTCGTCCTCATCCTCGCCGAT
>JAFNUO010000099.1 GCA_017383985.1 Clostridia bacterium | reverse complement strand
TGGACGGTGCTATCCTTGTTTGTGCAGCTACGGACGGTCCTATGCCCCAGACTCGTGAGCACATCTTGCTTGCTCGTCAGGTAGGCGTTCCCTACATCGTAGTATTCATGAACAAGGTTGACCAGGTTGACGATCCCGAACTCCTCGAGCTCGTTGAAATGGAAATCCGTGAGACTCTTGACAAGTACGAATTCCCGGGCGACGATACTCCTATCGTTAAGGGTTCTGCTCTTAAGGCTCTCGAAGCTCCGGACGATACCAGCGATCCTGCATACGCTCCGATTGCTGAGCTTATGGACGCTGTTGACAGCTACATTCCGACTCCTGACCGTAAGGCTGACCTCCCCTTCATCATGCCGATCGAGGATACTATGACCATTTCCGGCCGTGGTACCGTAGTTACCGGCCGTGTTGAACGTGGTGTTCTTAACGCAGGCGACGAAGTAGAAATCATCGGTCTTACCGAAGAGCGCCGCAAGGTTGTTGTTACTTCTATGGAAATGTTCCGCAAGACTCTTGATTACTGTGAAGCCGGCGACAACGTAGGTGCACTCCTCCGTGGCGTTTCCCGTGACGAAGTTGAGCGTGGTCAGGTTCTTTGTAAGCCGGGCTCCATCAACCCGCACACCAAGTTCCATGGTCAGGTATACATCCTTAACAAGGAAGAAGGCGGCCGTCATACTCCGTTCTTCAACAACTACCGTCCCCAGTTCTACTTCAGAACTACCGACGTTACCGGTGTTATCACTCTTCCGGAAGGCACCGAAATGTGCATGCCTGGCGATAACGTAGAGATGGACGTTGAGCTCATCACTCCTATCGCTATCGAAGAGGGTCTCCGTTTTGCTATCCGCGAAGGCGGCCGTACCGTTGGTTCCGGCGTTGTAACCAAGGTTAACAACTAATTAACCAACCGTAATTAGCTTTTTAAAATCCTCATTGTGTTTCGGCACAATGAGGATTTTTTATGTATTAATGACCGAAGCGAACAAATTTTAGGGCCTTGATATTATCTAATGAAAAAAAGCGGAAATTTTATGTTTTATTTCAAAATAAGGCTTGCATTGAGCAACTAAAACATTATAATAATACTTGTGATTGTTTTAAAGGAGCGTTTTTGTAATGAGTAAGATTTATAATGCTGCTATCGTAGGCTTCGGAGGCCAGGGTCATTGGCATAGTTTTTTATTAAACAAGTCGGATCGCATTAACTGTATCGGTGCTTATGATATAAGAGCCGAGCGTAACGAAGTTGCCGCAAATGAATATAATCTTCATGTGTACAACGACTACGAAGATATGTTAAACGACGAAAAGGTCGATATAATCATCGTTGCTACTCCTAACGACGTTCATCACGATTTGGTTGTTGACGCGCTTAAGGCCGGCAAGAACGTTATTTGCGAAAAACCGGTTGCTATGAACTCAATCGAGCTTGAAGATATGATTAAAACCGCAAAAGAATGCGGAAAGTTGCTCATGGTAAACCAAAACAGACGTTGGGACGAGGACTTCCTTATAATGAAGGAAATTTATCAGTCCGCTGACCTCGGCCCCGTACATAGAATTGAACGCAGAGTACACGGCGCACACGGTATCCCCGGCGACTGGAGACAGTATCCGGAGTATGGCGGCGGTATGATGCTTGACTGGGGCGTTCATCTTCTTGACCAAATGCTCCAAATGATACCCGAAAAGCTTAAAAAGGTTTATTGTACCCTTTCATACGTAACAAACGAGCGCTGCGACGACGGAATTACCGTTATCTCAACCTTTGAAAGCGGCCTTGTTTATGTTGTAGAGGTTGGTACGTCTAACTTTATTCCGTTGCCCAGCTGGTACATGCTTGGAAGAGACGGTACCGCCATTATCCGCGGTTGGGGTGCCCAAGACGGTGAAATCGTAAAGAGCACCGGCCCTGACGGCGAGGTTGTACCCGTTCTTACCGCTAACGGCATTACAAAAACTATGGCTCCGCGCCGAGACGATACTATCGAGCATAAGCCGCTCCCCACGGTTGACAAATGCTACGGTGTATTTTATAAAAACGTTGCCGACGTGCTTGATGGAACGGCTGAACAGGCTATTTCCAACGAAAGCGTGTTGCGTGTAATGCGCCTCATGGAGGCTGCGTTTAAGTCGGCTAAGCTTAACGAAGCCGTGGATTTTGAATAATACTTTACAATTACCTGATTTAATGGTATAATTATTTATTATCAAAATAATCGGAGGAAACCTAAATGAATTTTGTAACCTTAACTGCCGGCGGCAACCAAACTCCCGGTTGGCTTTCCATTGTTATGCTTGTTGGTATGGTAGTACTTATGTACTTCATGCTTATCCGTCCGCAAAGAAAGCAACAGAAAAAAGAGAAAGAAATGCGCGATAATCTTCAAATCGGCGACGAAATCGTAACTATCGGCGGTATTTGCGGCCGAGTTGTATCTCTTAAAGAGGATAGCCTTGTTATCGAATCTTCGGGCGACCGCACAAAGATTCAAATGCAGCGCTCTTCTATTTCTCAGAATCTTACCATTCACGAATAATTTTTTTGCATAACGCATAATAAAAACGCCTTTCGAATATGCTTTAAAAAGCATGTTCGGGAGGTTTTTTATATGTCAAAACGCAAGAAAAACGAACAAAGCAACCGATATTTAAGGCCTATGTTGGTCGGCACGGCGGTTGGCGCAGGAGTAACCGCGGCAATAATAATGCTTTGCGCCTTATTTTTTGTAATAAGGGATATGCCCACTTCTGCCGCTATGCCTATTGCGCTTGTGGCGGCGGGTATAGGCTCGTTCCTCGGCGGGGTAGCCGCCGCAAAAACAATGAAGGAGCAGGGGATAATAATCGGAGCCCTTTGCGGCGTGGCTCTTTTCTCCGTAACCTTTATAATCTCGCTTTTCGTGTCGGGCGGAACGTTTACAATTTTCACACCCATGAGATTTGTAATAATGACCTTGTCGTCGGCACTCGGCGGAATTTTGGGAGTTAACTCGTCGGCAAAACGAAAAATGATTTGATATAGCGGCGATAAGGTGTTATAATGACAGTATAATTAAAATTAAGGGACGGCAAAATAATGATAAAGAACGACTTTCCGCTCCAAACGGCGAAAATGCTTATATGGTCGGTTGCTTACCGAATAATGTGCCTCGTTGTTTCGGTGTCGCTTATCGCTTTAATTAATAACAAAATCGGGCTTATCGTGGCGCAGTGTTTTTGCCTTGCTATTTTTCTTGTCTTGCCCTATATCCGTATGTACGACTACGGCTCAAACGACGTAAACCGCATTAATTACGGCCACATAAAACGCGACGAGCTTAAGGGGCTTAAAATCGGGCTTATCGTAATGATTCCTTATGCGATTTTTGCTTTCTTTCTTTTGCTTTCCCATTTGGGAGTTATCGCGCCGTCGTTTTTCTCGTTATATAGGGTTGTTAATTCGCCCTTTTTCTGTTTAAGCCAAACTCTTTTGCCGCCTACGCTTACCGCTACGGAGCAAAATTTATTTGCCGTAATTTTGTCAATGGCTACGGTGGTTTGCGAGCCTATAGTTTACGGAATGGGCTACCGTTTCGGGTTAGCAAGAATAGCTTTTACTACCGAAACGGGCATTTATAAAGGAAAAAAGAAGGTTTAAAATGTATAATTTTGACGTTGAAAAGGCCGCTAACGGCTGCATAGAATGGATAAAAGATTGGTTCAAAAATAACGGCGACGGTTGTAACGCCGTGCTTGGTATTTCGGGCGGAAAAGATAGCTCGGTTGTAGCGGCGCTTTGCGTAAAAGCCCTTGGAAAAGAAAGGGTTATCGGCGTATTAATGCCGCAAGGGGAGCAAAGTGACATTAATTATTCGGTTGAGCTTTGCGAATTTTTGGGCATAAAAAGTTTTACGGTAAACATCGGCGCTACCGTTGCCGCGCTTACCGAAGAAATTTCGAAATCCATGGAATTGACCCAGCAATCGCGGTTTAATCTTCCGCCGCGTATAAGAATGTCGGCGGTTTACGCCGTTGCCCAGTCGCAAAACGGCCGCGTTGCTAATACTTGTAACTTGTCGGAGGATTGGGTTGGCTATTCAACGCGCTATGGCGATTCGGTGGGGGATTTTTCTCCGCTTGCCAACTTTACGGTTGCGGAGGTAATAGCAATCGGTAGTTATATCGGGTTGCCCGAAAAATTTGTTAAAAAGCCGCCGATTGACGGCCTTTGCGGAAAAACCGACGAGGATAATTTGGGCTTTACCTACGAAACCCTTGATAAGTATATAAGGGAGGGGATAGAGCCCGACGCCGAAACAAAGGAACGCATTGACCGCCTCCATAGGATTAACCAATTTAAGCTTAAATATATGGACACCTATAAGTTTTCGGTTGACAAATAAAAAGGTGTGTAGTATAATTTTTTTCAATAGATAAAGGCCGTGAAGAGAAGAGTAGGTAGCTTCCATAAACGCTAAAGAGAGCTTCGGTAGCTGAAAAGAAGCGCGTTTAACTTTACCGAAAATGGTCTCGGAGCCGCGTACCGAGGGCGTTTTTTGCCTTAGGCTACGATGGGAACGCCCATTATAGCGTCAGGGTATGTCAGTACCCGTAGAGGTTCGTTTTGCGAGAAACGAATAAATTAAGGTGGTAACACGAAGCTTTCGCTTTCGTCCTTATATGTGTGCGAGTAAGCACGGCGTGAGGATGAAAGCGTTTTTTAATTATAAATAAATTCTTTTTTGAGGTGAAAAATATGAGCTATAAAATTGAAACCAAATGCGTTCAGGGAGGATACACTCCCGAAAGCGGCCAACCGAGACAAATCCCTATTATCCAAAGTACAACCTTTAAATACGCAACCAGCGAGGCCATGGGTAAGCTTTTTGACCTTGAAGCAAGCGGTTATTTCTATTCCCGTTTACAAAATCCGACTTGCGACACCGTTGCGGCCAAAATCTGCGAAATGGAAGGCGGTACCGCCGCAATGCTTACCTCGTCGGGTCAGGCGGCGTCTTTCTACGCCGTGTTCAATATTGCCGGTTGCGGCGACCATGTTGTAGCATCGTCGGCGCTTTACGGCGGAACATATAACCTTTTTGCCGTAACCATGAAACGTATGGGCATTAACTTTACCTTTGTTTCTCCCGACTGTACCGAGGACGAGCTTAACGCCGCCTTTACTCCCGAAACAAAGGCTGTTTTCGGCGAAACCATCGCTAACCCCGCTCTTACCGTTCTTGATATCGAAAAATTCGCCAACGCCGCCCACGCTCACGGCGTTCCCCTTATTATCGACAACACCTTTGCTACTCCGGTTAACTGCCGTCCCTTTGAATGGGGCGCCGATATCGTAACCCATTCCACTACAAAGTACATGGACGGCCACGGAGCGGCTGTAGGCGGCTGCATCGTAGACAGCGGAAAATTCGATTGGACAAAATATCCCGAAAAGTTCCCCGGCCTTTGCACACCCGACGAAAGTTATCACGGCGTAACCTATACCGAGCGATTTGGCCTTGCCGGCGCATATATCACCAAGGCAACGGCTCAGCTTATGCGCGACCTTGGTTCGGTTCAGTCTCCCCAGGACGCATTTTTGCTTAACCTCGGCCTTGAAAGCCTTCATGTAAGAATAAAACGTCATTGTGAAAACGCGCTTGCCGTTGCAACCTATCTTAAAAACGACGACCGTATCGCGTGGGTAAAATATCCGTCGCTTGAGGGAGACAAGGATTTCGAGCTTGCTAATAAATACCTGCCCAACGGCTCCTGCGGTGTAGTAAGCTTCGGTATAAAGGGCGGCCGTGAAGCGGCTGAAGTTTTCATGAAGAATTTGAAGCTTGCCGCTATCGAAACTCACGTTGCCGATGCGCGTACCTGCTGCTTGCACCCCGCTAACGCAACCCACCGCCAAATGAACGACGAGGAACTTGCCGCCGCCGGCGTAGCGCCCGACCTTGTACGTTTTTCTTGCGGTATCGAAAACGCCGACGATTTAATCGCCGATATCAGTCAGGCGCTTGACAAAATTTAAGATTTAGGAGGCATGAACTATGCCGATCAGAATACCTAACGACCTGCCTGCGGTTAAAACCTTAAACGACGAAAATATCTTTGTCATGACCGACACAAGAGCAACGTCTCAGGATATCCGTCCGTTAAAAATATTGGTTTTAAACCTTATGCCTAAAAAAATCGAAACCGAAACTCAGCTATCCCGTTTGCTGGGCAACACCCCGTTGCAGGTTGAGTTGGAGCTTATCCGAACCTCAACCCATCAATCGAAAAACACCGCCGCCGAGCATCTTTTGTCGTTTTATAAAACCTTTGACGATGTTAAAAATCAAAATTTCGACGGCATGATAATTACAGGAGCTCCGGTTGAGCACCTTGAATTTGAAGAGGTTGAGTATTGGGATGAGCTTTGCGAGATTATGGAATGGTCAAAGACCCATGTTCACAGCACTTTTCACATTTGTTGGGGAGCTCAAGCGGGAATGTATTATCATTTCGGCGTCCAAAAACAGCCGCTTGATAAAAAAATGTTCGGTATTTTCGAGCATAAGGTAACCTACAACAACCCGATATTATTCCGCGGCTTTGACGACGTGTTTAACGTACCTCATTCGCGCCATACAACCGTTTTGCGCGAGGATATCGAAAAGGTACCCGAGCTTAAAATTCTTGCCGAAAGCGACGAGGCGGGAGTTTACGCCGTTATGACCGAAAACGGAAAGCAAATTTTCATAACGGGCCATTCGGAGTACGACCGCGATACGCTTAAAAACGAGTATTTGCGTGACGTAGAGGCCAATAAACCTATCGAAATTCCAAAAAATTATTTCCCCGACGATAATCCCGATTTGCCGCCGATTGTTAAGTGGCGCGCTCATGCAAACCTTATTTATTCAAACTGGCTTAACTATTTTGTTTACCAAACAACGCCCTTTGACCTCGGCGAAATTAAATAATAATAAAAAACCAGCGCTTGTTTTAAGCGCTGGTTTTTTTGGTTTTTAAACAACATACGGTTATGTAAAAAACTGATGACAAGTAGTGGGCTATTGTGTTATAATTAATCTTGATACCGCCGCATAAAGTAGTATGAGGTGGTTTAAAATGTACGGAAAAGAATTTCGAAGCGCCGTAATGCTTATCGCGGCGGCGGTTTTCGTTGCTTTTTGCGTTTCCGCGTCAAGCGGTATTGCGAAAAAGGACACGACCAAACGCCAAACGGTCATAATTGACGCAGGTCACGGCGGATTTGACGGTGGCGCAACGGCGCCCGACGGTACAGCCGAAAAGGACATAAACCTTGCCGTTTCGCTTAAACTTAAAAAGATTTTGACCCTTTACGGCTACGACGTTATAATGCTAAGAGATACCGACACGGCGCTTAACACCGAGGGCGACACAACGCGGTCGAAAAAACGCTCCGATATAATTAACCGCTATGCGGTTATGGAGGCCAACCCCGACAGCATTTATCTTTGCATACATCAAAACAATTTTTCTGCGTCATATTGCCACGGGGCCCAAATGTTTTACTGTAAATCGACCGACGGCTCAAAGGAGCTCGCCGAATATATCCAAGCGTCGCTTAAAGCCGTGCAACCCGATAACGACCGGGTTATAAAACCGTGTACCGACGACGTTTATTTGATTTATAACGCAAAAACTACGGCTCTTTTGGTCGAATGCGGCTTTTTATCTAACCGCGACGACCTTTTAAACTTAAAAAACGAAGAATATCAGATGAAACTCGCTTTTGCGATTTCGTCGGGACTTAATAATTACATGAACGGGAGTTGAAAATATATGGCAAAGGCAAAATCGGTATACATATGCTCCGAATGCGGAAACGAAAGCCTCGGTTGGTACGGAAAATGTCCCAACTGCGGCGAATGGGGAACGTTGCACGAGGAGATTGTAGCGCCTGTGACGGCAAAAGAAAAAACTCGTCATGCTATCTCCGGCGGCGAATTTAACGCCAACCGATTAAGCGAAATAGGCACCGACGACGAGCACCGTTACCATACGGGAGTAGGGGAGCTTGACCGAGTACTGGGCGGCGGCATAGTAAAAGGCTCGCTTGTTTTGCTTGGCGGCGACCCCGGTATCGGTAAGTCTACCATGATGCTCCAAATATGCCAACATCTCGGTAAAACGATGCAAATTTTATACGTATCGGGCGAGGAATCCCAGCGCCAAATAAAGCTTCGCGCCGACCGATTGGGCGTTGATACCGAAAACCTAAGCGTAATGGCGCAAACCGACGTCCAAGCCGTTTGCGAATATGTCCGCGAAACCAAACCCGACCTTGTAATAATCGACTCAATCCAAACCATGTCGCTTGCCGATATAAGCTCGTCACCCGGCTCGGTGACCCAGGTTAGGGAATGTACAAATATGCTCCTTCGCACCGCAAAAGGAAGCGATATCCCGATTTTTGTAATCGGCCATGTTAATAAAGAAGGCTCTATTGCGGGCCCTAAGGTTATGGAGCATATTGTTGACGCCGTGCTTTATTTTGAAGGCGATCGAAACCTGTCTTACCGAATTTTGCGCGCCGTAAAAAACCGTTTTGGCTCAACCAACGAAATTGGCGTGTTTGAAATGCGTGATAAGGGGCTTT
>JAFNUO010000098.1 GCA_017383985.1 Clostridia bacterium | reverse complement strand
GCTCCCGTTCGCGAGTCGGGCGACATTAAAGGCTCCGCCGGCTGCAAGCTCGTTGGCCCCAAGGGCGAGGTTGAGCTTACCGAAGGCGTTATCGCCGCAAAGAGACACATTCACATGACCCCCGAAGACGCTGAGGCTTTCGGCGTTAAGGACACCCAGGTTGTTAAGGTTGAGGTTGAGTCAAACGGACGTAGCCTTATTTTCGGCGACGTTATTGTTCGTGTTAGCCCGAAATACGCTCTTGCTATGCACATTGATACCGACGAATCCAACGCCGCAGGCATGGCTCCCGGTACCATGGGCGAAGTTATTGCCGACTAATTAAACTTTTTTTACATAAACGGAGGAAACCATTATGAAACTCGGATTTGTAAGCGCAATTCTCGACGGTTGGACTTTCGAAGAAATGATTGACACCGCCGCCGAAATGGGTTACGAATGTGTTGAGGTTGCTTGCTGGCCGCAGGGTAAGGCTGAGCGCCGTTACGCAGGCGTTAGCCACATCAACGTTGACGACACAAGCAAGGAATATATTGAGCACATTCTTTCCTATTGCAAGGAAAAAGGCGTTGAAATTTCTTCTCTTGCCTTTTACCCCAATACCATGGACGGCAACCTCGAAAAGCGCGAAGCCGCCATTGAGCACCTTAAAAAGGTTATCAAGATGTCGTCGCTTTTGGGCGTTAACATGGTAACCACCTTTATCGGCCGCGACCAGACAAAGACGGTTGAAGAAAACCTTGAAATTTACGCCGAAGTTTGGCCGCCTATCGTAAAATTGGCCGAAGAGCTTGGCGTTAAAATCGCTATCGAAAACTGCCCGATGCTTTTCGGTCCCGACCAGTGGCCCGGCGGTCAAAACCTTGCAACAACTCCGAAAATTTGGAGAAAGATGTTCGAAATTATCCCGTCCGATAACCTCGGCATCAACTATGACCCGAGCCATTTTGTATGGCAGATGATTGACTACATCAAGCCGATTTATGAGTTTAAGGATAAGATTTTCCACGTTCATTTCAAGGATATCAAGCTTTACAAAGACCGTCTTAACGACGTTGGCGTTATGGCATATCCGCTTGAATTCATGAGTCCGAAGCTCCCCGGTTTGGGCGACGTTGATTGGGCGAAATATGTTTCCGCCCTTACCGACATCGGCTACGATTCCTTTGTTTGCGTAGAGGTTGAGGACAAGGCGTTTGAAGGCAGCAAGGAGAAAATCCTCGATTCCCTCCGCTTAAGCTACCGCTATATGCGTAATTTCGTTATCTAATTAAATAATAAAATCCGTCTTTTGGCACATAATAGTGCCGAAAGGCGGTTTTTTTATGGATATGTTTATGGAATATCTTTGGGCGTTTGTTATAGGCGGGCTTTTTTGCGTTATCGGCCAGCTTCTTATTGATTTTACAAAGCTCACTCCGGCAAGAATACTTGTCGGATACGTTGTGGCGGGCGTTATTTTAAGCGCAGTCGGGCTTTATAAGCCGCTGGTTGATTTTGCGGGTTGCGGCGCAACGGTGCCGCTTACAGGGTTCGGTCACCTGCTTGCGAGCGGCGTTAAGGAGGCGGTAGGAAGCGACGGATTTATCGGAATTCTTACGGGCGGACTTACCGCGGCGTCGGGAGGAATTGCGGCGAGCGTATTTTTCGGTTACGTCGTTTCCCTTTTCACAAAGCCCAAAATGCGAGATTAGAAAAAATTAGGCCAAGTAAAAAAAGCTCCCTCACGGGAGCTTTTTTGTTATTTTTATTCGGGCTTAAATTTTTGTGGTTGATACGTAAATGTCGCAAATTTTGTCCCAATTTTCCTCAATCAGCTTGCCAGCCTTAATGCGGGCAACGTTATAGCTGCGAAAATCGTAGTCGTTATAATCGGGCTTAAACTCGCGGTCGAAATTTTTGTCAAAGTAATTGTAATCAATTTCGCCGTAACGATAACCTTTATAGTAAAGCTCTTGAGCGGCGTCCTCGGCAAACTCCTTATTATCAAGCAGTTTAATAAGATACGGAACGCCGGCGTCGCCCAGCTCGGCCAAATAATCAACGTCAAGTTCCTCTAAAATTCCAACGTTGTGCGCCTCGTAGTTATAATAGGCAATGTAGCTGTTAACGTCAACAACCGAAACGGCAACGCCCAAAACGGCGATAAAGACGGCACATGCTCTGAAATACGGGAAACGGCGAATAAAAAGCCGAACAATTACAAAAAGGAAAATTATTGCGAGCATTACGCTAAACACGGTAGTGTAAACGCGAAGCTTTGTAAGGCCCAAATCGCTCATGTAAAGGCCAAGCTTTGCACAAACGGTGGCGATAACGGCAAGCGAGAACACCGAAATAAAGGCGCAAAGCCCTCTTGTAGAAAGGGGGACTTCTCCCTTTTCGTCACGCTTTGTGAAAATAAGCGCGACACCAACTATGAAAAGATTGATTGCGCAAATTACGGTCATTTCGAAAAAGCCACGGCGTGCATATTCAGAGACGGTGAAATCCTTCGGAAGAAATCCCGAAAAGGCGCCGAAAAAGTAGCTTAACTGAGAAAAAAGATAGGTTAAGTATACGAACGAAATTACCGAAAGAAATCCGTTTATGCCCATAGGATTTATGCCAAAATTAGGCTTTGCGGAGGGTTCTTTTTTCTTGGCAACAACGCCTTTTGCGGCGGCGAATATCGCCGTAAACATATACAAAAACAGTACCGCGCCGAAAATTATCGCCGCAAAAAGTCGGGGTACATTGGCGAACGAGGTTTGGTTAACCAAGCTCTCAAAGGCGGCGTCGGAAGAGATAAGAAGCGGCAAAATTATTCCCAAAACGGGGATTGCGCACAAAACCCCGCCGATAGCGGCGCTGAAACGCTTGCCGCCGGGTTGTTTTTGCTTATTATGCTCCCTAAACGAGCCAAAGAAAACGCCCAATTTTTCGATAGGGGTTATAAACGCAAGGCGCAAAAGGTCAAGCCCGCTTTTCCAACTGCCCTTGGGGTAAACGCCGCAGCCCGTAAAATCAAGCAAGGCCAATTCAAGCAAGCCCCATACGGCGAAAAACTGAATAAATTTTGAAAAGCTTGAGCCATAGACGGTGAAAACCGACGAAATTGCAACGGCGGAAACCGAGTAAATAAAGCCCAAAACGGTGAAACGGCGACTTGCCGACGCATAGATTATAAGCGAGACGGCAAGGGCGGCGACGGCAATAGAATAGCCGAGGTTAAATCCGCCGAAAAGCCCGAAATCAACCGCAATTATCGAAAGGATAAGGAAAGCGGCGGTGAAAAACGAGTCGAGCTTTGTAATCGGGACACGCACCTTGGATTTTACAGAGTGGGACGGCGACCCGTTAAAAGGCGGCTGCGTATTCGGCTGCACAGAAGCGGGTTGTTGCTGATAGGTGTAGGTTTGACCTGCGGGCTTAGCAACATTTTCGTTGACAGGTTGACCTTGGGACTCATTGATAGGTTGATTTACAGGTTGATTGTTCATAATTAATCCTCCTTAAACTCAAGTATATCGCCGGGTTGGCATTTAAGCTCGTTACAAATCGCCTCTAACGTCGAAAAGCGTATAGCCTTTGCCTTGCCCGTTTTGAGTATAGACAAATTGGCGGGCGTAATGCCGATTTTATCGGCAAGCTCAAGCGACGAAATTTTATTTTTCGCCATTACTACGTCTAAATTTACCGTTATCATTTTTGCACCGCCTATATCGTATAATCGTTTTCGTCTTTTACATCGACGGCATAGGCGAAAACATTTTTAATCACACGAAGGATAAGTGCAAAAAAGCCCGAAGCCGCAAAAATAAAGAAAAACGGGAAATAAATTATTCCGGCTACACCCGTTATAACGCAAACGGCGACGCAGCACCACGAAAGTCCGCGCATAGCCGAAACGTTTTCGCTTACAAGCACTTCCCTTTTCTTTATTCGCAAAAGGGTTTTTATAAGTAAATAAAGCGCGATAGCCGCAAAGGGAACGCAGACGTAAAAGGTAACCGTAACGGTTACGGCGACGCTCGGCAAATTACGGTAGCCGACAAAGTACCACCGGAAAACGGTCGGCGCAAAGGCGCACATAAACGCCAAGCAGGCGGAAAAAACATAGCATAAAACCAAAGTAAGGGTCGCAGAAAAGCTTTTTTTAATCATAAATTATCTCCCTCCGTTAATTGCATAATATCACCATTATTATCGTTTGTCAATAATTTTTTACCGTTTTTCGGGAATGCATAGGTAAAAAAATACCGCCAAGCTTTATGTAGCCTATCCTTTTTTAGGCATAGCGCTACGCTTGTCGGGTTAATTTTTTTATCGTGATTTAAGTATTTTTTCGCGGGTTTTATAATCGGGCAAATATTTTCCAATCAGGCTATAAAACTGCGCCGAATGGTTTCGGTGCTTTATGTGGGCAAGCTCGTGAACAACTACGTAGTCAATCGCCTCGTCGGGATAAAGCATAAGCTCATACGAAAAGCAAAGCGAGTTTTTACCCGAGCAGCTTCCAAACCGCTTTTTAGCCGACGTAATTTTTACGCCGGAGGGTTTAAGCCCCATTATTTCGGCGAAATAGGCCACCTTTTGGGGTAATATTTCCTTCGCCCGCATTTTAAGCGCGGCTATTTCCGCCGCCGAAAGATTGTCGGATTTTATCTCTCGCTTTTTCATAACGTCAAGCTTTTTCTCTATCCATTTATCGTGTTTTTCGATAAACTCCTCGATAACCGACAGGGGCATTTTCATCGGCGCACGAACCGTTAGGGTTAAATCTCGGCCAATTTCCAAGGCGAGGGTACGGCGGCTTGAACGGATAAGCTTATATTCGCGCATTATTTAAAGGTAACGGGAATTTCGTCGCGGTCGGCGTTAAGATATTCCTCGTACCGCTCGATAAGCCATGCGTGGGTTTGCTCTCGGCCCTCTTCGGAAAGCGGAAAACGCGCCGTTTTATGGGTTTCGGGCTCGTTTTTGGTAAGCACGTCGTAGCTTTCGGCGGCGATAAAAAAGTTGCCCTCCTCCTTTTTATCAACCACAAGCTTATAGCAAAAGGCGTTAAAATCAAGGCGAACCGAGTCCACCGACGCCGTATATGTGTTCCCGTGGTCGGAAAATTTATCTCCGCTTAGCCAACCCAAACGGGGAACAAAAATTTTTTCTCTGCTGTCCTTTTTCTTTTTCATTTTAGCACTCTTTCCGTCGTTAATAATTTTATTTTAAATCAACTTGCTATTTTTTTCAACAATTTAATTGCACATAATAGCAATGTATGATAAAATAAGAAAATAAAATTATTCAGGGAGATGTTTAAAATGGGTTGCAGTCATGACTGCTCTTCTTGTTCCGAAAAATGCTCCGACAGAAAGCCCGAAAGCTTGCTTGTTGAGCAAAATCATATGTCAAACGTTAAAAACGTTATTGCCGTTGTAAGCGGTAAGGGCGGCGTTGGTAAATCACTTGTTACCTCTATGCTTGCCGTTACAATGCAACGCAAGGGTCTTACCACCGCGATTTTAGACGGCGATATTACCGGCCCGTCGGTTCCCCGCGAATTCGGTATTCACGAAAAGGCAAAGGGCACCGAGGACGGACTTTATCCTACCTTAACCAAATCGGGTATCCGCATAATGTCAACCAACCTTTTGCTTGAAAACGAAACCGACCCGGTAATTTGGCGCGGTCCCGTTATCGCCGGCATGGTTAAACAGTTTTGGTCCGACGTTGTTTGGGGCGAGGTTGATTACATGTTCGTTGATATGCCTCCCGGCACGGGCGACGTTCCGCTTACCGTGTTCCAATCCTTGCCCATTAAGGGAATTATCGTTGTCACCTCTCCGCAGGAGCTTGTCGGCATGATAGTTGAAAAGGCGGTTAACATGGCCAACATGATGAACATTCCGGTACTTGGAATTGTTGAAAACATGTCCTATTTTGAATGTCCCGATTGCGGCAAAAAGCATAGCATTTACGGCGAAAGCCATATCGACAGTATCGCCGAAAAACACGGCATAAAGCAGGTTGCAAAGCTCCCCATCAAGCGCGATATCGCCCGTTGGTGCGACGAGGGACTTATCGAGCTTTTCGAGGGCGACTGGCTCGACGAGCTTTCCGATTCGATTGAAGAGGCGGTTGCCGAATGAGCCACTCCGAAAAGGCAGTAGCGCTTTTTAAATTGGGCTACAACTGCGCCCAGGCGGTCTTTGTCGCCTTCTCCGACGTGACGGGGCTTGACGAAAAAACGGCGCTCATGTTGTCGTCCTCCTTTGGCGGCGGCATGGGACGTATGCGTGAGGTTTGCGGCGCGGTAAGCGGCATGTTCATGGTAGCGGGTCAGCTTTACGGTTACGCGTCGCCGACCGACAACGACACTAAAAAGGAGCATTACGCGCTTATCCAGCGCATGGCGTCCAAATTTCGCGAGGAAAACGGGTCAATTATTTGTCGCGAGCTTCTCGGAATCGAATCCGACGGCGCAACGCCGACAAAGCGCACCGACGAATTTTATAAAAAGCGCCCTTGCGTTGAGCTTGTAAAAACATGCGCCGAAATAATGGACGAAATAATCGCCGAAAAAGGCTTATAAAAAAATTAACAGCGTGAGAATGCCTCACGCTGTTTTTTTATTTTCCAAGTTTTCGCATTTCAAATATGTCCATGTTTTCGGGGACATAGGTTTCCAAGTAATCGACCAGTTTTTCTACGCTGTCAAATTCGGCGCAAAGGTTTCTTCCCTTTTCGGTCAAAAATTCGCCGCTTACCGCCGTATCAAGCATGGCCAAAAGGTTGTCGAAATAGCCGTTTGTGTTAAGTATGGCGACTGCCTTACTATGGCGGCCGAGCTGCTTCAAGGTAAGCACCTCGAAAAACTCCTCAAAGGTACCAATACCACCCGCCGTAATAACAAAGGCGTCGGACATATCTTCCATAATCGCCTTTCTTTCGCGCATGGTTTCGGTGCGTATAATTTCGTTACAATTCGGATAAATTACGCCGTCGGGAAAAAAATTCGGCAACACGCCGATTATTTCGGCGCCCGATTTATAAAAACCTCTTGCGGCGGCGCCCATCATTCCGGCGTTACCGGCGCCGAAAACAAGGGAATGACCCCTTTTTCCAAGAATTTCGCCGAGCATTTCGCCCGCATTTAAATAGGAAGCGGCAATATCGTCCGACGCGCTTCCGAAAACACAAATTTTCATCAAAAATCTCCTTATAACAGCGTTTTGATATTAATTATATTTTATTTCAATTAAAATTATTATACCATAAAAGGTTTATTTGTAAACAAAAAAGCGACGGGCAAAAAGTCCGTCGCTAATTCTTTTTTTATAAAACGCAGTTGAGAAATTCACGGGTACGTTGATTTTTCGGATTTGTGAAAATTTCGTCGGGGGTGCCTTGCTCAACTATAACGCCGTCGGCCATGAAAATTACTCGGTCGGCAACGTCGCGGGCAAAGCCCATTTCGTGGGTTACGACAACCATGGTCATTCCCTGCTCGGCAAGCTCACGCATTACGGCAAGAACTTCGCCGACCATTTCGGGGTCAAGCGCCGAGGTAGGCTCGTCAAAAAGCATGATATCGGGGTTCATGGCAAGCGCCCTTGCGATTGCCACGCGTTGCTGCTGGCCGCCCGAAAGCTGCCTCGGGTAGACGTTGGCTTTATCTTCAAGCCCTACTCTCCGAAGAAGCTCCATCGCCTTTTCTTCGGCCTCCGCCTTAGTCATTTTTTTAAGGTCGGTGGGCGCAAGCATTATATTCTTTTTAACGGTAAGGTGAGAGAAAAGATTAAACTGCTGGAACACCATACCGATGTTTTCGCGTACTTTGTTGATATTGAGTTTCTTGTCGGAAATCTCAAATCCGTCAACCTCAATAGTTCCGTCGGTGGAATCCTCAAGTCGGTTCAAACAACGCAAAAAGGTCGATTTTCCCGAACCCGAAGGCCCGATAAGGCATACAACCTCACCCTCGTCGATTTCAAGGTCGATACCGTTCAAAACGTCGAGGTCACCGAAGGATTTATGAAGATTTTTTACTACTACTTTTTTTGTCATAACTAAATTTCTTCTCCACAAACTTTGAAATAACCATCAAAATAGAGATTATTACAAGATAGAATATCGCAACAAGAATGTATGTTGCGAAAAACTGATAAGTTTTGCCGACGTAGATTTTCGCCTTGTTGACGATTTCGGACAATCCGATTGCCGACAAAATAGAGGTGTCTTTAACGGTGATTATAAACTGGTTTACAAGCGAGGGGATACAAATTCGGAACGCCTGGGGTAATATAACCTTAAACATGGCGCGAGTTTTTGACATTCCTAAGGAACGCGCGGCTTCCATTTGGCCCTTATCAACCGCCGCGATACCGCCGCGGAAAATCTCGGACATGTAGGCGCCGGCGTTAAGGCTTAAGGTAATTACGCCCGCTATAAACGCCGAAATTTTAAATCCGCTTATAAAAATGCCTATTACCTGCGGAAAGGCAAAGAAAAACAAAAACGCCTGAACAATCATGGGGGTTCCGCGGATAAGCCATACGTATGAGGCGGCGATAAACCTTAAAACGGGGTTTTTGGACCGGCCCATAAAGCAGGTTAAAAGCCCGACAACTACGCCGATTAAAATTGACAGCACCGAAATGCCGACGGTCATTTTAAGACCCTCAAGCAGCAGCATTGTCGCTTCGTTTAATACTTTACTAAAATTCATAAGTCAACTCTACTTACAAGACAGTATATCAGTGGGCGGAGATTAGTCCGCCCACCAAAGTTACTGTATATTTTTTTATTTTGTTCGCAATTATGCGGTCATGCCGTACTTGGCAAGGATTTCGTCGTATTTGCCGTTAGCCTTGATGTTCTTAAGACCGGCGTTAAACTTTTCGATAAGCTCGGCGTTGGTGCCCTTCTTAACAGCAAAGCCGTATTCGGACGGGTTAACAATTTCGCCTACGGTTTTAAGGCTCATGTTATCGGTCTTGATGGCGTAGCTTATTACCGAGTAATCCTCGAAACAAGCAACGTTGGTGCCGGTGATAACGGCCTGGTACATTTCGGGGGAGCTTTCGTAATAGTCGATTTCAAAACCAACCTCGGTAGAAAGGCTTTCGGTGTACTGAGCGCTCATGGTGCTCGTTTTAGCGGCAACCTTTTGATGACGAAGGTCAAACTCCTCGGCAATTGTGCTGGCGGCGGGAACAACCATAATCTGGCCGTCCTTAAAGTAGCCGTCGGAGAAGTCGAAGGTTTCTTTTCTTACGTCGGTAATGGTCATGCCGGCAATCATGGCGTCGGCCTGGCCCGACTGAACCGCGCCCATAGCGGCGTCAAAGCCTACGTTGTGCATTTCGTATGTAAAGCCCTGGTCCTCGGCTACTGCGGCGAGGATATCCATGTCGATACCAACGTATTTGTCGTTGTCACCGAGGAATTCGAACGGCGCAAAAGCGTTGTCGGAATAAATTACATAGTCAGCCTTTGACGATTTGCAACCTGCGAAACAGGCAACCGCCATAATAAGTACAAGTGCAATAGATAATGCGCGTTTAAAGTTTCTCATTTTAGTTTATACCCCTTC
This sequence comes from Clostridia bacterium, assembly GCA_017383985.1. Lineage (GTDB taxonomy): Bacteria > Bacillota > Clostridia > Oscillospirales > Acutalibacteraceae > UMGS1976. The sequence continues at coordinate 5,254 of JAFNUO010000098.1, read as the reverse complement.
CAAAAAGATAATATATTTATTTTACATTATAATATGTCTCTTGTCAAGAAAAGCAATTCGCGCCGCAAAAGCAATACATTTATCCGTAAGTTTGTTCTCTGCCACAAAAATCACCTCTCTATGAGGATTATACCACAAATTTCTTGAAGCTTTCAATGATGCATCACCTTCGGTGATATGATGTTATGCTTTGCATAATGATGTTGCTCATTTCATTCGCAATGATGCGATGTTTGCCCTAAAACATTAGCGAAGCGACATCATTTGCGTGACAGCAAACATCATTGAAAAAAGTCACCTTTGTCAGTAGACAAATGTGGTCTTTTTGTTGCGGAAGAGCAGTATAACGGTGCGTAAATGTATGTAAAAAGCGATTAGGTGTGTAATCTACTGTTCGACAAATTGGAATTTTGTTATTTCTTTTTCTTATTACGATAGATGAAAAGTGCAACCAAAATAGCTACTACAATGCCGATGAAACCGCAAACATACAGCCAATTTATATTGGAAGTAACAAATATAGCGGTAGGACCATCTGCTCCACCGATAATACCGATGGAAGCAGACTCTGAGCTACACCCAAACAAACCAAGCATACAGACCAATGCAAAAATGAAAGCTACCAACTTTTTCATACAATCACACTCCTCGCCAAATTCTTATTTATCGGTGAGTTTATTATATAACAAATGCTAACCAAGATCAAGGCGCAAGCCTTGTATATCATCAATTTCGCAGAAATTGCATATCACCAACACAAAGTGTTGTATATCATCAAGCCGCAGGAAAATACACGCTAAAGCGTGATGAGATACAGCCCGGCAGGGGCTGATGATATACCGACTTGCGTCGGATGATATGCCAAGCCTGCGGCTTGGATAAACAAAAAAGGAACTTTTGGTAGACAAAAGTTCCTTTTTTGTTGGCGCAGAAGGAGGGATTTGAAGTTGCTTCGCAACCCCTCTTGCGGTTCCCGAAAAAATCTTCGGGGCTCTCCGACCCATTTCCTCGATTTTTTCGACCGCTGCGCCAACCCTTTTTCGCTTCATCCGCTCCGCGGCGCTCAAAAGCGTAGCCCACGCCGGTCCCCGGCGCTCGGGTTCACTCCGTTTTTTTTGCATAAAAAATAACGGGCACCAAACGGTGTCCGTTATTTTGTATTTAGGCGCATATTTTGATAGAAACCTCAGCTAGGGGGTTCACTTTTCTCCAGGAGGGGGTTCACTTCCACCTAAAGGGGGTTCATTTCTTTCTGAGAGATTCAACACACTATTTGATAATAGTCTCAAAATCTAAAAGCGTGTTGGCCCCAATCTTCCGTGACAACCCATCATCCTTATCCTCGGCATCCCAAACTTTTCCCTGTATGCGAATTCCGCTAGCAAAGCGAACTGTATCAAATTCTGCGTTATAGAAATTCTCTAGTTTAGCGTCAGCATCAACAAACTCATTATAATCCGACACACTCATGCTAATCCAAACAATGCTATTATCCTTTGTTGTACATTTACAAATCACTTCATAAACAAAGTTACTGTTTTCCATCGATTTTCCATATCGAGGCTCGATGGTCACTATGTCAACATAGGCTTTCTTTCCGCTTTCTAGAGATGATGTAAATTCAACTGCATTTTGGCTGTTGTATGAACACTGCGAAATACTGGCAATAATAACGACAACTAATAAAAACACACCAAAGCAACCGAATCTTGTTAAGCACCCTATTGCAGGATTATTTGCATTCTTGTCCACAGAAAAACCTCCATTATTCTCAAATGTCTTGCGGATATACTGATGATCCAGAGCATATTGCTTAACCCAATAATACTGTTTTCTTTACAAGAAGTCAATCATAGGACGATCGTCTGTCGTTTCATCAGAAAATGCTTTCTTAAATAATCAGTCAGACAATGCGCAGATACTCTTCAAAACCTGTGGTCTTGGAATATCTGAAAAAGTACGACGGAGTAATAAAGAAAATGTTGTCAAATTGAGATTCCGAAAAATCGAACCCAGCTATTCTATAAGAGTGTAAATCCATTAAGCTTCCATCCTGAACGCATACGCACAAGTCAACAGTCTCAAAAGACTTTGTTGCTTTTCGCTTTTTTGCTTTATTGCACTTTTTATTCACAACTTCCTTTATAGAGGCAATTAAGGAACGCAGAGAACCTCCATAATAACTAAGCAAACTTCCGTCTTCTTTAATAACAGCATCTTTGATCCTGTTTATTCTAAGGCGCATTTTACCCTTAGATAACTGCACCTCGTATTCATACGCTTTCTTTTCGTTTTCAGGGATAACCAAAACAACTTCCACAGCATGCAATCCATCAAGAGAAATATAGTCAAAGTTATCGTCATCGGTGGGGTGAATATACTGTGCATACTTGGTATCAAAGGACTTCGCAATGACTGATATAGCGAAAGGCTCTATGACTTCTTTATTATACCGTTCAAAGAACATAGGTCCACACTCCCTCTCTAATAAAATAATACTAATAGTACTGTTAAAAGTCAATTGTTTTGATAGTCCGTCGTTTAGGGGGGACAGTCCGTCGATTCCCCCGATCGTCCGTCGATTGGGGGATAGTCCGTCGTTTCCCTCGAATTATCTTTATATCAAAATATGCGCCCTCATTTCCATAGGGGCGCATATTTTGCGGAGAGATATTCATTTCGGTTGAATAAACATACCGGAAGAGACTCGTTTGCATTTTTGCCCTTGCGGGGGACGGGCAAAAATTAAGGTAGCAACCAGTTTTTGAACTGGTTGCAGCAATATGCCACCGGCATATTGCGATTTAATTGTTCGAGTCCCTTCCTCCAATGCATAAATAAAAGACGCAGTGGATTGTATCATCCACTGCGTCTTTTATTGGCGCAGAAGGAGGGATTTGAACCCTCGCGCCGGTTACCCGACCTACTCCCTTAGCAGGGGAGCCCCTTCACCACTTGGGTACTTCTGCATGGTGAAACTTAATCTAACAATATATAATCAGGTCGTTAAACCCGTCATTAACGTTTGGCGGAGAGAGTGGGATTCGAACCCACGGTGCCTTGCGACACGACGGTTTTCAAGACCGTTCCGTTATGACCACTTCGGTATCTCTCCGTATAGTGCAAAAGTTATATTATCACATCAAAGCACCTATGTCAAGCATAAATAATCTTTTTTCGTCCTTAATTTTACTATTATTATCGGCATTTTTTATAATATTTTTTCAACAATCGTTTCTTGCTTTTTTCTGGCCCGTATTTTTTCAAAAATAATGGCGCTTTATCGAAAAATTAGTCAGTTTTTTCTTGATTTTAAGCGAAAAAGGTTTATAATACTAACATAAATATTTCTTCACCCGTTATACGGGTGCTACCTCAATTTCCAAAAGGAGTAGTTTTTATGGATTGCAACAAAAGACCCGATTCCATGGCCCGCATTACAACAAAAGAACTCGCCGAAAAGTTCATCGAGGAGCAAATTGCCCTTGTAAAAGAGCAGGTTGGCGATAAAAAAGTATTGCTTGCTCTTTCCGGCGGCGTTGACTCGTCGGTTGTTGCCGCTTTGCTCATCAAAGCCATCGGCAAGCAGCTTATCTGCGTCCACGTTAACCACGGACTTATGCGCAAGGGCGAAAGCGAAGGCGTTATCGAAATGTTCCAAAACCAGCTTGACGCCAACCTCGTTTACGTTGACGCTACCGACCGTTTCCTTGATTTACTTAAAGACGTTTCCGACCCCGAGAAAAAAAGAAAGATTATCGGCGCCGAGTTTATAAACGTATTTGCCGACGAAGCTCGCAAGCTTACCGACGTTGATTTCTTGGCTCAGGGTACAATTTACCCCGACATTCTTGAAAGCATTAAGCAGGCCGAGGGCAAAAAAGCGGTTAAATCCCACCATAACGTTGGCGGACTTCCCGAAGATTTGAAATTTGAATTGGTTGAGCCCATAAAGCTCCTCTTTAAAGACGAAGTAAGAGTAGTTGGCGAGGCCTTGGGTCTTCCCCACGCAATGGTTTATCGTCAGCCCTTCCCCGGTCCCGGTCTTGGTGTTCGCTGCCTTGGCGCCATCACCCGCGACCGTCTTAACGCATTAAGAGAAGCCGACGCAATTTTAAGAGAAGAGTTTGATATCTGCGGTCTTAACGAAAAGGTATGGCAGTATTTTATTGTAATACCGGATATTAAGAGCGTAGGCGTTAAGAACGAAAGCCGTTACGAGGGTTGGCCCGCCATCATCCGCGCCGTTAACACCACCGACGCTATGAGCGCAACCATCGAGGAGATTCCCTACGCCGTTCTTCACAAAATTACCGAGCGCATAACAAACGAGGTTGACGGTATCAACCGCGTCCTCTATGACCTCACTCCGAAGCCCATCGGCACCATCGAGTGGGAATAATAACAATTGTTCGAGTATAATCGTTCGTATCCTCAAAAGGACACTCACGATTATTCTCTCTCATCTTTTTTCAAATACAACAAATGCCTTTCCGCATTTAGCGGAAGGGCATTATTTTTTTGAAAAAATTATTCCCACTCAATAGCACCTACCACGGCTAACTTGCCAACTTGAATCCCTTTATTTACTTGGGTTTAAGTGGTTTTTACTTGTTTGGTTTTTATACTAATAGATGTTACTTACCAATGCCTTTACTTATATGCTTTATTACTAAATGAATGATTTATTTACTTATCTTATTATGTTATTAGAGAATATTTTATTTTGTACTTTTTAGAATTTTTTGATTTATTCTTTGTTAACAATAAATCCCGAAAGCCTTTATTTGCAAGGGTTTTCGGGCGTTTTTGTTTTGTTAGCGTACCAAAATCGCACCAATATAAACCATCAGCTTGCTATCGCGCTTCATTAGTATATATAAAGACAACGTCTTCTTTTTTTATTGCGCTTTTTTATTGAAATAGTAAACGCCTTGCTTTTGGAAAAACAAACAAGTATAATAGGATTAAAAGTTGACGTACGGCTTAATTTTTGGAGATTTTTTAGGCGGCCAACGGCAACAAAACGCCTTTAATAAAGAAAAGGGATAAAAGATGAAAAAATTTCGTAGTGTTTTAACGCAAATTTTAATAGTTTTATTTGTCTTTATAGGATTTTTGGCGTTGTTTTCCGCCATATGGTGTTCAAGAGTATACGGCGACCTCGGCTTTGACGCTATTTTGTTCACCTTATCCTCAAATTTAACCGGCGTTTCAACCGAGCTTATAAAAAGCTATCTTACATTCGCAGTTC
>JAFNUO010000097.1 GCA_017383985.1 Clostridia bacterium | reverse complement strand
GCCGCTCATGCATTTGTTGCACACAAGTTAGGCGACAACACGGCAAAATATCAAGGCAGGCTTACCCTTAACCCGATTCGTCACATTAATTACATTGGGGCGTTGCTTATTTTGCTTTTTGGCTTCGGCTGGGCCGAGCCGGTTCCGGTTAATCAATGGAACTTAAAAAAGCCAAAGCGTGACATGGCATTAATTGCCGCCGCAGGCCCCTTATCAAACATCATTATGGCGATAATTTTATTGTTCGTCGTTAACATTATTGACGTTACGGCGGGTTTATGCGGTATTTCAATAGAATATGTTTTAAACCAAGGTAATTTGGAAATCGTTTACACCGGCGCAAGCGAATTTATAATCACAGCACTTGGATTTTTAATCGACTTTTTAAATTATGCGGCGCTTATAAACATCGGGCTTGCCGGATTTAATCTTATCCCCTTCCCGCCGCTTGACGGATCAAGAATTTTCGGCGCGTTTTTACCCGATAAGATTTATTATAAGCTGCAATCGCTTGAGCGCTATGCGTTTTTTATATTAATTGCGCTTTCTATGACCGGCGTTTTATCCAACGTTTTCGGATTTATCGGCGAATATATTTTCATAGCCGTATATTTTATTACGTCGTTACCCTTTTCTCTTTTAGGATTAAACATGCCCTTTACAGGATTATAAAATTTTAATCGGAGTTATTAAAAATGGACAAGCTGTCGTATAAGCTTGAAGTGTTTGAGGGTCCGCTTGACCTTCTTTTATCACTTATAGCGAAAAACAAACTAAATATTTACGACATCAACATATCGTTATTGCTTGAACAGTACATGGAGCAAATTGAACTTATGAAAAGCAACGATATGGACGTTGCGAGCGAGTTTCTTGAAATGGCGGCGCGACTTGTTTACATCAAGACGGCCATGCTTTTGCCAAAGCACGACGAGGGCGACACGCTTAGAGACGAGCTTTCGGGTGAGTTACTCGAATACAGCGTTTGCAAGCAGATGGCGGCCCAGCTTTCGACCATGACCGACGGTTTTGGCAGGTTTATTCGCAAGCCTATGAAAATAGAAAGCGACAAAACCTATAAACGAAACCACGACGCAACCGAGCTTACGGTAGCTTATCTTGCCGCTGTCGGCAGAGGTATGAGACATATGCCGCCGCCCGTAGACAACTTTAAGCCCCTTGTTGCGAAAAAAATCGTTGCCGTTTCGACAAAGGTAGTTTCGATTTTACGCAATCTTCGCAAGAAAACAAAGGTCAAGTGGAACTCGCTTTTTTCCGAATCGAGAAGCCGCTCCGAATTGGTAGCGACCTTTTTGGCGGTACTTGAGCTTGTAAAAGCGCACCGAGTTACCGTTGACGGAAACGGAGAAAAAATGACCGTTACACTTTCCGGCAAGGAGAAATAAATAAATGAATGAAAATACGATAAAGGCTTCGGTTGAGGCGCTTATATTTGCTTCAGGCGAACCGCTTGAAACCGACCGAATTTGCGAAATACTCGGCGTAACCGCCGAGGAGGTTGTCGCCGCCGTAGCCGAGCTTAATAACGGATATGAAAAAAGCGACGGCGCCCTTAGAATTATTAAATTAAACGACAGTTATCAATTTGTAACCCAGAGCAGACACGCTCAAGAAATAAGAAAAATGCTTGAAATTCAACGCAACACTCCCCTTTCGCCCGCGGCTTTTGAGGTTTTAGCGGTTGTTGCGTACAACCAACCTGTTACGCGCGCTTTTATTGAACAGGTACGCGGCGTTGACTGTTCCGGTGTAGTTTCTTCGTTGGTTGAAAAAGGACTTATCGAAGAACGCGGCCGACTTGAATTACCGGGTAGGCCTCTTATCTACGGAACAACCGACAGCTTTTTGCGCTGTTTCGGCATAGAAAGCTTAGACGATTTGCCCGAATTGCCGAAAAAGGCCACCGAAGAGCAGGAGCAGTTAACCGGCGAGGACGATAATCAGGTTGAATTGGACGAAATTATAAGCAAACCAAAATCATAAACAGTTCATAGCAATTAAGCGAGGCATATACATGAAAATTTATAAGACTTTGCAACTTGCGTTAAAAATCTATACCGCAATTACGTTTTTAAGTTTACCCTTTATTTATTTATATCCACGCAAAATGCCGGTTTTTAACTACACGATTACGAACTTTACCATGAACGCGATAAATAACAAAAAAATAGTATTTTTAGGAATAGCGCTTGCTATGGTCTTATTACTTGCGTTTACGGTCCGTGAAATAAAATTCAGGGGCATTTTAATTCCCACAATTTGTTGTCTTATCTTTGTTGTGGACGTTGTAAACGTTATCATAAACGCCTCAAATATATTGTCCTATTTGGCGATTGTTTTTGACATTGCTTTTATAGTTTTATTTGTATTATATTTTATAAAGCGTATTAAAAAACACATAGCGAGAAGAAGAAAATAAGTTACGTTTTATCCATTAATTGAAGGGAGAGGCTTAATGACTGCTTTATATATAATTTGCGGAATAGCAGCTTTTCTCCTTTTGGTGCTTTTTTCGTCGGCAAGGGTTAAAATTAAATTCGACGAAGATATAAGGGTCAAGGTTGGTTTTTGGTTTTTAAGATTTACCGTTTATCCGAAAAAAGAAAAGACGGGCAAGAAAAAGCTTAAGAAAACGTCCGATAAAAAACAGGAAAAAGAGCCGAATTATATTAGCCAAATGATAAAGCGAGACGGAATTATAGAAATGGTAGACTTTTTCATTGATACGGTTAAGGATCTAATCGGCAAGATAAACAGTTTAGTTGGGCACATTCACATAGACAAGCTATTTTTAGTAATAGGCGTCGGCGACGACGACGCGGCAAGCGCCGCAATAAAATGCGGCGTAATAAACTCCGTTTTGTATCCGTTTTTGGGTTACCTCGCCTCGAAAACAAAGTTTTATAAAAACGACGTAACGGTACACCCGATGTATGACGGGGAAAGCTACATCAAGCTTGAAATTAAAGCGAGAATTAGATTAATTCACCTTTTAAAAGAAGCTTTTGCGATTTTTGCAAGGCTTATTAAAAAATATATGAAAAAAACGCAACCAAATGTCAATAATACTAACAAGGATGGTGCTTTAAAATGAGCGATACCGCAATTAAAGGAATTATGGACGTCACGATGGACAAAATCCGCGCCATGGCCGACGCCGATACCATTATCGGCAAGGAAATTAAACTTGATAACGGAATTGTTATTATCCCGATTTCAAAGGTTTCCTTTGGTTTTGCTTCCGGCGGAAGCGATTTCCCGTCAAAGACAAATAAAGAGCTTTTCGGCGGCGGCGCCGGTGCCGGAATTTCGGTTACCCCTACCGCTTTTATCGTAATTAACAACAACGACGTTAGAATGTTACAAATTTCAAAGAAAGCCGATGCAACCGACAAGGCTATCGACATGCTCCCTGCCCTTTTTGATAAAATAACCGCTCTTTTCAAAAAGGACGAGGATAAACCGACAGTTTAACTATTGCACTATAATAGCGGTCAAGCACGCCTGCATATATTTATGCGGGCGTGTAACTGTGAATACACGCTGAAAGGCGGTATTCAAAATGAAGCTTATAAGGATAATTATTTTCACAATTACGGTTTTAATCGCTTGCCCCGTTTTGACCTACGCTGACCAAACGGCGCCAAGAAATATGCCCGACGTTTCGGCAAAATACGCCGTATTGGTCGAAAAAAACACGGGTCAGATTATTTGCGAGAAAAACGGATACGCAAAGACAAGCATGGCAAGCACGACAAAAATTATGACCGCGCTTATACTATGCGAAACATGCGACCTTGACGAGGAAATAGTTACAACAAAGGAAATGGTAACGGTTGAGGGCTCGTCGATGGGGCTTTTAGAAGGAGACCGCGTACATTACCGCGATTTGCTTTACGGCATGCTTCTTGCAAGCGGAAACGACGCCGCAAACACGACGGCCATTTCAATAGCCGGGTCGATAGAAGAATTCGCAAAGCTTATGAACAAAAAGGCCGCCGAAATCGGTATGACAAGCACAAATTTTGTTACGCCGTCGGGGCTTGACGACGAAAACCATTATACAACGGCGGCGGACATGGCAAAGCTTGGCGTTTATGCGATGAAAAACAAGGATTTTGCGACCGCCTGTGCAAGCAAAACGGCCACCCTTGAATACGGCAACCCGCCGTACAGACGGACGTTATCCAACCATAATAAATTATTACGTTACTATGACGGCGCGATTGGAATTAAGACGGGGTTTACGAAAAAATCGGGAAGATGTCTTGTTTCGTGCGCCGAAAAAAACGGCATGGGAGTTATTGCGGTAACCCTTAACGCGCCGAGCGATTGGTCCGACCACGCAACCTTACTCGATTACGGCTTTTCTCAGCTTGAAACCCATGAATTATATACTCCGACCGATATTTTTAAAACCTCGGTGGCTAACACAAACGAGGATTTGACCGTTGGGTTTACCCCGCCGACGGCGACGTTATTACCCGAACAATTTGACAAGATTACGTTTAAAACCGAGATGGAGCGGCTTTTATTTGCACCGATAAAAAAAGGCGAAAAAATAGGCTCGGTTACCTATTACATAGACGGAAAACAAATCGCAAAAGCGTATATTACGGCGGCAAACGAAGTTAAAGCTTCGCCCGCAAAAAAGATTAAAAAGGACTATATTTACTGGCTCAGGGCGCTTTTCGGAGCTAAGTAAGGAGATATAAAAAAGATGATAGAAAAAGTAAGAGTTCAAAAGTTTATTGCCGACTGCGGCGTTACGTCGCGCAGAAAGGCCGAGGAATTAATAGAAACTCGCCACGTTAAAGTTAACGGCAGAATCGCAAAGCTCGGCGACAAGATTGACCCGAAAAGGGATTTAGTAACCGTTCACGGTAAGCCCGTTAGAAACACAACCGAAAAGGTTTACATCATGATTAACAAGCCGAGAGGTTATCTTACCTCGGTCACCGACGACCGCGACAGAAAATGCGTCACCGAGCTTACAAAAGGCATAAAAGAACGTATTTATCCCGTTGGCCGTCTTGACAAGGACAGCGAGGGTATGCTTCTTATGACCAACGACGGCGAGTTTGCAAACATGATGATGCACCCGAGAAGTAAGGTAGGAAAAACCTATCGCGTTACGGTTAGAGGAAAGGCAAACGACGAAATGATTGCCCATCTTATCAACGGGGTTGTTTTAGACGACGGGGTAAAAACTCAGCCGTGCGAGGTTGAAGTTATTACAACCGACGACCAAAGAACGGTTCTTAACTTTGTACTTTACGAGGGCAAGAACCGACAGATTAGACGTATGTGCGAGGCCGTAGGACTTAAGGTTATTCGCCTTAAGCGTACCGCTATTGGCACGATAAAGCTCGGCATGCTCCAAACGGGAAAATGGCGCGAGCTTACCGAAAAAGAGTTATCAAAGCTACGTTCGGCGGCGCTTAGAAGCGACAAGGACGAGGATAGCGAGGATAACGGAAAAAGAGGTAAAAGACGATGATTCACGTAAGACCCGCAAAATTAGATGAAATAAAGGAAATTTTCGGAGATACTATAACTGACCATGCAAACGCAATGATTGCAGAGGACTGTAACACGGGCGAAAAGGTAGGTTACTCGAAATTCGAAATTTGCGACGGAAGATTTACGCTTTTTGACGTTGTTCCCACCGAAAAAGACATTTGGCTTTGCGACCTTATTACAAGGGCTACCATGAACTACGCCGTTAACCGCAATATTCTTGTTTGTAACCTTGATAAAAGCGCCCCGAAACACGCTTTTAAGTTACTTCGATATATCGAAAACGAGGATATTGGCGAAATTAATATTATTCATTTGTTTACAATGTGTAAAAACTGCTCAAAAAGCGAGTAAAACGCTTGATTATACGGGAAATTTGTAATATAATAAGTTCTATATTATGTTAAAAATATTATTATTCGATTTAATCATTTAGGAGGAATAAAAATGGCTATGGAATATGCCGCAAACGGTATTCTTAAAGGTATATTCGACGAAGGCAGCTTTACCGAGCTTGACAAGCTTATGGAAAACTGCGAGGTTGTTACCGGTTACGGTAGCATTAGCGGTTGTCCCTGCTACGCCTTTGTTCAGAATGTAGAAATCAACGGCGGTGCTATGGGCGAAAAACAGGCAGCTAAGCTTGTTAGACTTTACGAGCTTGCCGAAAAGACCGGTTGCCCCATCATCGGCGTATACGATTCTAACGGAGGTCACATCGACGAAGGCTTGGGCGCTATGCAGTCTTACTCAAAGTTAATTGCAAAAGCCGACCGCCTTTCGGGCGTTATTCCGCAGATTGCGGTTATTAAAGGCGCATGTGGTGCTTCTTCCGCTATTTGGGCTCTTTGCGCCGACGTTGTTATCGCCGCCAAGGACGCAAAGCTTTTCCTTGACAAATCGGGCAAGGATAGCAACGTTACCGAAAACGGCAACGCTCAAATTATCGCGGAAAACCTTGACGAAGCTATTGAAACCGCTAAAAACCTTATTGTTGCGCTTCCGTCAAATAACCTTTCCGCCGCTCCGATTGCCGACGCCGTAGGTAACGCTTGCGACTGCGACTGCATTATTGCCAAAATCGCCGACAGCGGTAGCGTTATTCCGCTTAACAAGAACAAGGAGTATAGCGCGAAAACCGCTTTTGCTCGTATCGGCGGCATGAGCGTAGGCATGGTTGCCGTTGACGGCACCATCAAGTCAAAGGATTGCAAGAAAATCATTTCCTTTGTCGGTCTTTGCGACGCTTTCTCTATCCCGGTTATCACCTTTGTTAACACCGACGGTTACTGCGACTGCTGCGGCGCGCTTAAATCGGCCGCCGCTCTTACAAAGGCTTACGCCGACGCTACAACCGCTAAAATTTGCGTAATTAACGGCAAGGCTTTTGGCCCCGCTTTCCTCACCTTTGCTGGAAACGCTTCCGGCGCCGACGAGGTTATCGCCGTTAAGGGCAGCGTAATCTCCCCCATGGACCCCGAAGCCGCTATGAACATCGTTTACAACAAGCGTATTCTTGACGGCGAGGACAAGAAGGCATTACTCGACGAGTATATTGCTAACGAGGCTTCGGCCGAAAAAGCCGCTATGGGCGGTTACGTTGGCGATATCGTTACCGAAGACGAGATTGCCGCTAAGCTTACCATTACACTCGATATGCTTATTTCAAAGCGAGTTTCTACACTTGACAAGAAGCACGCTGTAACAATACTGTAAATTACCTGATTGGAGAGATATAAAAATGAAACAGTTTAAAATCACCGTTAACGGAAAAACTTACGATGTTGCAGTTGAGGAATCTAACGGCGTTGCTTCCGCTCCTGCCGCCGCTCCCGTAGCTACTCCTGCTGCTCCGGCTGCTCCCGCTCCGGCTACTGCCGCTGCTCCTGCCGCTGCTCCTGCCGCTCCGGCTGCTCCCGCCGCTACCGGCGCCGAAAAGGTTAACAGCCCGATGCCCGGTAACATCATCGACATCAAGGTTGCCGCCGGCGACACCGTTACCAACGGCCAAACCTTGCTTATCCTTGAAGCCATGAAAATGGAAAACGAAATTAAAGCTCCCTGCGACGGTACCGTTGCCGGCGTTCACGTTGCTAAAGGTGACACCGTTGATTCAGGCGCTCTTCTCATTTCACTTAACTAATTAAAAAGGAAGATTAACATGGCTGCTGTAAAAATTACCGAAACCATTCTTCGTGACGCTCATCAGTCACTTGTAGCTACCAGAATGTCGACCGAGCAGATGATTCCCGTGCTTGAAAAACTCGACAAGGTTGGCTATCACTCTCTTGAATGTTGGGGCGGCGCTACTTTTGACGCTTGTCTCCGTTTTCTTGACGAAGACCCGTGGGAAAGACTTCGCACCATTCGCGAGCATTGTCCGAACACAAAGCTTCAAATGCTTTTCCGCGGACAGAACATGCTCGGCTACCGTCACTATGCCGACGACGTAGTTGAATATCTCGTTCAGAAATCGGTTGCTAACGGTATCGACATTTTGCGTATTTTTGACGCTCTTAACGACCCGCGCAATCTTCAAACCGCTATTAAGGCCGCTCAAAAGGAAAAGGCTCACGTTCAGGCCGCCATTTCCTATACAACCGGCCCCGTATTCGACCTTGAATACTACACAAACTATGCAAAACAGCTTGAAGAAACTGGCGCCGACTCCATTTGTATTAAGGACATGGCCGGCTTGCTTACTCCGTACGGCACATACAACCTTGTAAAGGCTATCAAAGAGACGGTTAAAGTTCCGGTTCAGGTTCATTCTCATTATACCTCCGGTCTTGCTTCCATGGTTCTTATGAAAGCCGTTGAGGCCGGCGCAGATGTTGTTGATACTGCCCTTTCCCCCCTCGCTATGGGCACCTCTCACCCCGCAACCGAGTCAATGGTTGCCGCTTTTGAGGGTACTCCTTACGATACCGGCCTTAACATTGAACAGCTTGACGAAATCGCTAAGCATTTTGCAGGTCTTAAGGAAGAATACCTTAACAGCGGACTTCTCAGCACCAAGGTTATGGGCGTTGACGCCAAGGCCCTTATTTACCAGGTACCGGGCGGCATGCTTTCCAACCTTGTTTCCCAGCTTAAACAGGCAGGAAAAGAAGACAAGCTTACCGAAGTGCTTGAAGAAGTACCGAAGGTTCGTAAAGATTGCGGTTATCCCCCGCTTGTTACTCCGTCCAGCCAAATTGTAGGCACCCAGGCCGTTTACAACGTTATTATGGGCGAACGCTACAAGATGGTTACCAACGAATTTAAGGGACTTGTTCGTGGCGAATACGGCCATACTCCGGTTGAAATTGACCCCGAGTTCCGTAAAAAGATTATCGGAGACGACGAGCCTATCGACTGCCGTCCCGCCGACAAAATCGAGCCCGAGCTTGACAAACTCCGTGAAGAGGTTAAGCCCTGGGCCGAACAGGATGAGGACGTTCTTTCCTACGCTCAGTTTGGCCAGGTTGCAGTTAAATTCTTTGAAAAGCGCCGCAACAAAAACCTCGGTCTTGACGGAGAATTGCTCGATATGGATAAAATGGTTCACCCGATGTAAAAAAATGCTTGCATTTTACGTCAAGATGTGATATTATATTACTCGCACTATTAATGAGTACCTTTCAAGGAGGTTAATATAATGACTATCTTCGAGATTATCGTTGGTTCTATTATTTTAGTTCTTGCTCTCGTAATTATCGCCGCTATCCTTCTTCAGGAAGGTCGCAGAGCCGGTATCAACGGAGCTATTTCGGGCGGAGCCGACACTTTCCTTTCGAAAAACAAGGCTCGTTCGGTTGACGCTTTCCTTTCCCGTTGGACAAAGGTTATCGCAATCGTATTTATGCTCTTTGTTGTTCTCGCATTTGTTCTTGCAATGCTTAAGTAATTTGCAAGAATTATAAAGTCCGCAGACGGCAATAGTTGTCTGCGCGATATCCGGGTGTAGCCCAGTTTGGTAGAGCGCTTGAATGGGGTTCAAGAGGCCGCAGGTTCGACTCCTGTCACTCGGACCAGTCGAGAGTCTCGACACGCAAACGCGTGTTGAGGCTCTTCTTTTTTTGTAATTTTAACCTCGCGTTTGAGATTTGTTATGAATACTCGCACCAAAAAAGAGTCTTAACACGCAATTTGCGTAGTTAAGACTCTTTTTTATTGTTTTTTCGACGGGTATTTCGTTTATCGCTTACCTGTTTAGGAACGGTAACGTCAACCTTTGGATTTTCGCCCTTCGGAATAGCACCATATTTTTCGGTTGCTTCATCCATTAGCCGTTGGAGCTCATTGAGGTATTCTGTTTGCGATATTTCGCCCAATCTCACACGTTCAGCCAAATTCGACGTTTTATCAACAACATCATCCTCAAAGGAATATTCCATCCCATCGTTTTCGGGCATAGAAAAAGCAGAGTCGTCTAACCCTGCTTTATCAGTTGTTTTATTTTGTTGAGTGCTTCCTGTTCCGTCTTGCTCTGTTCCACTAATGGTATCGCTTGTTGGGCTACCATTTCTTTTCGTTCTGGCTTGATATTCCCAAAAAGGTTCATAATCTCGTTTCCGACATATGCTGAGAACTTCTTGTCCATAAAGAGATTCAATAGCGCTGTACGGTTGCGATACTTGTCTGTACTCATTTTGTAAAATCCACCCCTTAATACTTGATGCGGTATAACTATCAGTTTCGATTCTAACAGCTTTTGTTATTTGCGGACTAACAATCGACCCTTTAACATACATAATAACATCCGGCAACTCTGATGAATGTATTACAGCTTCGCCAAATCTTGTTGTCGGGTAGTTATGCTTATTATGTTTATAATCGGCATATCTTGATAGTAATGTGCTATATTCGCTTGCTGATAAAACATCGTTATATCTTACCCAACCAAAATCATTATACTGTGCTTCATCATAAACGTCAATATCCTCAAACGAATAACTATTCCCATCATTATTTTGTTCAGGAGAGGAATTATTTTCGCTTTCTTCGGATATATTATTATTGACAGTAGCGTTAGTTTGTGATATTCTACTGTTAGAAGTAAAACTTGTGGTATCGGCAAGAGAACTGTTTTCAGTCACTCCCTGATATGATTCTTGTTTTACTTCTTTTTTTGTTGAAAATTTAAATGTTGTGCCATCAGGCAAAATTATTCTATGAACTTTATATCTGTTGCTGTTCAAATTAACAACAACCGCCATGTTTCCGCGAATTCCGTTAAGCATTATCGACGCTTCTCAAAACGGCGGCAAAACGATTTTCGAGTCTTATGATTTTGAAACTGACTTTTTCACCGTTTAACCGAGTTTTCAGCCACGAAATAAAATCGTGTATGAATTGCGATACAGCATTTCTGTCCTCGCTGTTCACCTCGTTGATAAATCGTTCAAGCGTGTTGCCTCTTTCGTAAAACATGTTACCTTTTAAAAGCAACATTCCGCAAAAAATAAAAGCCGAGGTTAGACCTCGGCTTTTTTGGTTAGCTTTTTTATTAATCTACGTCAAGGGCGCAGAGATTTTCGAAGGTTTCGCGGCGTACGGCCAAACGGTCGGCGCCGTC
>JAFNUO010000013.1 GCA_017383985.1 Clostridia bacterium | reverse complement strand
TAGTGCAACGCCGCAAACAACAAATATATGAATAATTTTCGATAAGTAATCGATTTGTGAATTAGCGTCGCACGAAATAAAAACAGCTCCGTAAACGTCATAATATCCCGTAATCGACATCGCAACCGTATAATGGTCAGCTGAGTAAATTCCGCCAAGGTTGCCCGTTTCGGAATAATATCCGTCGGTCATTACCCTTTGCATTATCTCGCTGTCAATTGTGTGCGCAATATGGACACATTCGACGTTTTTTCGGTAGTCGCTACACGAAAAAGTGTTACCGTTTACGTCAATGAAAAACACGACCGAATCGCTTGTTTCGGCTATGGCGGCGCCCGTTCGACTTATTTCAAGGGTATAGTCGGGAGAATTAACCGTTTCTTTTGCGACCGCGGTTAAAGCGTTGACGTTACTGTTAAGCATTTTAAACTTTTCGGAGGTCCAATATCTTCCGACAAAAAACGCAGAAATTAAAATTAAAAGGATAATAGACGCAGTTATTATTGACGCAAAAATTAAAAAATATTTATAAAATAAACTTTTTTTCATATTTTAGTTATTGGTTTCAAATTTATAGCCAACGCCCCAAACGGTTTTAAGCGCCCATTTTTCGCTTACACCTTCAAGCTTTTCACGCAAACGCTTTACGTGAACGTCTACCGTTCTTGAATCGCCGTAATAATCAAATCCCCAAACCTCGTCAAGCAACTGATTGCGCGTAAAAACTCTATTCGGGTGGCTTGCAAGATGGTAAATAAGCTCTAATTCCTTGGGCGGTGTGTCGGCTTGAACTCCGTTAACCTTCATAATATAGCTATTAATATTAATGCTTAAATTTTCAAAAACAAGCTCTTTTTTCTCGGTTTCCATCGGCTGAGCGCGACGCAAAACTGCCCTTACTCTCGCTATAACCTCTTTAGCGTCGAAAGGCTTCACTATATAATCGTCGCAACCTAAATCAAAACCAAGAACTTTATCGAAGGTTTCACCTTTAGCCGTAAGCATAATTACAGGAGTAGAGGAGTTTTCTCGGATATGACGGCAAACCTGCCAACCGTCGAGCTTTGGAAGCATAACATCCAACAAAACAAGGCTTGGTTGTTCCTGGTCAAATAAAGCTATTGCTTCAAGACCGTCAAAGGCGGTAACGGTAGCAAAATTTTCTTTTTCAAGATAAATTTTGAGCAACTCGGCGATATTTTTATCGTCGTCAACAATTAAAATCTTATCCATAAGTAACACTCCTAACTTATAATACCTCTTTTATAGTATTGAATATTATTTTAATGTCCGAAATTAAAGACAAATTCTTAATATAATCAAGGTTCATTCTTGCTTTTTCGGGCAAAATTTCCTTAACATAAAATTCGTCGGGATTATCGCTTTTTGAAAGCAAATCCCCTTCATTTGCGAAAGCGATGCTTGAAGAACAGCTTATTCCCGGCTTGACCAGCAAGGTTGCCATTTGTTCATCGTTATAGCAGTCAACAAAGTGTCTTACTTCGGGTCGCGGACCGATAATGCTCATACTTCCCGCAAGAACGTTAAAAAGCTGTGATAATTCATCAATTCGATATTTTCTTAAAAAAGCCCCAACTTTTGTTATTCTTGAATCGGTGTCGCCGTTTGTAAGCTCGCCGCCAATCTCGGAAGCGTTGCTTACCATTGTTCTGAATTTAATAATTCCGAAATCTTTATTATTGCGTCCAACTCGTTTTTGAACAAAGAAAACGCCGCCTTTCGAGTCGCTAACAATAATAATTGCAATAATCAAAAAAGGAAAACTAAGCACAATAAGAGCGCAAAAAGAAAAAACAATATCAAACAACCGTTTAAAAAACAAGGTTGTTTTTTTTCGGGATATTATATTACAGTATTTTTCAACCGATTCATTTTGCATGCTCTCGGGCAATTTCCCGAACAGCCTCGATGACATACATAACATCCTCTCTTGTCATTGAAGGATAAAGCGGTAACGAAATAATCCCCTCGAACATTTTTTCGGTTTCGGGAAAATCGCCCTTTTTATATCCGAAATTATTGATATAATACGGGTGCATACAAATCGGAATAAAATGAACGCTTGTTCCGATATTGTATTCTTTTAACAATTCGATAAATGTATCTCGGTCAATATCGAATTTATTTTTATCAATTTGGATTACATAAAGATGGGCCGAATTTTTACCCAAGCCGTTATCTTTAAGATAGGTTATGCCGTCGATTTTATCAAACGCCTTGTTGTAAATTTCGGCATATTCGGTACGAATATCCTGCATTTCGTCGAGTTTATTCATTTGAGCAATTCCAAGGGCGGCGGCAATATCGGTAAGATTATATTTAAAGCCGGGGTCGCAAACCTCGTATTTCCAGTCGCCTTTTGTTCCGTACCGTGACCAGGCGTTTTTGCTCATTCCGTGAAGAGAAAGCACGCTTGCTTTTTCGTATAATTCCTCGTCATCGGTTGTAAGCATTCCGCCTTCGGCCGTAGAAATATTTTTTGTAACATAAAAGCTATAAGCGCAAGCGTTACCCATGCTTCCTATTTTTTTGCCCTTATATTCGGTGGAAAGTGCGTGAGCGCAATCCTCTAAAACAAAAAGACCGTATTTTTCGGCAATTGCGTTAATTTTATCCATGTCGCAGCTTTGACCGGCGTAATGAACGGGTACTATGGCTTTTGTCTTTTCGGTAATAGCGGCCTCAATTTTGTCAACGTCTATAAGACCTGTTTTACTATCAATATCAACAAGTACGGGCTTTGCGCCGGTGTGGACAATAGTGTTTATAGTTGAACAAAAGGTCATCGGCGTTGATATAACCTCGTCGCCCTCGCCTATCCCTTTTGCGACAAGAGCAATATGCATGGCGGCTGTACATGAATTTACCGCAACGGCATATTTTGCACCTACGTACTCGGCAAAAACCTTTTCAAATTCGCGTGTAACCGAGCCTTTTGTCCACCAACCCGATTTTAAAACGTCAGCAACTCGGTTAAGCTCATCGTCATCAAAATACGGTCGGCAATAAGGCAAAAATTCATCGCGTTTATTCATTGTCATCACTGCTCATTTCGTTATGATTAAAGGTTGGAACGATTTCTTTAACTTGACGGAACATACTTTCGGGAGAAGTTTCGTTAAGCGTTAATTTAAGTTTATCAATATTGTTTCTGAATACATCATAATCATATGCAACCGGTTTCATTGATACGATTTTATCGTTCCTTGTTTTATCAACGTCTTCGTCGGCAAGACTTATTTCTTCAAAAAGTTTTTCGCCGGGACGAAGTCCGGTAAATGTAATTTCAATATCAACATTAGGCTCATAGCCCGAAAGCCTAATCATATCGCAGGCAAGGTCATAAATTTTAACAGGTTCGCCCATATCAAGTACAAATATCTCGCCACCGTTTGCCATAGCTCCTGCGTCAAGTACAAGTTGAACAGCTTCGGGAATTGTCATGAAATAACGGCGCATATCGGGATGAGTTACGGTAACGGGGCCGCCTTCGTTAATTTGCTTTTGGAAAAACGGAACTACGCTACCGTTTGAGCCAAGAACGTTACCGAATCTAACCGCCGCAAAGTCGGTATTTGAAGACTTGTCCTGCATTTGAATTGAAAGCTCGGCAATTCGCTTTGATGCGCCCATAATATTGGCGGGGTTAACGGCTTTATCGGTTGAAATTAAAATAAACTTTTCAACGCCGTTGTTTATGGCGCAATTAGCAACATTAATCGTTCCGAAAACGTTATTTTTAATCGACTCTTTCGGGTTAATTTCCATCATAGGAACGTGTTTATGAGCCGCCGCATGGAAAATAAGCTGAGGTTTATATTTTTTAATAACCTCATCTACCCTTTCCTCGTCTCTTATTGAGCCAAGAACGGTAACGTGTCTTTCAGAGCCGTAAATGTCCTTTAATTCATTATCAATAAAGAAAAGGCCGTTTTCGTTAATATCAAAGATTATAAGCTTAGAACAGCCGAATGACATAACCTGGCGGCAAAGCTCGGAGCCGATTGAACCGGCGCCGCCGGTAATCATAACCGTTCGTCCGCTTATGAATTTAACTATACTCTCCATTTTGAGGTTGACGCTGCTTCGGCGGAGTAAATCCTCAAAATTAATGTTAGATACGCTTGCGTTTTCGAGGTCAACGTCGTCAATAGTACCGAAACGTCTAATTCTACAGCGACATTCGCTACAAACGTTAACTACGTATTTAAGCATTTCGCGCGAAGCCGTAGGTACGGCAACAATTACTTCGTGAGCGTTATAGCGTTTTATTGCTTCTTTAAGCTTTGTACGGTCGCCGTATACACGAATTCCGCGTACTCGTTTGCCAACAAGGTTTTGGTCGTCGTCAATAAATACAACCGGCTTAACAAGTTCTTGCGAACGGTCAAGTTTTGAAATTAAAAATTCGCCCGCTTCTCCTGCGCCGAAAACAATAATTCGTTTTTGGATAGTAAAACTTGAAAAACGGAAAAAACGAGCTTTTGCCGTCAATACAATCTTTACAAACGAACGTCCAACCATCATAAACAAGAACATGAAGGCGGTCATAATAAGCATTATAGAGGGTTCAAGCTGCTTATCATTAGGTAAAACAGTTAAAGCAAGAAGTTTTTCGGAATAGAAAAACAAAACAAAACCAACCCAGGAGGAGCAAAGCTGTCTGAACGCGTCGTTAAAGCTAACCCTCTTAAGTACGGAGTTGTAGCACCCAAAAATCCAGTTGAGCGAGTACATTATAATTGAAAAAAATAAAATATAGTAAGGAAAGTTTTCGTAAATGGCAGGCGGCGCGTATAACCAGTTGTTACCGTTAGCAACGCTTGCGTATCTAAGACGAATAGCAATAGATAAAGATATAAATACACAAAACCAATCCCACAGCATTAAAAGCGCCGTAGATAAAAGTCTTTTGAATTTTATCATTTAAACACCTTCATAGTCTATATGAGTTATATAATTATACACAGTAATTATATTATTTTTATAATAAAATGTCAATATATGCTACACCTTAAGTATAATCACTATCTATATAAACAACAAAGCAGAGAATAAAACAAAAGCTAAAATTAAAATAGATAAAATTATATAAATTGAAAATGAAAACTTACTTTTTCTTGATTTAATATGTAAATCTCTTAAAAGCATGCCGAAAATGACAGTTCCGCAAATAAAAGTTATAGGAATTAATCGGAAATCCATGTTACAACCGAAAGGCTCAATATAATTAAACCAACAATAAAAAGAAAGTTCTACCATTAGGATAATTAAAAATAACCACATTCCCCCACGGTCAAACGTATTTTTGTTTCTTAAAATATAAAAAATTGCAAAAACGCTTGAAGCAATAAGAATTATATTTAAAAACAATAATGTACCGCCGATAACATTTGAAGAAAAGGTATACTCTCCGAAAATTGAGCTTTTAATAAAATAAGCAACTAAATTTGTATCGCTGTAAAACGAACAAAAAATTTTTTGTTCTATATTCGGTATAATAAATATCCTTTTAATAAAATAATCGGGAATATACTGTAAGCTTGTTGATGACATTTTATTATAATGAACAACGTTTTGGCTAAATAAAATGATATTTCTAATTTGATACCAAAGACCTAATATTCCACAAGGCAATATAAAACAAATCTGAGTTTTTGAAAAATTTCGTTGACTTTTAAGACATTTTAAAAAGATATAAATTAAAATTGAAAAACAGACAAAAAAATATGAATATTTTGTCATCATTGATAGTCCACAAAATATACCGGAAAATATTATATATTTTATATTAGGTGAATTACGCCATTTTAAAACAAAAAACAACGCACAGACTATGAGCATAAATGCAAGAGGGTCGTTATTTAAGCTACCGCCAAATAAAGTAATTGTCGGATAAAATGCAACTAAAGAAAAGGTAAGAATAAGAGGTATGCCATTAAATTTAAGCAGTCGCAGAATTTTATATGCTACCGCAACCGTAACGGTTGACCAAAAAATACTTAAAAGTTGAACATTTTCAAAGCATCTATCAACCGAAAAGCCAAGAAAACTATTGATTTTAAAAATAATTGCTGACGTTAAATGATGAAGCGGCGGATTATAAAGTTGCCACTCGTTTGAGGTTGGCAAACCCTTAAAATTAGCTAATCGAAAAATATATTCCAAATGACCCGAATCGCCGAGTGATTCTAAGTCGTGCTGATTTACGGAATATGGAGTTTTTAGCGCGTAAATAAGCCTTATAAAAAAAGAAAAAAGCATTATCAAAAAGATAATATTCTTAGTTGTAAAATGTTTATTAAGATAAAATAAAAAGCAACCTAATCCTAATAAAATCAAAGATATAACGATAAGTATAGAAAAAACAAGAGAATCAAAATTAATAGCAGAACCGTCAAAAATCAGTCCGGTAACTACAGCAATTATCATGGGTATAAAAAATCCGCCTGTGTTTTCAAAGGAAATCAGTCTTTTTTTATTATCCATTGATTTTGACATCTCCTTTCTATTTAAGCTTAATAATAACATAAACATATTTTAATTTCTACTTATAATAAAAAAATCGGCACACGCTTGTGTGCCGATTAGGAGTATTATTCCTCGCAAGATTTATTAATTTCAGCAAGACATGCTTTACAAATCTTGTGGCCTTTGTAAGTGATGACATCGTTGCCCTCGTGGCAAAACATACAGGAAGGCTCGTACTTTTTAAGAATTATCATTTCACCTTCTGTGAAAATTTCAACTGCATCAGCGTTGTCTTTGATGTTAAATGTTTTTCTGAGTTCTCTGGGAATTACAACTCGGCCGAGCTCGTCTATTTTTCTAACAATACCAGTCGATTTCATCTCATAACTCTCCTTTTCATAGATTTTGATGCATTATTGTCATAATAGCATAAAAACTATAAAGTGCTTCTCTACTAGATTCTATTTTACTAGTTATTT
>JAFNUO010000096.1 GCA_017383985.1 Clostridia bacterium | reverse complement strand
TGCGGCGGTCTTGAAAACCGTTGAAGGTAACACTTCCGAGGGTTCGAATCCCTCTCTCTCCTCAGGGAGAAACCGCAATCTCGATGGTGTAAAAAAAATAGCGGCGTTTGGCAGAGTTTACGGCGATTTAATGGCGCTGCTTACAACGTTAAAGGGCTTGCCGCTTGCGTATAATAAAGATATGCAGGAGGACAAGGAGGCAATTTTTGACGCCGTTGACACGGTTAAAAAATGCTTAGAGGTGTTTACGCCCATGCTTGCCACCTTAAAGGTTTTGCCCGACAACATGTACGCCGCCGCCGGCAAAGGCTTTATTAACGCAACCGACCTTGCCGATTACTTGACCAAAAAAGGTATGCCTTTCCGTTCGGCGTACAAAACGGTTGGCCAAATCGTTGCGTTTTGTATCGACAACGGGCTTGTGCTTGAAAACATGACGTTGGACCAGTATAAACAGTTTGACGACACGTTTGAAAACGACCTTTACGGCGAAATCTCGCTTGAAACCTGCGTCAAAAAGCGCATTTCGGCGGGTTCAACCGGCCCCGAATCGGTAAACGCCCAAATCGAATATATAAAAGATTTTATTAATAAATAAAAACTCAAAACAGCCTGACCAAAAATTCGGTCGGGCTGTTTTTTTTACCGGCAAAGAAGGTACTTGTTTTAAGCGGTATATCGTGATAAAATCAAAATATAAACGTACGAGGAAAGGAGTTTTTTTAAATGCTTATTTCAAAAAAGCCGATTGAAACGGTTGTTTTTATTTTTAACGCCGTTATCCTTTGCTTTTGTTGTAATTCCTTTTTGCTTATGCGCGCCTTTCCCCGCGTAATTTTGCCCATCGTACTGCTTTTTTTCGTCGCCAACCTGCTTACCCTTTTCTCCCCCGCCAACTTTCCTAATTTTCGGACTAACGTATGTAACCACGGCGTAAAGCTTCTTGTAATTTTTATAATAAGCATAATTCCGTCGGCGGTTTACCATATTTTCTTGCCGCTTTTTCTTACGGAAGAAACAAGATGGGCTCTGTTTTTTTATAGCTTGCTTACCGCCGTTCTTACCCACGCAATATTTTTTTGGAACGGTATTCTTGCCGTGTATACTACGTCGGTTCAGTTGGGAATTAAGGAACGCGTTATCGGAATTATTTGCGCCTTTATCCCGCTTGCCAACGTAATTTTCCTTTTGCGCATAATCCAAATCGTCGGCGAGGAATGTCGCTACGAAACGAAAAAGCATTTGATGAACCTTTCGCGAAAAAGCCTTAGGGTTTGTAAAACAAAATATCCGATTATCCTTATCCACGGCGTGTTTTTCCGCGACGCAAAACTTCTTAATTATTGGGGACGTATACCAGCCGAGCTTGAAAGAAACGGCGCCACGGTTTATTACGGCGAACACCAATCGGCGTTGGCGGTTGCCGACAGCGCCGCCGAGTTAAAGGAGCGAATTTTACATATTATTAACGAAACGGGTTGCCAAAAGGTCAACATTATTGCCCATTCAAAGGGAGGCCTCGACTCCCGCTACGCAATTCATTATTTGGGGCTTGGCCCTTACGTTGCCTCGCTTACAACCATAAATTCGCCTCACCGAGGTTGTCTTTTCGCCGACTATTTGTTGGAAAAAATTCCGCCGTCGGTGCAAGCTAAGCTTGCCAAAACCTATAACACCGCCCTTAAAAAGCTTGGCGACAAAAACCCCGATTTTACCGCCGCCGTAAACGACCTCACCTCGGCGGCCTGCTTCCCGAGGGACAGAGCCATGACGGTGCCAAAGGATATTTTTTGCCAAAGCGTAGGTTCGGTAATGCGTTCGGCCGGCCACGGCCAATTTCCGCTTAACATGGCCTACCCTATCGCAAAAATGTTCGACGGCCCGAACGACAGCGTTGTCGGCGAAAAATCCTTTTATTTCGGTAACAAATATACCCTCCTCACTACAACGGGTAAGCGCGGAATTTCCCACGCCGACGTTACCGACCTTTTCCGCGATAATATTAAGGATTTTGACGTTCGCGAGTTTTATGTTTCGCTTGTCTCCGACCTAAAAGAACGCGGTTATTGATTCAAGAACGCAGATATTAAATTCGCAAACGCGGTTATTAATCCACGAACGCAAATATTAATCCACGAACGCGGTTATTGATTAAAAAAACGCCCGAAAAGGAAGTGAAATTTCCTTTTCGGGCTATTTTTTTGTTTATGGCATTTGCTTTTCGGGCTATTTTTTGTCTATTCTTATTTTTTGTGACATTTATCGCTCATGGGGCAACCCGAGCAATTACAGCCGCAGGACGATTTCCCCGCCCTTTTGTCTTTTATAAGCTTTATTATAACCGCCGCAACGGCCGCCGCCAAAAGCGCGCCTACAACAACGGTACCGATATTGTTTATAATCCAATCGAGCATAAAATTAACTCCTTTGCCTTGCGTTATTATAATTATAACCCATTTTTTTCACCGCGCAAACTATTTTTTTACCACTCGCCGCTATTTTGTTGCCCCATACACCGCTATTTCATTGTATCCCCCGCAACACCGTCACGTTACCCTCGGACACACCGTCATCACGTTACCCTCGGACACACCGTCATCACGTTACCCTCGGGCACACCGTCATCACGTTACCCTCGGACACAAAAAAAGAGCCCTGTCGCATGACAGAGCTCTTTAAATTTTACGCAAAGAGAATTTTTATAACGCAAAGGAGTTCCTTTTCGTATAAAAATTATTTCTTTTTCTTGCCGTGGTTTTGGGTGGCTTTTGCGGCCTGTCTTTCCTTCCACTTAGCCCAAATGCAGGGAGCAAGACAAATCGAAGTATACGAACCCGAAATGATACCTGCGGCGAGCGGAATTGTGAAGGAACGCAAAGAGGTAAGTCCCTTAATCTCGGAAACAACCAATACAACGACTACCGCAAGTAAGGTTGAAAGCGAGGTAATGATGGTACGTGTAAGCGTTTCGTTGTTGGATTTGTTAACAAGCTCGCCAAGAGTAAGCTTGTTGCCGAACATACGGCGGTTTTCGCGAACACGGTCGTAAATAATAATTGTGCTGTTAAGCGAGTAACCGAGCAAGGTAAGAACAACGGCGATGAAGTTTGCGTCAATGGGCAAACGGAAGATAACGCAAATGAAGAACGCGACAAGAATATCGTGTACAAGAGCGATAAGCGCCGTAATACCCGCGGATACGCCGCCGATTTTACGGAAACGAACGCCGACGTAAACAATAACCAAAATCCAAGCAATTAAGACGGCTACAAGCGCCTTAAGGAAGAAACGCGAACCAACCGAAGCCTCTACCGAGATAACCTCGCTGCTTTCGATTTGGTTGTCCTTAAAGGTGTCCTGGAGCGCTTTTTCAGCGGCGTCAACCGTTTCGGTCGGAACGTTGGTGCCAAGCGAAATTATCAATTTTTTAGCGTCGCCCGAAAAGTCCGAGCTACCCGAAACGGAATAATCAGCTTTAAAAACATCCTTTAATGCCTTTTCGGCATCGGCAAATTCTATGTCGCCGGTGTAAGAATAGCTAAGCTTTGTACCGCCCTTAAACTGGATATCCAAAACGGGGCCGAAAACAGCGGTAGCAATAACGCCAACCAACATAATGGCGATACTTACGATGATGTATTTTTTGATGTTGCCGATAAAATTAAATCCCTTTTTCAACATCTTACATCACCTCCTCGGTTTTTTCGACTTTTACGCCGTAAAGCCAATTCTTTCTAAGGCACTTAAAGCTTGCAAGCGATTTAAGCATAATCTGTGCCGCCAAAACGCCCATTACGAAGTTAAGGATAACGCCGATAAGCAAGGTGTAACCGAAGGAATAAATCGCGCCGGTTACCGAAGCGCCGAACGGGCTGAAAATAAAGCTGAGGATTTTAGCAAAAATGCTGTCGGAGGGGCCAAATGCGCCCATAAGAATTACCGAAACAATAACGTTGGTCATGTTACCGTCGATAATTGCGGCAATGGAGTTTTTGCCGCCGGCGTTGATAGCGCCGCTGATGGTTTTGCCCTTCTTAATTTCCTCGCGGATACGTTCGTTGGTAATAACGTTGGCGTCAACGCCCATACCTATCGAAAGTATGATACCGGCAAGACCGGGGATTGTAAGAGTAAAGCTGTCGGTGCCGGGGAAGAACTTTGTTGCGCAGGCAATCATGCCGCCAACCTGACCAAGAAGCGCAATACATGCAACAAGGCCGGGTAATCTGTAACGAACAAGCATGATAATGCAAATTACAACAAAGGCGATAACGCCCGCGATAATCATAACGTTAAGAGCTTCTTCGCCAAGAGTTGCGCTTACAACCTGAATCTTGGAATCGTCGATTGAAAGAGCAAAGGGAAGCGCGCCGGCGTTAATTTCGCTGGCAAGCTCGGTTGTGTCCTCGGCGGTCATTCCTTCGCCCGAAATAACGGCATGTCCGTCGGTAATGGCGGTATTAACCACGGGGTTTGAAATACAATCCTCGTCGCGGTAAATGGATATGTATCCCGAGCCGGCAAGGCGAGCCGTTGCCTCGGCAAACTTGCCCTTACCTGCGTTAGTAAGCTCAAGCTGTACCTGCGGTTTGCCGTCCTCATCATATACGGCGGTAGCCTCTTTAATGTCGGTGGCGCCCTTAAGTATTACCTTTCCGTTGGGATCTTGGTTACCCTCGCGGAAGGTGATTACGGCCGTTTCGCCAAGCTTGTTAATCTCGGCCGCTGCGTCGTAATCCTGGGTATCGGACGACCACGGGAAACGAACTACAACCTGCTTGTTGCGGGAATCTACGTAGGTTTCGTAGTCGGTAATTCCTTGGCCTATCATACGGTTTTTAATAACCGTTTCAGCGTCTTCAAGCTGTTTTACGGTAACGTCCTCGGTTTTAACGCCCTCGGGGGAGAAAACACCCTCAACGCCGCCGCGGATATCAATACCCCAACGGATATCGTCGGCGCTTTTGACATAGACGATTTCTTTGTCACCGTAGTAATTGGTGATACCGAAAAACGCACAGTATGTAAGCGCGAAAATCAGTATCGCAACAATGAAAAACCACTGTTTTCCTGTTTTTTTCATTGTTTAAGCCTCCTTACTTTCTTGTCCGGCACAAAATTGTGCAGTTTAATTATCTTATTATATTGTAAAATGCAACAATTGTCAATCGACATGCCGCTTATTTTACTGCATTTTTAACAAAATTTGATTTATTGCTCGATAAGCATTTCAAGAGTTGCCTTTTTTACCGCAACGGTAAAAAGCTTCATGGCCGTTTTAAGCTCGTCAACCGGCGGGAAGGACGGAGCAATACGTATATTGTTGTCAAGCGGGTCGTTTCCGTAAGGATAGGTTGCTCCTGCGCCCGTAAGCACAAGTCCGGCGTCTTTACAAAGCCCTACTACCCTTTTTGCGCAACCGGGCAAGGTGTCGGCGCTTACGAAATAGCCGCCCTTTGGCTCGGTCCAGCTAATGATACCCAAATCGCCAAGCTCGCTTTGAAGGGTGTTCACAACAACCTCAAACTTCGGCTTTAACGAGGCGGCGTGCTTTTTCATATGCTCGCGAAGGGCTTCGGGGTTGGGGAACATTCTTGCGTGGCGAAGCTGGTTAAGCTTGTCGCCGCTTATGGTTTGTATGGTCATACGCGCCTTTATAAGGTCGAGGTTATGCTTGCTTGCGGCGATGGCGGCAATTCCTCCGCCCGAAAATGTGATTTTCGACGTGCTTGAGAACATAACGGCAAGGTCGGGGTTTCCCGCCTTTTCACATTCGTCAAGAATGCTAAGCAGCTTGTCGTCGTTGTCGGCGTCAAGAAAATGCATGGCATACGCGTTGTCCCACATGATGCGGAAATCCTTTGCGGCGGGCTTTAAAGCGGCTATGCGCTTTACAATTTCGTCGGAATAGGTTGTTCCTGTCGGGTTTGAATACTTAGGAACGCACCACATACCCTTTACGTTCGGGTCTTTGACAAGGCGCTCAACCTCTTCCATGTCGGGGCCGTCGGAAAGCATGGCAACGGGGAGCATTTTTATGCCAAAATATTCGCAAATCGCAAAATGGCGGTCGTAACCGGGCGTAACGCAAATAAATTTAACCTCGCCCTGTTTCATCCAAGGCTCGCCGTCAAAGCCGGAGAACATTCCCTGAGCCATAAAGTCGAACATGAGGTTAAGCGACGAGTTTCCGCCAACGATAACGTTATCGGCCGGTACGTCGAGCATGGCCGAAAAGAGGGTTTTCGATTCGTCAAGTCCGTCAAGTCCGCCGTAGTTACGGCAATCGACCTTATTTTCGCTAAAAACGTCGTTTTTGTCGCCGACTATGGTAAGAAGCGCGGACGAATGGTCAAGCTGGTCGGGGCCGGGCTTACCTCTCGCCATGTTAAG
Organism: Clostridia bacterium; assembly: GCA_017383985.1. Taxonomy (GTDB): domain Bacteria; phylum Bacillota; class Clostridia; order Oscillospirales; family Acutalibacteraceae; genus UMGS1976. The sequence continues at coordinate 8,884 of JAFNUO010000096.1, read as the reverse complement.
GGACAAGCCCTTTGCGGCAAACGCGTTATATTCATTATCAACCGCGTTAAGCTCCGCCTTGAGCTCGTCGGCAGTCATTTGTAAGTATTGTTTCATGTCGTAACCTTCCTTTACGCATTAATAAATCTAATTTTAACCCAAACCCGCCGCCATTTCAATGTTTTTTTTACATAAGTCTTTAATATATATATAGATTATATATAATTTACATTATGATTACTTGACATATTGTGGATTTTGTATTATCATATAACATGATATGGTGGATTTTTATATTAGGTGTATATTTGGCTAATGCATTTAATATTACATATCCGGGTTTTTCTCGCATACCCGATTTTTATAAAATGCGATTATTTATATAAAAGGAGGTGCTCGCATTGACGACACCAGTTGTTATTGCTATTGCTGCCGCAGCTGCTGTGGTGTTCGGTATATTAGGCTTTATAATCGGCTCGGTTATTAAACGTAAAACCGACGAGGGAATTGTCATTTCCGCGAAGGAACAGGCCAAAAATATCATAAACGACGCCATGAAAACGGCGGAAGCAAAGAAAAAAGAAGCGGTGTTAGAAGCTAAAGACGAGGCTCATAAGCTCCGTTCGGAGGCTGACCGTGAGGTCCGCGAACGTAGAAACGAAGTTCAGCGTCAGGAACGCCGTATTGTACAAAAAGAAGAAGCTCTCGACAAAAAAATCGAGAATTTAGAAGCAAAAGAAGAAAAGCTTGCCGAAAAAAGCAAGGAAATCGAAAAGAGCATGGAAGAGGTTGCCCAGCTTAAAAAGAGCCAGATGGACGTACTCGAAAGAATTTCGGGATTCAGCATCCAGCAGGCAAAGGACTTCCTTCTTAAATCGCTTGAGGACGAGCTTATCCACGAAAAGGCTCTTAAAATCTCTATTTACGAGCAGCAGCTCAAGGATGAATCGGACAAGCTCGCATCCAACATTATTTCCGGCGCTATCCAGCGTTGCGCCGCCGACCATTCGTCGGAAGCCACTATTTCCGTAGTTGGCCTGCCAAACGACGAAATGAAGGGACGCATTATCGGACGCGAGGGACGTAATATCCGCGCCCTCGAAACTCTTACCGGCGTTGATTTAATTATCGACGACACCCCCGAAGCAATCACCCTTTCAAGCTTTGACCCGATTCGCCGCGAGGTGGCAAGGGTTGCGCTTGAAAAGCTTATTCTTGACGGCCGTATTCATCCCGCCCGTATCGAGGAAACGGTTGAAAAGGCCCGCAAGGAAATTGACCGCACAATTAAGCAAGAGGGCGAAAACGCCGTTCTTGCGGCGGGAGTACGTAACCTTAATCCCGAGCTTGTTTCCCTTCTCGGACGTCTACGCTACCGTACAAGTTACGGCCAAAACGTGCTTAACCACTCGCTTGAGGTTGCCCATTTATCGGGACTTATGGCGGCTGAGCTTGGCGAAAACGTTGCCCTTGCAAAGCGCGCCGGTTTACTTCACGATATCGGTAAAGCCCTTGACCATGAACACGAGGGTACGCATATCCAGCTTGGCGTCGAGGTTGCCAAAAAGCATAACGAAAACGAAATCGTTATCAACGCAATTCACGCTCACCACGGCGACGTTGAGCCGAAATCGGCCATCGCCTGCATTGTCCAGGCGGCCGACGCAATTTCCGCCGCTCGACCGGGCGCAAGACGCGAGAATATCGAAAACTATGTCAAGCGCCTTGAACAGCTTGAAGAAATCGCCAACTCGTTCGGCGGCGTAGAAAGCTCCTACGCTATCCAGGCGGGCCGCGAAATACGCATAATGGTCAAGCCCGACCAGGTAAGCGACGACCAAATGATAACCACCGCCCGCGACATTGTTAAGCGAATCGAGAGCGAAATGGAATATCCCGGTCAAATTAAGGTTCAGGTTGTACGCGAAAGCCGCGCAATCGACTACGCAAAATAAAACCCAAATATTACGAAGAGAGACGTTCCGCAAGGAAGTCGTCTCTCTTCTTTTTTATATAAAAATATAACCGCCAAAGCCGCCGAATTGTAGAGCCGACGCACCGCACACTCCACCGAACCTCACCCTCCCCCTTTTTTACAGTACGTTTGACAAGGTCGGCGTTTCGCTCGCCATTATGTGGGTTACGGTTATTTTTGCGCTTCGGCAGTAGGCGGAAAAGTCGTTTTTTGTCTCCTTATCGGCCAAATAATATAGCTGCGATATGTCGGCGCCGAGCTTGTTCACTATTTCGTGGTCAAGAAAAAGCGCCAAGGTGTTTTCCGCCTCAACGAACAAGTCCTCTATGCGCTTCGCCGCCGCCTTCGCCTCGGCCATGTCGCCTTTTTCCGCCGCCGAAATCGCCCCGTCGAGCATTTCGGATATCTCGCCGCCCTTTTTCTTCACCGTAACGCTTCCAAAAACCGAAAACCCGACAAGCGCCGCCACCAAAACAAACGAAAGTACAAGTCTTTTCATGATTTACCGTCTTCCTTTATGATAAACGCCTTTCCGTCGCCGTCAAGCGTCATGATGAACACGTCCTCGGCGGAAATCCCCCGCTTTTTAAGCGCCGAATTAACCTCGTGCTTTGAAATGCCTGCGCTTTGCATGAAATGGGTTTGCATTTTTCCGTCGCAAATTACCGGAACGGCTAAGCCGCCTCCCGATTTTTCCAAAACGCTTAGCTGGCCGTTGGGCTCAATTATGGCGTACTGCACGGTTGAAATGTCAAAAACTCCTTGACTTCTAAGGGTTTCAAGAAGCTCGTCGGTGGTAATACGAAGCCGTTTTAGCGAGGCTCGGTTAACCTTGCCGCGGTTTATGATTATAACGGGGGCGCCGTTTACAACGCGGCGCAACTTTCCCGATTTAAGCGAAATACAAGCAAGCGCCGTTTCAAGAAATACAAGAAGAAACACGGCGATTATGCCGTTTATAATCGGTCGGTCGATGTTATCAATCGGCATAGCGGCAATTTCCGAAATAAGGAGGGACACGACGAGGTCGCTCGGTTGCATATCCCCCACCTGCCGCTTTCCCATTATCCGCATTGCGACCATTATGACTATATACAATATAAGCGTGCGGAGCAACGTAACCGCCATTTTTACCACTTCCTTTAGGTTATTTTCGGTAAAAAAGCGATCGGTTATACCATAAAATCTAAAAAATTAAAATATGTCTTGATTTTTTAGTTTTGTTTGGTTATAATGTTTAAGTCCTTAAAAGCGACTCCGCTTTTAATGCGACGAAAACCGAATCATGACGTGGAGAGATGGCTGAGCTGGTCTAAGGCGCACGACTGGAAATCGTGTAACGGCTAATACCCGTTCGGGGGTTCGAATCCCCCTCTCTCCGCCAACAAAAAGCCACATTTGTCTACCGGACAAATGTGGCTTTTTTGAATAATATCCGTTCCTGTCTGAACGGGTGATATATCTCCGATATGATATCTGCTTCGCAGATGATATACGCTTCGCGTATGAAGGAACGGATATTATATCATATTTGCAACGCAAATATATCATACGGCAGAGCCGTATATCATATCGCGATAGCGATATATCATTGAAAAACGCAATGTTTATAATATAATGTCATTGAAAAAGGTGCTTTTTTATCCGAAAACAAATCTCGCAAGAGCCTTGTCGATTTTACTTTTTCACTTTTCACTCTTCACTTTTCACTCCTCTCTTTTCTCTACTGTCGATTTTGGCGAAAGTAATAGTTAAAAAGCATAAAATTAAAAACCGAGAGTTTTAAACACATAATCAACAAAAAAACAAAAACACCGTAAAGCTACGTTAAAAAGCGAACTTTACGGTGTTATTTATTAAATATGGGGCCGCGGACAATGCGGATATCGGAGTTGCGGGCGGATAAAACGTGAACCGTAACGGGAATTTTAACCCGATTACAATGGTCAATAACCATTTTCATGTTTTGGGAAACGCCGTCCCAAAAAACAACAACCTCGTCGGCGGCGGAAATCACGTCGTACCGCTGTTTAATCGGGGCGCGACGTCCAAAGGTGCGGTAATCGGGCAAAACTTCGGTAAAGCCGAGCCCTTTTTCGGAGGCGTATTTCAAAAGCGCTTGGTCAAGCCTTTTTGACGAGCCGCAAACAATTTCGGTCGCTCTGTCGGGGATGTAATTTTGCAAATTTATAACAACAAGCTCTTTTGAGCCAACAACTGCTACTTTCAAAAAACGTACCCCTTCAGACTATACTTTATTGAACAGCAAATCGCACAAAAATTGAGCACAATAACCCTACTCATTATGAATATTTTAACATATCGCTGAAAAATAGTAAAGAGAATTTTTTTGTAAGACTTCTAAAAGAACTGTAAGTTTTACCACAAAACCATCTTTTTAGGACTTATGGAAACTTTAAGACAGAATTAATCGAGTATTCCCGTGCCTTTAAATGCTTTGGCGGCAAGCTCGCTGGCTTCGCCGTACTTAAACTCGTAATATTCAACAAGGCTATGTTGAACGTTATAATAGCCGCGGTAGATACAGTCGCCGTCGGCGTCGTAGTCATACGACCAGTAATCGTTGGAAATTCCGTTTACGATATGCACCTTTTGGTAAAGCTTACCGTTGGCGTTGTCGGCGAAATTATAGCCCTCGAAATTGGGTCGTGACGGGGTGGAAATATAAACCGCATAGGGCTTGTCTCCGTTGTTGGCGTAGTCCCATTTGTAAACCTCGGCCTCGCCGACCTTTTCAACCGTTTTAGAGACAATAACGCCGTTTTCGTTATACTGGTACTCTGTGGTAGAGCGCAGCGCATCTTCCTCATAATAATATTCGGCGCTTATTTTCATGTTATTGCTGTATTCATAGGTTGTGTAACCCTTTTCGTTGCCGTCCTTGTCATAAACGCCAAAAAACATTACAAGCCCGTTTTCGTCGTATTCATAAACGTGACTTCCGGTTTTGTAATTATTTCTGTCAAAAAGGTTGACGGTAATTTTTCCGTCCTCGGAATAGTCAACGTCATAGGTGGTTTTAAGCGATTTTCCGGGGCCGTAAAGGAAATATCGGGTAACCGATTTCGCCTTTTTCTCGGGCTCCTCCGACGAAGTTTCGGTTTCGTCGGCCGACGAGGCCACCTTGCTTGATACGCTATCGGTTGACGAAGAAAGGACGGTATCCTTATCCTTACCGCCGCAGGAGCAAAAAGCAAACATCATAAACGCCACAAGTAAAAGGGCAATTAATTTTTTCATAACCGTAACATTACCTCCGTTACATAGTATATTTTATATTATACCATAACCGCCGACATTTCAACAGCGAAAAAAGGAAAAAGTTGATATATAACCGCGCAGTTGTTATAATGTTATAAAATCGTTGAGCTTTAAAGCGCAAAAGGAGGTGCTTTCCGTGGTCGAATTATGGCATTATCTTTTAAAAACAAAAAAGCCGATTTGGCTTTACGGAATGGGTGACGGCGCCGACAAGATTATTAACGTTCTTGAAAAATACGATATAAAAATAACGGGCGTTTTTGCAAGCGACCAATTCGTAAGATACCAAAATTTTCGCGGTTTTACGGTTATAAGCTACGCCGAGGCGAAAAAAATAAGCCCCGAAATGATTGTCCTTGTTTGTTTTGGTACGTCGCGAAGCGAGGTGCTCGAAAACATCGACCGAATCGCCGCCGAGCAGGAGCTTTTTGCCCCCGACGTGCCGGTTATTGGCGGCGGATATTACAATTTAAACTATGCGGCGGAGCATAAAAATGAGCTTAACGCCGTTTATGCGCGCCTTGCCGACGAGCAATCGAAAAAGGTTTTTGAAAGTTGCCTTAATTACCGCTTGACGGGCGACATAAACTACCTAAAGCGTTGCGAAACCGAGCCCGAGGAGGCGTGGGATAGCATAATAAAGCCAACCGACGACGAAAGCTTTATCGACCTCGGCGCCTTTTGCGGCGATACGGTGGAGGAATTTCTTTCCCACGTTAACGGCTACGGCCATATTTATGCCGTTGAGCCGACGAAAAAAAGCTTTAACCGAATGGCGGCAAAAATCGGCGGCATGGAGAAGGTCAGCCTTTATAATACGGCAATTTCGGACAAATCGGGCGAGCTTACCTTTAACACCCACGGCGGCCGAAACCACGCCGAGGCGGAAACGGGCGAAAAAATAAAATCCTTAAGCGTTGACGAAATTTTGGACGGAAAAGCGGCTACATTTATAAAAATGGACATAGAGGGCGGCGAGGGTGCCGCTATCGACGGAGCAAGAGAAACAATTTTAAGGTTTAAGCCAAAAATGCAAATCGCCGCATATCATCGGTTGGAGGATTATTTTGCGTTGCCGCTTAAAATTTTTGAAATAAGGGACGACTACCGCATTTATATGCGCCATTTTCGGTCGGTTCCCGCGTGGGATACTAATTTTTATTTCGTTTAGCTATTGAAAAAGGGGAAAGTGTGTGTTAAAATATGCGTCAAAGGGCTTTGACGGAAAGAGTAACCGTTTTTTTGCGCGCATAATTAAAAGAGACCGACGGCCTTTGGCTGAAACCGTCGGAGCGCGAATAAAACTCGGCGAAAACCACTCCCGAGCCGCGCATGATAAATGCGACGTGACGTCGGCGTTAACGGCGGTTAATGAAGTTAAAAATCAAGGTGGAACCGTGTGAATTTTCGCACCCTTGAGTAGTTCGCATAAGGCGAATTTACTCATAGGGTGCTTTTTATTTTTTTGGTAACTAACTCTATTTTTTAAAAGGAGAGATAAATTTATGAAGGTTATTTTTCATGACGGCTCGGTTTGCGAGCATTCCTTTGACGAGGAGGTAGGTCGCGGCGCTCTGCGTCATACCGCGTCCCATATTTTGGCCCAGGCGGTAAAGCGCCTTTATCCCGAAACAAAGCTTGCTATCGGCCCTTCGATTAAGGACGGCTTTTACTACGACTTTGACCGCGAAGTTCCCTTTACCGACGAGGATTTAGAGGCGCTTGAGGTCGAGATGAAAAAAATAGTTAAGGAAAACCTTAAGTTAGAGCGCTTTACCCTTCCCCGCGACGAGGCCATAAAGCTTATGGAGGAGGCGGGCGAGCCGTACAAGGTTGAGCTTATCAACGATTTGCCCGAGGACGAGGAGCTTTCTTTCTTTAAACAGGGCGACTACGTTGACCTTTGCGCCGGCCCTCACGTAACCTATACCTCGGCGGTAAAGGCGTTTAAGCTTACTTCGGTTGCCGGCGCTTACTGGAGAGGAAACGAGAAAAATAAAATGCTTACCCGTATTTACGGCACGGCGTTTTCAAACAAAACCGATTTAGAGGAATATCTTACCCGAATTGAAGAGGCTAAAAAGCGTGACCACCGCCGTTTGGGCAAGGAGCTTGGTCTTTTTGCGCTTATGGAGGAGGGCCCCGGCTTCCCCTTCTTCTTGCCCAAGGGTATGATTGTTAAAAACACGCTTATCGACTACTGGCGCGAGCTTCACACCCGCGAAAATTACCTTGAGGTAAGCACCCCGATTATGCTTAACCGCCAGCTTTGGGAAACCTCGGGACATTGGGACCATTACAAGGATAACATGTACACAACCGTTATCGACGAAAACGACTTTGCCGTTAAGCCGATGAACTGTCCGGGCGGTATGCTCGTTTACAAAATGGAGCCTCGCTCGTACAAGGATTTGCCGCTTAAAATAGGCGAGCTCGGCCTTGTTCACCGCCACGAAAAGTCGGGCGCGTTACACGGACTTATGCGTGTTCGCTGCTTTACCCAGGACGACGCTCACATTTACATGACTCGCGAGCAAATAACCGAGCAAATTAAGGGCGTTGCACGTCTTATCGACGAGGTTTATTCCAAGTTTGGATTTAAATATCACGTTGAGCTTTCCACCATGCCGGAGGACCATCTTGGCGCAATCGAGGACTGGGAAATGGCAACGGCGGGCCTTAAGCAGGCGCTTGACGAAATGAATATGCCCTATGTTATAAACGAGGGCGACGGCGCATTTTATGGCCCGAAAATTGACTTCCATCTTGAGGACTCAATCGGCAGAACATGGCAATGCGGCACAATCCAGCTTGACTTCCAGCTTCCGCTTCGATTCGAGGCGGAGTACATCGGCTCCGACGGTCAAAAACACCGCCCGATTATGATTCACCGCGTTGTTTTCGGCTCAATTGAGCGTTTTATCGGTATCCTTATCGAGCATTATGCGGGCAAGTTCCCGACATGGCTCGCTCCCGTTCAGGTTCGCCTTCTCCCGATTACCGACCGCAACAACGAATATACCGACAAAATTGAGGCCGCGTTAAAGGCAAAGGGTATCCGTTGCGAATCGGACAAGCGTCAGGAGAAAACCGGTTACAAGGTACGTGAGGCTCAAATGCAAAAAATCCCGTACATGCTTGTTATCGGCGACAAGGAGCAGTCCGACGGCACCGTTGCCGTTCGCCGCCGCGACGGTAACGCAACCGAGGTAATGCCCATGGAACAGTTTATTGACATGGTTGCAAAGGAAATCGCCGACAGAGCGTAAAAAAGCGTTAATAGCGCGACAAGATATAGCGTAAAAAAATAAATTTTAAAGGGAAAACCCAAGACTTACGGGTTTTCCCTTTAGTTTTTTGCGCTTTATTTCTATCCCCTTGCGGCAAAGTATTTGTTGTTGTATAATAAAAGCATATCATTTTGGAGGAAAAAGAATGAAATTTCTACATCTTTCCGATTTACATATTGGTATCCGCGTAAACGAGATGTCCATGCTCCCCGACCAAGAGCATATATTGGCTCAAATTATCGACATCGCCGCCGACCAAAAGCCCGACGCCGTTATAATCGCGGGCGATATTTATGACAAAACGGTGCCTCCCGCCGAGGGGGTTGCGCTTTTTGACCGATTTTTGACCTGCCTTGTC
>JAFNUO010000095.1 GCA_017383985.1 Clostridia bacterium | reverse complement strand
TCCCAACCGTTGCGGTAAATCGGGGATATATTCCTCGGGAATATGCGCCGAAATGGGCAAATCGACGGTACATTCAACCGCCGAGGCGGGAGCCTCTCCCTTTTCCTCGCTAACGGCGTCGGAAAGAAGCTTTAGGTACATATCGTATCCGACCGAATCCATGTGACCGTGTTGCTGGCCGCCGAGGAGGTTACCCGCTCCGCGCAGTTCAAGGTCACGCATGGCGATTTTATAACCCGAGCCAAACTCGGTAAACTCGCGTATCGCTTCAAGCCGCTTTTGGGCAATTTCGGTTAACCCCTTGCCGCCCCTAAACGCAAGGTAGGCATACGCTCGTCTTGGTGAACGTCCTACTCTTCCTCGAAGCTGATGAAGCTGAGAAAGGCCGAATCGGTCGGCGTCCTCGATAATGAGCGTGTTTGCGTTTGGAACGTCTACCCCTGTTTCTATTATAGTGGTACAAACCAAAATGTCAATTTCTCTGTCAATAAGTTTTCGCCAAATTTCGCTTAATTCTTCCTCGTTCATCTTTCCGTGGGCTATTCCAATGCGGCTTTCGGGGAGCTCACGCTGAAGCTTTGCCGCAGTAAGCGAAATTGTTTCCACTCGGTTATGAAGATAATAAACCTGGCCTCCGCGGCGGAGCTCTCGGTTAATGGCGTCCACAAAAACGCCCAAATCGTGCTCAACAACATAGGTTTGAACCGGTTGGCGGTCATATGGCGCCTCGTCAATTCCCGACATGTCGCGGAGCCCCGACATGGCCATGTTAAGCGTTCTCGGTATCGGCGTCGCCGACATGGTAAGTACGTCAACCGAGGGGCAAAGCTCCTTTAACCTCTCTTTTTGCTCAACGCCAAAGCGCTGCTCCTCGTCGATTATTATAAGCCCTAAATCCTTAAATTCAACGTCCTTTGAAACCAATCGGTGGGTGCCGATAATCATGTCAATGCGGCCGTTTTTAAGCTTTTTAAGTATCTCGGCCTGCTGTTTCGCCGTCCGAAAACGGGAAAGCAGCTCAACGTCAACCGGCATGCCTTCCATTCGGCGTATAACCGTTTGATAATGTTGCCACGCCAAAATGGTCGTCGGGCAAAGCAGAGCGCATTGTTTACCCTCGGCTATGCACTTAAACGCCGCCCTTAACGCAACCTCGGTTTTTCCAACTCCAACGTCGCCGCAAAGTAACCTGTCCATCGGCACGGGACGTTCCATGTCGTCCTTAATTTCGCTTATACAGCGGAGCTGGTCGTCGGTTTCGTCGTACTCAAATCGGCTTTCAAAATCCGATTGCAAATCGGTGTCGGGCATAAAAGCGTGACCCTCCGCCGCCATTCTTGCCGCATAAAGCTTTATAAGCTGTTTTGCCATGTCCTTAACGGCCGATTTAACGCGGTTTTTTGTTTTAAGCCATTGTTCGCCGCCGAGTCGGTTAAGCCTAACGGCGCCGTCCTCGGTGTTGCCGATATATTTTGAAACAAGGTCAAGCTGGGTTACCGGAACGTACAAAACGTCCTGCTTCGCGTAATTAATTTTAATGTAATCCTTTGTAATACCGTCGTTTGCGATTTTATGAATTCCGTCAAAAACGCCGATGCCGTGGGCAACGTGAACGATATAATCGCCGCGGTGAAGCTCCTCAATTCCGTTAATTTGCTCGCCTTTTTTATATTTTTTGCGGCGCGAAACGGGCTTTGCGCCCATGTATTTGTCGCGGGTTATAACGGCGAATTTTCCTGAAACGCTTTCGAATCCCGTCGAAAGTGCGCCGAGGGTTACCGTAACGGCGTTACGGCGAAGAAAGGGCGGGTTCGGAAGATAGGCGGCGTCAATTCCGCTGTCGTTAAGCTCGTCGGCAAGGTTTTGCGCCGATTTTGCGTTGCCGCCGAGAATGGCGACCGAAAATCCCGCCTTAAGCATAGGTGACAAATCGTCACAAAGCATGCTTACCGAGCCGCGCCAAGCGGTGGTCTGCCTTAAATTAAAGTTGGTAAGCGCCTTAATGTCAACGCCGTAGTTGCCCCGTGCAAAGGTGTCGGTATAAACGCAGTTGGCTCCGTTAATTTGGCCAAAAAGCTCGTTCGCCGTAAGAAAATAGCGGTCGAGACCTTTTGTAAGCGTGCCGTCGGCAAGCATAAGCTTTATGTCCTCCGAAAGCTGAACCGACGCCGAACGAAGCCGCTCTTTTACGTTGCTAAGCTCGCTTAAAAATATCATTTCGCCGTCGACGTAATCAAGTATTGTCTCGGCTTTTTCATATGCAAGCGGCAAATATTTATCAAAACTATGGGGAAAAACGCCCGATTTTGCGGCGTCAACCGCGCGAAGAAGGCCGTCTTTTGCCTCGGCGTACTTTTTGTTAAGCTTTTGGGCAAAGGCCTCAACCTTTTCGCAAAAATCTTTTGCAAAAACTACCTCAACCGCGGGCGGCACAGTAACCTCGTCGAGCATATCGGTGCGGCGCTGATTTTCCTTGTCAAAAAGGGAAAGCGAGTCGACCGAATCGCCCCAAAATTCAACGCGAACGGGTTTTTTAAGCTGGGGCGGAAAAAAGTCGAGTATTCCGCCCCTTACCGAAAATTGACCTACGCCCTCAACCATGGCCGAGCGAGTGTAGCCCGCCGAAATAAGCTTCGCCGCGATTTCCTCAAGCGGCATTTCGCCGCCGTTTTTTATCGTAAAGGTATGCTTTTCAAGCGCGCTTTTCGGTAAGGTGAGCTGGGTCGCCGCAACGGCGCAGCAAACGGCTACGGTGTAATCCCCGTCGGCAATTTTTCTTAAAGCGCCGAGCCGCATATGCTCGTATTCCTTTGAAACGCCCGCAATATCGCGGAAGGTGTAATCGCGCGAGGGAAAATAAACGGCGTTAACGCCCATGGCAACCAAGTCGTCGTAAAAGCGGTTAGCCTCGCTTTCGTCGGCGGCTATAAAAAGAGCGCGTCGGTCGAGGTCGTCGCAAATTGATTTAATAAGCGCCGCTTTATGAATGTGAGAAAGGCCGGTTGCCGCCGCAGGAAACTGCATGTGGGCAAGCTGGCCTTTAAACGCCGTATATTCGGAAAGCGCCGACATAAGCGACGATATAAATTCCATTAAAAGTGACCTCTCTTTCACCGATAGGCGAATTTTTTACGAATTAAATTTGTTCATGGCCATGTCGGTTTTGCCCTCGACCATCAATTTTATGGCGTCGCAGGAGTTTTCCGCCGCCTTTTTAAGGTTGTCAACCTCGTCGTTTTTAAACCGTGACAACACCCACGCCGCCAAATCATAGTCTGGGTGAGGCTTTTTTCCAACGCCGACCTTAATTCGGGCGAAGTTGTCGCTGTTAAGCAAATAAATAATGCTTTTAAGCCCGTTGTGGCCGCCGTCGCTTCCCTTGCGTCTTATGCGAAGCCGACCAACGTCAAGCGAAATATCGTCGGACACGACAATTATATTCTCGGCGGGGATTTTATAAAACCCTGCGGCGTCGCGTACCGCCTCGCCGGAGTTGTTCATAAAGGTTTGCGGCTTTAAAATAAGGCATTTTTTGCCCCCGATGTCGGCGGTGCCGTAAAGCGATTTAAACTTAAGCTTTGTTAAGCTGCAACCGAATTTTTCGGCGAGCATATCTACAACAATGAAGCCTGCGTTGTGGCGAGTAGCCTCGTATTCGCTGCCGGGATTACCAAGCCCGACAATCATGTAATCAACGCCGCCCGACGGCTTTTCTTTTTTCTTAAAAAACATACCGTAAATCCTCCGAAAAATATGACAAAAGCTTCCTTTTTTCTCAAAAAGGAAGTGCATTTAAAATTATACCTCTATAATACCGCTTTTTTGCCCCGAAATCAAGCGAAACCCGCCTTATTACCCCTCAAATAAGCGAAAATGCCTAAAATCCCCAACTTTGACGGCGTAACTTTGTTGAAAAATTCGCATTAAAATATAAAAATTAATGTAGAAAAGCGGATTAACTTCTGTTATAATGAATTGGATAGTGCGCGGGACAGGCTTTCGTGCGGTATCATCTTAACTTTGTTATCTATATTTTAGGAGGTAAAATTTATATGGCACACAAGTATTGCTACCTCTTCAAAGAGGGCGACGCATCAATGCGTGAATTGCTTGGCGGTAAAGGTGCAAACCTTGCCGAAATGACCAAAATCGGTCTCCCCGTTCCCCAGGGCTTCACAGTTTCTACCGAGGCCTGCACACAGTATTACGAAGATGGCAGACAGATTAACGCCGACATTCAGGCTGAAATCATGGCAAGCATCGAAAAGATGGAGGAAATCTGCGGCAAGAAATTCGGCGACACCGAAAATCCGCTTCTCGTTTCCGTTCGTTCCGGTGCCCGTGCTTCCATGCCCGGTATGATGGACACCATTCTTAACCTCGGTCTTAACGAAGAGGTTGTTAACGTAATCGCTGCTAAGTCCGGCAACCCCCGTTGGGCTTGGGACTGCTACAGAAGATTTATCCAGATGTATTCCGACGTTGTAATGGAAGTTGGTAAGAAGTATTTTGAACAGCTTATCGACGAAATGAAGGAAGAAAAGGGCGTAACTCAGGATATCGAGCTTACCGCCGAGGACCTCAAGACCCTCGCCGGCCAGTTCAAGGCTGAGTACAAGAATAAAATCGGCAAGGACTTCCCGTCCGACCCGAAGGAACAGCTTATGGGCGCCGTTGAGGCCGTATTCCGTTCATGGGACAACCCCCGTGCAAACGTTTACCGTCGTGACAACGATATTCCTTACTCTTGGGGTACCGCTGTTAACGTACAGGCAATGGCTTTCGGTAACATGGGCGACGATTGCGGTACAGGCGTAGCCTTTACCCGTGACCCTGCTACCGGCGAAAAGGGACTTATGGGTGAGTTCCTCGTAAACGCTCAGGGTGAAGACGTAGTTGCCGGCGTACGTACTCCGATGCCTATCGCTCAGATGGCTGAGAAGTTCCCCGCCGCATTCCAGAAATTTACCGAGGTATGCGCTATTCTTGAAGACCACTACAGAGACATGCAGGACATGGAATTTACCATCGAAGCCGGTAACCTCTACATGCTCCAGACCCGTAACGGTAAGAGAACCGCTAAGGCCGCTCTTAAAATCGCTTGTGACCTCGTTGACGAGGGCATGATCGACGAAAAGCAGGCAGTAGCTATGATCGATCCGCGTAACCTTGATACACTTCTCCATCCGCAGTTTGACGCAAAGGCTCTTAAGGCCGCTACTCCCATGGGCAAGGGCCTCGGCGCTTCTCCGGGTGCTGCTTGCGGTAAGGTTGTATTCACCGCTGAAGACGCTGAAGCTTGGAACAACCGCGGCGAGAAGGTAGTTCTCGTTCGTCTTGAGACTTCTCCGGAAGATATCACCGGTATGAAGGCTTCCCAGGGTATCCTCACCGTTCGTGGCGGTATGACCTCGCACGCCGCCGTCGTCGCCCGCGGCATGGGTACCTGCTGCGTTTCCGGCTGCGGTGACATCGTCATGGACGAAGAAAACAAGAAGTTCACCCTTGCCGGAAAAACCTTTGTTGAAGGCGACTATATTTCTATCGACGGCTCTACCGGTAACATCTACGACGGCATCATCCCGACCGTAGACGCTGAAATCGCCGGCGAATTTGGCCGTATCATGGCTTGGGCTGACAAGTACAGAACCCTTAAGGTTCGTACCAACGCTGATACACCCGCTGACGCTAAAAAGGCTCGCGAACTCGGCGCTGAAGGTATCGGTCTCTGCCGTACCGAACATATGTTCTTCGAAGCTGAAAGAATTGCTGCTTTCCGCGAAATGATTTGCGCAGACACCGTTGAAGAACGCGAAGCTGCTCTTGAAAAGATTCTTCCCTATCAGCAGGGCGACTTTGAGGCTCTTTACGAGGCTCTTGAAGGCAACCCCGTATGCATCCGCTTCCTTGACCCGCCGCTTCACGAGTTCGTACCGACCGAAGAGGCTGACATCAAGGCTCTCGCTAACGCTCAGGGCAAGACCGTTGAAGATATCAAGAATATCATCACCTCTCTCCACGAGTTTAACCCGATGATGGGTCACCGTGGCTGCCGTCTTGCAGTAACCTATCCGGAAATTGCAAAGATGCAGACTGCCGCTGTTATCCGTGCCGCTATCAACGTTAAGAAGAACCATCCTGACTGGAACATCGTTCCGGAAATCATGATTCCGCTTACCGGCGAAGTAAAAGAGCTTAAGTACGTTAAGAACGTAGTAGTAGCTACCGCAGACGCAGAAATCGCTGCTGCCGGCGCTGACCTCAAGTACGAAGTAGGTACCATGATGGAAATTCCGCGTGCATGCCTCACCGCTGACGAGGTTGCTAAGGAAGCTGAGTTCTTCTGCTTCGGTACCAACGACCTTACCCAGATGACCTTCGGCTTCAGCCGTGACGACGCTGGTAAGTTCCTTGGTGCATACTACGATGCAAAGATTTACGAAAACGATCCGTTCGCAAAACTCGACCAGACCGGCGTTGGTAAGCTTATGGACATGGCCGTTACCCTTGGTAAGGCAACTCGTCCGTCAATCCATTGCGGTATCTGCGGCGAACACGGCGGCGACCCCGTTTCCGTAGAATTCTGCCACAATATTGGCCTTGATTACGTATCGTGCTCACCCTTCCGTGTGCCGATTGCCCGCCTCGCCGCCGCCCAGGCTGCAATTAAAGAATCTAAGTAATTAGGTTTATAACGAAAAACTTATCACCCTGCCGAGTAATCAGCAGGGTGATTGTTTTCTCTATTGTAAGCGTTTTGTGTTTGTGGTATAATGTAAAAAAGATTAGCAGATTATAAAAGGATGATAAAAATGTTGCAAAAATATCTAGATGCACCGCTTTCATCTGCACCCGAATGGATGAAAAATTTACAAAAATTGAAATTCGTTAAATATGCAGAAATCTTCCCCACTCGTTTCGTTTTTATCATTGGGGGGATGTTAACGCAAATAACAAGATATGAATTTACCATTTTGTTTTATTCATCATTTGATGGTGCTGGGCATTCTTCATTTGTGGCAATGGATAATAAAAACGGAAATCAATATCTAATTAAATATTGGGAAGACCATACCGAATCTTCTTCGTATGCAATTGAATATTCGGAATTATTAGATGCACAAAAATTTGAAAAAATTTTAGAATCTTTAAAAAATAAGTTGCCTGAAATAGAAGATAATTGCAGATATTTTTATCAAAAAAATTGGGAAGAATTTTTACATACTCCACAAAGACAAGTTGTTAGCGCGTTTTATCTAGCGATTTGTTTTGAGAGAAACGACCAACAGTATCTACTTCATTTTATTAGTGGTAGGTCTCTTCCTGTTTGCTTTTCATGCCGAACAGAACATTACAGAATATGGAGAGAAAAACACAACTATTTGCTCTCTGACCTTATATATTTGGAAGAGTTAATGGGTAGTGAGTTTCTTGCTGCAAAAAAAGCTCTTGGATTCTCATTTAATAAATTGAAAAAATATAATAATTGCAGAGATGAGATATTCAAGCAGGCCAATTCCGCAATTTCGAATGATGGAAATATAGAAATAGTTTTTATCAAAAATGGGTTATTGGAATACAGAAAGCGAACCTCAAATGAAATCCTTGAGGACTCTGTATTGGAAATGTTTGATATTTTGGAGTACAAAAAATAGTTTCCCTCTTTTGCTGATAGCAGCACAGGCTGCAATTAAAGAATCTAAGTAATTAGGTTTATATAGAAACCACCCTCGAATTTTTCGAGGGTGGTTTTGTTCCGTTGTTGCTTTTTGTGTGGAAACTATGTATAATATGGATAGTATATTTTTATGAAGATGAGGAACGATATGAGTTATAGCAAATCTGTATATTTTATTCCTGCTTGGTTTGATGATTTTGAGGATTTTACAGAAAAACTTTCAAAAGAAAAATTATTATGGGAACGTGTTGATTCACAACAGTATTCTCCCAGATATTTGCTAAACTACGCTGTGCGTATTGCCCAAAACGAAAGTTTGTTCCAACTATTCAACCTAGTTAATGCATCTTCGTTAAATATCTATATGTACGAAGAAGAGTTAGATTTAAAGAATATTCCACAGATTGAGCAAGTTCGAATGGCGTGCTTTTCTACTGGTGTTGGATTTCTTGAATTCTGGATAAACTACGACGGTATGACTCCAGAAGAAATTTCGGATTTTGCCTACTTGTTCAAAAAAGCAACCAAGATGTGTGGCAAAAACACCGAAAATAACATATGTACTTTATATGATGTGGCGAAGAGTATTTTACCCGAAAACCTGAATGCAAATCTTTTCTTTACCTCAACAGCACCATTTAAATACGAATGTTCCTGCTTCCACTTTATCCATATTGACGAAAGTCCAGAAGATAATAAGCAAAACCAAGACCGACTTTATAGGCTGAGCCGTAGTTATAATACTAATTTTTCTTTCTCTTTTGAGAGCGATTATGATATGGTGTACAAATCTAGTGAAAGTGACCAATGGGGAGGTAGTTCTGAGGGACTGGTTAATATTACATATGATTCTAAAAATGATGAATCGGATTATTATCTCCACCACTTAAAATTGAGTCATCTCTGCATAGATTATTATTTTTTATACTTATTACTATTAAATCAACGGTTCGCATCTATACAATATATAAATGATATTGCTTGTGTTTTTGGTAAATCACAGGCAGCAATCACGCATTTAAACAGTCGCATCGTTAAATTAAAAACGGTTTTTTCTTTCAATGTAATTTCCGATGATAAAGTTTTTCAGAACGTATATTCAAGAATGTACTCGATTTTAGAAATAGAGCACCTTCTTGCAGATATTGTTGATAACGAAGAACAAATGCAAATTGTACAAAATGCTAGGTCAGCAAAAACAGAACAATTATCTAACAAATTTTTATTTGGAATATCAATACTCTCCTTATTTTCCGCATTAATTGATGCATCAAACTATTTCGACAGAATCAACGCCTTGCGACCATTAGCAACTATTCTTGGTTTTTTATGTGTATGTGCAACAATAACATTATGCGTCGTCTGGTTAATCAAAAGTCAAAAATAGTTTTTAATTATTTATCCATGCATTTACGGATATCGCCCTAGGCTGCCAGCATAAGGATATAAAGAATTAGATTGTAAAGCAAAAATTGCGGAAGAAAACAATAGTTTGCCAAACAACATACATTTCAAATTGGAAAATGGTATTGATTTCGGAATCTATGCTGACTGCGTAGAATGGTTCTATATTGAATTGGAAAAATAATTTCCCACTTTTGCTGATAGCAGGTCAGGCTGCAATCAAGGGTTAATTCCTAATATAAAAATCCTCCGTCCGGAGCAATCCGGACGGAGGATTTTTATGTGGATGCTTAAGAATTAAAAGAATTTGTTATATTTCTTGCTTTTTTGGTAGATATTTGTTATACTCAAAATAAGAAATTAAAAGGGGGGCACTTTCGTGGCGTTAATTATCTGTACTGAATGCGGCAAGCAAATTAGCGACCAAGCAGCTGCTTGTATTCACTGTGGAAATCCTACTCATCGTGAGGTTGGCAATTTAATTGTACATGGCAAACCCGCTGGCGCACTCAGCAAACCCATTTACTACCTATATAGGTCCGACGGTACTCTTTTTGATACTATTCTTGCAGGTGAAGAAAAAAGATTCCAGATTAACGAACCCATTACGCTGATATTGGGTCATAAGCGAGGATCCTTTGTTGGCTGCGCTGTGTCGGATTCAAAACCAGTTTGTATTGATCCAACGCGTACCACCTTTATGGAACTTTCAATATCTGCTGGGTTTTTTGATAAAGAATACCACATAAACACACGTATTACAACATAACCATTCGTGTTACATCCCCCCTTTTGCGGTCTGCAACCCAGGCTGCTATTAAGGGCTAAGATTTACAATAATGAATCCCCGTGGAGCAATCCACGGGGATTTTTACATCTGTTGAATTGTTAAGATAAAAATGATATAATCAAAATATAAATTGATAATTGTGAGGATTAGTATATATGGATTGGGATTTTTTCTTTAGACAATTAGAGTCAGGTATGAATATCAATGAAACTTGTTTCTATTTTAAGGATGACCCTAACGAAGTCGAGCATTATTTAGGCTATATCTCGGGTCAAGAAAATCCTTATTGGGTAGGATATTGCGATATAGACGGTGGCTGTGATTTCAAGAACGCGACTGAACTGGTGAATGCTCAAATTTTTAACGGGAAAACTCTTAAAGAAAGATGGAGCAACGTTATTATTTGCCATATTGAAGGTTGTGGATTTGATGATTGGATGAAATATTTTCATCATATATGATAAGAATAATTTCCCTCTTTTGCTGATAGCAGCACAGGCTGCAATTAAAGAATCTAAGTAATTAGATTTATAGAGTAAAAATTATCCCCACCGAGAAATCGGTGGGGATTGTTTTTCATAATAAACTGTGTTATAATGAAGAAAAACAAAAGGGGCACATATTATGGCAAAAATCGTCAAAATGGAAAAAGTACAGCTTAAAAACAATCCCCAAATAAAGGAAGACTTAATTCAAAGCTTCATTTTTGATGACCCTTCTGTTTTGGGGTTAGGTGATTTATCTCCAATACAAAGAGAAAAAGTTCAACCATTAGGAGGCAGACTTGATTTACTGCTTGCAGATGATGATGGTACTCGATATGAGGTAGAGGTACAATTAGGTGCTACCGACCCCAGCCACATTATTAGAACAATTGAATATTGGGATACAGAGAGAAAGAGATACCCACAATATGACCATTGTGCTGTAATTGTTGCGGAAGAAATCACTGGACGATTTATGAATGTTATTTCCTTGTTTAATGGTGCAATTCCTCTTATAGCATTACAGTTAACTGCATATAAACAGGGCGATGATATATCTCTTGCTTTTACCAAGGTGCTCGATAGGGTAACTATTGTGAACGACGAAGATGAACAGTATGAAGCAACCGACAGAAAATATTGGGAAGGTAGAAGTACTCCCAAAATGCTTCAAAATGTTGATAAGATATTTGACAGTGTAAAAGAATATGCGAGCGGCTATGAATTAAAGTACAATAAATTCTATATTGGAATGATGAAGGATGGTATATCAAAAAACTTCCTTATGTTCAGGCCGAAAAAGAATTACTTATACATTGTATATAAGGGTAACGAAAATCCAGAAATGGTTCAAAAATGTGAAGAGAGCGGCTTGGATATATCTTACACACCTCGTTGGAAAGAATATAGTATTCAGTTATCAGGATTTGAAGAGTATTTAAAGCACAAAGAGTTAATCGATTCTTTAATCAAAAGTTCTATGGAGTATTTTAACATTAGCGATTAAAAGATTAATTTCCCTCTTTTGCTGACATCCACCACAGTCCGCAAAAAAAATCTAAATAATTAGATTTTGTAGGGCAGGGGCTTGCTCCTGCCGTAAAACATAAAGCAAATTTATCCCCGCCGACTTTTCGGCGGGGAGTTTTCTTTATTTGTTGCAAAAACATAGCGCTTTTGGTATAATAATTAAAGCGTTAAGCTTAATGCCGATAAAAGCCGTATGAAAAAGAAAAACGCCGTAAGAACAAAGAACGGCCGCGGTCTTAATTCGGCATAATAGCATAAATTACAAAAAATCAGGAGGAGAGTTATGGCTTCAAGTAATATTGTTGATATGTTGGAAGAGTTGTACGAGGGATTATACTACGGCGTGGGCATCGCAAACATGGGAGTTGCGGGCGTTATGCTCATGGTCAGCGTAATTGCGGCGCTGGTAGCGGCGATTTTCGGATTTATGGTATCTTTGCTTGTATTTGTGTTGGAGGCCATTCCGTTATATAAAATCGCAAAAAAATTAAACAAAAAAAGCGCCTGGCTTGTATGGCTTGGCTGGCTTCCCGTTGTTGGCGACTATATTAGTACATACGTTTTTGCCGATATCCCGGGAGATAAACCCGTAAAGCTTACGGATAAAATGATAATCCAAAACCGTTTAATGTCCTTCTGGATTCGTTGCGGAATCGGCCTTTTTGGAACAAGTCTTATTACTGTATTTATCTGTATCATTAGCTTTATTCCCGTTTTGGGCCAAATCATAGGCGCGTTTTCTACTATGCTTTACCTTGTGCCTGCCGCAGCTATTGCATGGATTGACTATGTCTATATTTGCGACGTTTTGGATATTTTCAATCCGAATCAGCGTTCCAACCGTAATACGGCGATTGTTATAGCCGTATTGGATAGTGTGGTAACCTTCGGCTTGGCAAGAGCGTTTTATTTGTATACGGTTATGAACAAAGAGCCGTTGCCCAATATGCGCCCAATGTAAAAAAATAATTTATCCCAATAAACCCGTCCCCTTGGAGAAATCCGAGGGGATTTTTATATATATTTTAAACGCTTGGCTTTGGACGCCAATTTTTTGCGCGTTGGTTTCATGTTTTTAAAAACAGCAAATTGCGTTGGCGTCGGCATTTTTCTTAGCATTACATTAATAAGAAACCGAAAAAACATACCTTTAAGAAGGTTGCTTTGGATATTTTATGTTTTAATTATAGGCTTGGCCTTTTTTGCGCCTGACGAATTTATTCCTACCGCGTTTGACTCGGGCGGAGTAGCAAGCGGCCCTATGACGTCATGAAAAACGAGCATCACAACAATTTGATTATTATATCCGCCCGTTAAGGTAAGTAAACAAATTATGGAGGACGTAAATAAAGAATTTGGCTTAACCTCGCCCGCGAACGGAATGGTTTTTGCGGTTTCCACGGACAAAGCGTATAAAATATAAACTCGCTTGAAAATATAT
>JAFNUO010000012.1 GCA_017383985.1 Clostridia bacterium | reverse complement strand
ACAACCGTTCGACCGCAACCGTTCATTTCGTGAAAAATATCCATTATCTCGTCGCGTATACCTCCGTCAAGGTTGCCCGTAGGCTCGTCGGCCAAGATAAGCGGCGGGTCGGCGGCAACCGCCCTTGCTATTGCGATACGTTGTTGCTGACCTCCCGACATTTCGCGAGGAAAACGGTCGGCAAGCTTTTTAAGCCCCACCCGTTCAAGCGAGCTTATCGCACGGCGGTGAGCCTCGTCGGCGCCTACGCCGCGGTATACAAGCGGAAGGCGGATATTTTCAAACGCAGTTAACGACGGAATAAGATTATAATTTTGGAAAACGAAGCCGATTGACCGATTTCTTACTCTTGCAAGGTCAGAAACCCTTAAATCGGAAACGTTCTCCCCGTTTAGATAATACTCGCCAAAGGTCTGCGTGTCAAGACATCCGAGAATATTCATAAGGGTAGATTTTCCCGAACCCGAACGTCCGATTATCGCCGCAAGCTCTCCGTCGGCTACCGTAAAAGATATGTCGTCAAGCGCCTTTACGCCCGACCGATAAATTTTTGTCATGTTTTTAATCTCAATCATAACTTTATCTTGCCCGAAAAGTTCATAAATCGTCATCTTGCGGACAAAATAACATCAAAATCAGGAGGTAAAATTTATGAGCGTTTCAAAAAAACAGTACGATAAAATGACAAAAAAGGCCACTCCGCCATCGCCGTGGTTCAGAAATTGCGTTTGCGCCTTTTTCACCGGCGGCACTATATGCACGTTCGGCCAGCTTCTTTTTAACATCTATTCCATGTGCGGAATGTTTGAGCAGGAGGCAAGAACGGCCGTTTCGGTTACGTTAGTTGCGATAACCGCCTTTCTTACGGGGCTTCACGTTTGGGAAAAAATCGGAAAATTTGGGGGAGCAGGTTCGCTTGTTCCTATTACGGGATTCGCAAACTCGGTTGCGTCGCCCGCAATCGAATTTAAAAGCGAGGGCCAAATTACGGGCGTCGGCGCAAAAATGTTCGCCGTTGCGGGGCCCGTTATTGTTTTTGGCACGCTCTTTTCGGTAATTTACGGCGCTATTTATTATGTAATAGGGGTGCTTTAATATGGCAAAAAAAGGCAAAAACGGAATAATCCATCTTGAAAACTCGCCGTATATCCTTTCCTATGCTGCGGCGGTAGGTAAAAAGGAGGGTGAAGGCCCCTTTGCGGCATACTTCGACTGCGTTGATATGTCTCCCTCCCCTGACGGCTGCTCATGGGAGCAGGAGGAAAGCGGATTACAGCAAAAGGCGCTTCACACGGCGCTTAAAAAAGGCGGATTTGAAGCGAGCGACATCGACATTCTTTACGCAGGCGACCTTTTAAATCAAAGCATAAGCTCAACCTTTGGTTTGCGCGAATTCGGTATTCCCTTTGTCGGGCTTTTCGGCGCTTGCTCCACCATGTCGCTATCGCTTTCCATGGCGTCGCTTGCCGTTGACAGCGGAGCCGCCGAAAAAGCCGCCGCCGTTACGTCGTCCCATTTTTGTACCGCCGAGCGTCAATTTCGCACACCCGTCGATTACGGCGGCCAGCGGACACCGTCGGCTCAATGGACCGTTTGCGGGTCGGGAGCGGTCATTGTCGGAAAAAGCGGCAAGGTCAGGATTTGCGACATCTTGCTCGGCAAAATCACCGACCTCGGCCAAACCGACGCCAACAACATGGGCGCCGCCATGGCGCCTGCCGCCGCGGACACCATATCGCGTTATTTGGACGCGACCGAAACCGAGCCCTCCGACTACGACATGATTGTAACGGGCGATTTGGGCACCGTAGGGTCGCAGTTATTACACGAGCTTTTAATCGGCACGGGAATCGACATTTCGCTAGTGCATAAGGACTGCGGTATGATGATATTCGACCTTGAAAAGCAGGATGTTCATGCGGGCGGCTCGGGTTGCGGCTGTTCGGCAAGCATGCTTTGCGGATATATTTTAAGAAAAATGGAAGAGGGCGAGCTTAAAAACGTTCTTTTTTGCGCGACGGGGGCGCTTATGTCCACAACCTCGTCCCAGCAAGGCGAAAGCATCCCCGGAATTTGCCACGCAGTGCATTTAACGGCATAACAAAAATCGGTGACAACGTTTTGTCACCGATTT
>JAFNUO010000094.1 GCA_017383985.1 Clostridia bacterium | reverse complement strand
GACGTATTACCTGGCGGACAGCGAACTGACCGGCGATGCGCTGGAGGCGGAGATCATCAATATGCTGGCGTCCTTCGGCATCCGCTTTGAGGAGCTGGTACGGTTGATTTGCTGATACCCCATGCTTTGGCGGTGGCTCTGACGGTTGCTCCCGACTTGATTATATATTCCCCAAGCTCAATGGCTCTTTCTTCATATGCTCCCTTCATATCATCAACTCCCGATACAGAATAGTAAAATGTATGAAGCAAAAGCGAAAAATATGAAAAAAATAAGACTTGACAGGTAAATATTATTATGATATCATTTTAATATCACATAAAGGAGGAAAACCCTATGAATGAAATAGTAATTAAGAATAAAAAGAACGGAATGGCGGTGCTTATCGTCGAAATATTACTTTATCTCGCCTCAACCGCCGGTATGATTTACGGAGCCATACTTGAAAATACGCTTGGTTGGATAATTTTCGGCGTAAGCGTTACTTGGATTTCCCTTGGCTGGATTTTATCGCTCGGCTTAAAGGTACTCGGCCCGCAGGAGGCGCTTGTTCTTACCTTGTTCGGTAAATATATCGGTACAATTAAGGAACCGGGCTTTTATTTCGTTAACCCGTTTTGCGTTGCGGTTAATCCCGCCGCAAAAACAAAGCTTAACCAAAGCGGCGACGTCGCAAGCTCGGCTTCAAAGGTGCGTACCGTTGTTAATGGAACAACGGGCGCGTCGGTTACCACCGAAATAGTAAATAAAAAGCTTTCGCTTAAGAAAATGACCCTTAATAACAACCGCCAAAAAATAAACGATTGCCTCGGTAATCCCGTCGAAATCGGAATCGCCGTAATTTGGCGTGTCGTTGATACGGCAAAGGCGGTTTTCGACGTTGATAATTTTAAGGAGTTTTTATCGCTCCAATGCGACTCGGCGTTGCGTAATATTGTTCGCATTTATCCCTATGACGTGGCGCAAAACGTTGACACAACGGGCGACGGAATCGCCGACGAGGGAAGTTTACGTGGCTCAAGCGAGGTTGTTGCCGAGCGTATCCGCGACGAAATTCAGCAAAAGGTGTCCCAGGCGGGAATTGAGATAATCGAGGCTCGCATAACCTACCTTGCGTATGCCCCTGAAATCGCCGCCGTAATGCTCCAAAGACAGCAGGCGTCGGCTATCATCGACGCTCGAAAAATGATAGTTGACGGCGCCGTAGGGATGGTTGAAATGGCGCTTACACGCCTTAACGAGGGCGGCATGGTCGAGCTTGACGAGGAACGTAAGGCGGCCATGGTTTCCAACCTGCTCGTTGTGCTTTGCGGCAACCATGATGCGCAACCGATAGTTAATTCGGGCAGCCTTTATTAATTATGCAGGATAATTCAAAGAAACAAATTCCGCTAAGACTGTCGCCTAAGCTTTACGCCGCAATAGCTTCATGGGCAGAGGACGATTTTCGTTCGGTAAACGGTCAAATTGAATATTTGCTTACCGAATGTGTGCGTCAACGCAAGAAAAACGGGAAATACGTTTCTGACCAAATCGACGTCCCTCCGGAATTGGATATTGAATAATAAAAAAACACCGAGTTTAAGATAAACTCGGTGTTTTTGCTTTTTTATTTTTCGCTAATTATCAAAAACGTAGCTGTAATAATCCCTGTCGAGGATTTTAAGGGAGTAAACGTGTTTTGCGTTAACAACCTTGTTGGTGTAGCTGACGTAATCGGAAATTTGCTGTTCGGTATATTTTCCGTCGTACTCCGAATTAAGCGTAAACTTCTCTGTCCATGAGCAATAGCTACCCTTGTCGGTTATCCAGCTCCATGAACCGCTGCTAAGGCAGTTAAGAATAACCAAGCCCTCGCTGTTTGAGAGAATATCCTTGCCCATCATAAGGCGGGAATCATATTCAAGACCAAAGAGGTTGGAAACGGTGGGCAAAACGTCGATTGACGAACAGGGCTTTTTAACCGTAACCGGTTTTTCCATCGACGAGGACCAAATAATAAGTCCGTTTCGGTATAAATCGAAGTTGTCGCGGATGTTGCTTTGCGGCAAATCGTAAAGTTCGGCAAGTTCTGCGTCGCTAAGAGCGTAGGGGTAATGGTCGGCGGTCATAACGAATACTGTGTCGTCCAAAATGCCCTTTGCTTCAAGCTGGTTTACAAGATCGGTAAGCATAAGCTCAACCTCATAGTTGCAGGCGATGTAAGCTTTAACGTTTTCGCTGTAATCAAGGTGATCAACAACCTCTCTGTGCCTTGTTGACATGGAGTTGCCGCTCCATGTATAGTTGCAGTGACCGCTTACGGTCATGTAATATACGTGGAAAGGCGTGTCGCTAATCCAGTCGTCAACGTTAATGGAGGCTTGAGCCATTTCGATGTCGGAACGGGGCCAGCAACCGGAAAGTCCCGTAAGGCCGTTACCAATCGCTTTATAATTGTAACCGAAATTCGGGTGAGACCTGTGACGGTCGTAATAGGTGTATGTGTTGTTGTGGTAAGCGTAGGTGCTGTACCCGATTTTTTTCATCTGGTTGCCGAGTGCAAACGGCTGATAGGTGTCGGCACTGTCCTCAAGACAACCCGCCGTGTTATAAAAGTTTCCGGTGATGTTGGAATATTCGCCGGAGGCGGTACTTCCGCCCCAAAGCGAGTTATAATAGTTTTCAAAAACAAAGCCTTGCGTCGACATCTTATATAATGTAGGAGTAAGCTCGGGGGTGATAAACTCGGGACAAAAGCCCTCCAACGTAAGATAAATAAGGTTTTTGCCCTTGAAGTAACCGGTATATTCGTTTTGCTTAGTGGGGGTTACCGATGAAAAATATTTGTGCATATCGGTTATGGTTTCGCTGTCCTCGTTTTCGATAAGCGAGTTAAAGTCGATGTCCATAACGTTGTTTTCATAAACAATCTCCGGCTCGGAATTTTGGTCGTTTAAAACGTTGTTGTCAACGGGGTGCTCGGCCTTTGCTTCGGGAACGCCGAAAATAAGCTGATGTATGTCAAGTCGGGTTGTTGTTAATATGCCGAAACGGGCAACCGTGTCGTTTGGAGAAAGCGCCGAGGTATAAAAATACGAGTCGGAATAGGTTCCGGTATGGAGGATGATAATAAAGTAGCAAATTAAATGGGCGATAATAGCGGTTAATCCGGCGATAACCTTAAATTGAGGCTTTGTGCGCTTTGCAACAATTACGGTTTTTCCGAAAACCGCATAAAGTATAAGCGGAATCGCAAACAGTAGCATTACCGGAATACCTTTCAGTACGGCTACAATGGCTTCTTTCCAAAAGTCCGTGAGGTCACCCGCCATGCCGATTGCCGATAATGTGAAAAAGGTTTGAAACTGCCTGCGGCAAACATAATGGAATGAAAACAGAAAGGTTATGAAGGATAATAACCCTATTGTTATTTTGCGGTTAACCTTGTGTGTCCATATGGTACATATAATTGTAAGCACCGTGCCTATGGCATAGGAGAATAAAAAGGTGTAAAACAAACCTATTCTAAAAAATGAGCTTGTGTTGATAAAAAGGCGCATAATAAGCTCCATATAAAATAAAACGGTCGGCCAAAAAATTATAAACGGTATTTTAAGCTTGCTTGATTTGTTGCTTTGTGATACAACGCTGAAACCGGAACGGTTAGCTCGGTTCACATCTCTCTTCGCTTCAAACAAAACAAAAACTCCCTTCGTTAGTCATCTAACATGTTATTATAACACACACTTTCCTCTTTGCAAACACAATATATAATATTTAACTAATTTTTTCAAAAACATGGCGGTTGACACTTTTCGACGGCTGTGATATTATTTACACCACAGCAAAAGCGTAAGGAGGCATACCAAGTGGCAAGACGCAACGATAATTATGTAGATGCATATTCCAACAGCGACAGCGTTAGACCAAGGCGCCGCACAAGCGACGGCTACAACGGCGAAAAATATGGTACCCGTGTTTTCGGAGACGCTAAACCGACCAAAAAGCGCCGTGTTGCAAAAGCGCCCGTAAAGAAAACAAGCTTAACTGCCGTTAACGTTGCCCTTGCGCTTATAATAGTTGCGCTTCTTGTGTGCTTAGTGGCTTTGCTGGGCCTTTATACAACTCTTAACGTATGACGTCGCTTACATTATATAATATATATAGGGCGTTTTGGCGCTCCAAATACAATGTATAGATGTCAAAAAACTCCCCAAAAACGCACTTGAAAAAAAGTTGAATTTTTTTAAAAAAAGGTGTTGACATGGGGGAGGTGTTGTGGTATTATAATCAGGCGCCCGAAAAACGGGGGCACAAAAAAGGACCTTGAAAATTAAACAACGAGAAAGACGGACCCAAATAATTTTT
>JAFNUO010000093.1 GCA_017383985.1 Clostridia bacterium | reverse complement strand
CTCGCTGTAACTGTTGTTTGTATTTATTTAATGTTTCTTCGCTTACGTTTTCATTTACTCGCGAAATCGCCAAAGCCTTGGCGGCCGCGGCCTGGCTGGCAATAGCCTGGGCGCGCAATCCCTGGAGTTTTCGTTTTTCCTCCAAAAGTGTTTTTTCAACGCCGTCATATAGTCCATTATATTTAAGGAATCTATTTAAGTGATAAACAGATTCCGCCCAACACTCGGCCAACGGACGGTAAACGGTTACATCCTGGCCAAACGCTATAAATTCAGGGTTTCCCGCCCCCCAGTGGCAACCGAAACGCTTACCGCTAAACTTGTAATATTGACCTTTCGCCAAAGCATACTCAAAAACAACGTTGCAATAATTCGGGCCGCCCTCGCTCAACGTTTCGTTAAATTCGAGGCTCGATTTGTCGTAAATCACCGTATCAAACTTTGCCCAATCAACAGCATAAATATTAGTTTGGTTGGTCGGTGCCGGTTGCTGTGCAATCATCGCGAAATAGACAACGGCCGCGGCCGCTTGCGGGGTGTAATTCGAATTTTGCAAAAGTTCATTATAACGTAACAAAAATTCAATGACGGGCGAACCCCACGGGCCCAAATTCATGTAAGTTTGAACAATTGACCTATTGTTGTAACAATAGTTTAGCATCATTTCGAACGAATCTTTAAATTTTTCGCTCTCCATCTGCTTGAACACCCCGAACGTATCGCCCAGGCATGCCCCAACTCCCTCTAATGTTGCTAAAAGTGCCATTGTTATTTATTCCTTATTTTACATCATTAATATAAATCAAAACCAGCCACAAAGCAACACCGCGTTTGTGACTTTTGGCCAATAATCGTATTTTCCAATACATTTTTTGTGGCTTTTATACGTGGCATCAAGTAGCATGCCGGGAATTACGGTCAAAACGTGGTGCAATTGCTTGTTCTTTCGGCACGATGTGGCAAGGAACGCAACCGGGACGCCGTGCGCGTGCCACCAGCACGCCAACAAAACGGCCTTATCGTCACAATCACGCGGGCCGTAATCGGGCCGCAACGTGAACGCCGGGCGGCTCACGGTTTCCACGTCAACGGGGTCGGGTATGTACGGCAAGTTGCACACATATGTGTAATACTCCGCGAACGGCCGCCGCAACCACGGCCCCAGGTCGGCCGCGTATTGCTGGGTTATTCGCTTCATTTCCGCGCCGGTCAAAAATACGCTTTCAAGATTTCGAACACGTTTAAGCATGTAATAAATATATAATAAAAACCCGCCAACCGGCGGGCCTGGTTCAATCTTGTTTTTTTAGTTCGATATTGCATTTTGGACATTTTTTTATAAAAGGCATCAATATTTGACCGCCCGGCACGCTCAATTGATACAAGCAAATGGGGCATTTGTAGAAATCTAGTTTAATCATTTTTTCACCCCCTTTATTTTTCCCATTTGTTTAAAATTTCTTTTTCTCTCTCGTATGATTTTTTATTCAATACGTGGTCATATTTTAAACAAATATTGCCTTGAATTTCAGCGCGGGTATAACACCAACTTTGCGGAGGCTTTTCGTTTGGCGAAAATCGCGTAATAATTTCTTTATGCCCAAAATTGTAAGCCTCGGCAATGTGCCAGCCCCACAACCGCAAATTCGGTTTGTATGCTTTTATCTGTTCCATCGTCAAACGGCCGTCATTTATTATCATCTTTTTTAAATCTTTTCTGTCACCGTTCAAAATCTTTTTAACGTTGATATAGTCACTAACTCTAATCCAGCCGGTGACTGCAAAAACGGGCGCAGTTTCGTACAAAAAAATATAATCCCAAATTTCACATTTGCGAGGTATGTTCTCGCGGAACTCAATTTTTTTTTCTCCCGCGTAAATCATGGCCGCATATTCGGGATGTATTGAGAGTAAAATATTCATTTATCATACTCCGTAAATTCAAAAAAATCATTTACGTGAAATAAAAATTTTTCTTCACATTTTTTACAAAGGTCATATTCAAAAGGAAATCCCAAATCTATGTGGACATTACCGTCACCATTTTTTAATTTCTTTTTGCATTTGTCGCAAATCCTCATTTCAACCACCTTAATTTGCCGCGTTCTATCATTTGGCGGCAATCCTGGCACACCCTGGAATAGCATTTGACGGGAGGACCAGGCAAACGCTTTAAACACACTGTGCAATAGTCAATTTTTACGGCTTCATCGCTCATTGTTTCAACGCTCATTTTTAAACCTCTATAAGACAATTTTTTTTAAGGAAATCAACTAATTTATTATAGCAAATATCATCTATTTCTATTTGTTCGCAATCTTCCATACAAATAAAGAGTCTACTCTTTCCTAAAGTATATGGTATTCCAATATTTTTTATATGTGTAATTTTATTCAAGCAAATTAAATCTTTACATGTTCCATCTTTAAAAGTAATAAACATCATTTCTCACCCCCCTTTTTCTTGGCGGCGGCCTTGACCACCTCGGCAAGCAAATCGCGCACGAACGCGCTATCGCTGGCATTGGCGAACGTGCCGCCCTTGTACTTGTTTTTTGCTGCCGTGAACGCGGCCGCGGATAAGTAGAGCAATTTTTGTTTAATATCTTTCATTTGTTATACTCCATGTGTAAAAAACATTATTGAGTGGTAATTGATGCAATTGTTTCACCGTTCAATTTCATGATAGAATTTTCAACAACTTTTCTTTGTAGATTTTCGCGGCCTCAATTGTGGCATCATGTTCGTATGCAATATCAAACATTTTATACCCCCTTTATATATTCCATTTTAGAAAATTGGTAATCTGTAACATTTAAAACGCTAATGGTTGTATCTTTATTCAACGCCCTACATATAAATGCGAAATCAACAACTGAACGCGTAATTATTAAGTTGTGCGTGTTCAAATATGAGCAATCAATAGCGGCTTTTTGTAGTTTCCTTTTAAAAATAGCGCGGTCGGTCGCGTATTTAAAACTTATAAAAATAAATTTCCATTTTGTCTTAAATGGTGATTTTTCAATTTTCATAGTTAAACCATCCTTTTTTTATGCGCGGCAACATCGCCCCGCATGATATAATATACTATCATTTGATAGCATTGCCAAGCGAAATTTTGTTTTTTCTTATTCCAGGTTGGAACATGCCGCCCGCCCTCGGCCATATCGGCCGCTTCTGTGCATCAATCGGCCTACGATTTACGCACGCGGGCACCGTACCGCCCCGCCACCGGGCACCCCGCACCCCGCCCGGAACGGTCGGGGCCAACCGCGGCACCAATCGCCCGCACCGCATCGGCCTTGCGGGCACCCGTCACGCATCGCCACCACTTGCCGCGGCCGGGGCCTCGCGGGGCTGCTCCCCTGCTTGATTACGTTGTGCGTAAATCGGGCCGCGCTCGCGCGGGCGTTGATATATATTAATTTGGATGTAATCGGGGGGCGGTCGCGGGCGGCACTCGGAATCATGACCGAACCACGGGGGCAGGTCGGGCGCGCACGGCCGGGCCGTGTCGTGCTTGATTGGTCGCGGGGAGTTATCCAACGGCCCGCCCATGCGGTTGCGGCCGCGTTGGTTGGCTAATGTGTGTAACGTGGCCGCAACATGGCATGGCGCGCGTTGCGCGCGGGTGAGGGAACGGCGGAACGCTGGCACGGTGTTTGCGTTCCTGGCTTGGGTGCGGATACACTGCCCCCAGCCCCCCGACATCGCCAATGCGCCGCCGGTTGGCTGGAGTATCAAAACCGCGTCCCTGTATGTGGTATGCGTCTTTGACCGCCCCCCGCAACGATAGCCCGCCGCCGTTTTTACGGCCATTGCGGCGGAGTTTGTCCGCGCGCGGGTTCGCTACGTGTCGGCCCAGTTCCTCGTGTCACCTATTGCGCCGTGTCGCACATGTGCGTGTGTGTGCGGCTTATTCGCAATGGTCAAGCGTTAGTAGAGAACATCCCCCGCGACGATTAGCCAGGCAAACCAGCCCCGCGGCGGCCGTTACCTCGCCGCGGATATAAAGAAAATACAAAAAAAAACGCTTTTAGTGCGGTTTGCGTTTGGTTTTGGGGTTGTTTTTTGGTGGTCTATAATGTATTTTTGAATACAGAAAAACACCGCGTTTTGATGCGCGTCAAAAAAATTGCGGTGCGGTGCGGACTTAACCGTAACGGGACTAAATCAGCACCTATTAAATTTGCCCCCGACAAAAACCAGCCGTTGGCAAAACGTTCACCGCCCCCGCACATCGCGGGGGCGTGTGCGTTTATTCGGAATCATCCTTTGTTGCTTTGCTCTCCAGGGCTTCAAAACGTTGGTCTCGTTCCGCCTTCGTCTTTAGTCGGTCGCGCTTGATCTTGTAGATTTCGGCCCACAACTTGATAAGCCCGGTGAACGCCACGAAGAACGCGGCAATTATCGGTATTAAATCGTTACTAGCTTTTGCAACTGTTTGAACGGTTTGCGGCTCCATTTTATAATGCCCCTATCAATTCGAAATTTGAGTTGCCATTACCGGGTATAAAAATTGAATTTACTTTTTCGAACAAACCAATTTTAGATTGGTCTGTATCTTCGGCTGGAACAAAATCATATTTAATAACGCCGTCATTAGTTGTTACTTTAAGTCCATACAAATAAAATAACGCTTGGGGCGAGAAGCCTCCATCTGATTGCGGCCAAAACTGCACTAAAGCCAAATCATAATTAATTATTGTTGCTCGCGTTGCCGTTTGCGTTTGGCCGTTGAAATCTATCACGGCCGTATTTTCGGCCATCTTGCAAGTCAATAAATAATATTGGTCGGTTGTGTCGTTGTAGTTTAACGATGCGTAACCGCCTTTATCAAAAATCATCCTATTATTTGTGCCGCCGAATGAAACGCACTTTAAATTTTTACCTTGGTCAACGCCGGTAAATGGCTTTGTATTCATCCCCAATATAGACGCGTAAACGCCCGCATTTGCCTTATTCAGATTAACATCAATAATAAGTTGTACAATATCGGTGTCTTTTATTGGAAATTGGTTTAGATCTGTTTGCAAAAAACGTGCGTTTACAGTTTCTTTCAATTTTGCGTATAGATTTATATTTGCGGGTATATAACCCCCGCCGCCGCCCGCATTGTAAATGGTCGGGGTGTTGTAAATCGTGGGTTGATTAATAATAGACATTATTTACCCCTAGAAAATATTGTACTGTGCACTTTCAATCATGCCGGCCCCGCTTTCGATTTCCATTTCCAAAATCGGGGTCATTGTTTGGCCCTTGTACGCGGCCGCTATGTTGTAATCATCGACATTATAATATGTTAGCGCGTAGCCTATGCAGAATTGCACCGGCTTGTATTGAGTAATTTCTGCGGCCGTCCATGTGGTTTTGGTCTTGTGCGGCATCAAAGTCGCGTTTATGTCGTACCACTCACCCCAGGACGGGAATTTAAGCAAACGAGTGTCCAACTCGGTAAAATCACTCTTCACAAGTTTTAAATACACCTGGGCGGCGCGTTTCTTTTCGGGCGGCTGTGTTCCAAATCCTCCGCTAGGAACAATGCGCGCGCGCTTAATAATGATGTTTGCATCATAGGGGCAAAGCGCGTACCCGCTTGTATTGTTTTGCACGCAATATGCTTGTGAAAGTACATCAACGGACGGCGGCACAAATTGCACATCGCGGTTATTGTCGTTATATGTAAACTGTGCATTTGTTACAATGCTAATGTTGTATTTTCCAGCAATATTTTGTGTTGCCATTTTCAACGCTCCTTTAGTTTGCCGCGGCGGGTGCCGGTTCTTGCTGCTGTTGCGCGAGCTGTGGGGCCGGTTCCGCGGGCGGTTCTTCAATGTTCAAAGCAATTCCGAACCCGTCCGCCAATTGCTTGGCCGCCGCCGGGCCGTAAGTTTGCACGGCCGCATTAAAAAATTCTTGGGTCAATGCCGGGTCATTTTTAATCAATGCTTGAACCATGCTATTTTTGGCGGCCTCGGCACCAACGGCACGGTAATTGTTTTGGTGCTTTGCCAACATGTCGGGCAAAATTTCTAAAGCCTTGTCTATAAAATAACTCATTTCGCTACCCCTATTTGAATTTTCACCGCCCGCGAAATCGCCCGCGAAAGCATCGCGCACGGCCTTTAGATTGTTTATTTGTTCCATTACTGTGGGAGCCGGCGCGGCTGGCTTGTTGGCCTGCTTTAACGCCTCAATTACTACCGCATCGCCCACGGTTTGCCCGCGGTTCGTTTCAAGCATCATTTTAAAAAGCGGCGTGTAGTCCGGCGGCGGCGGCGGTGCCAAAAACTTTTTTACGGCATCGAGCAAAGCCAAACCGGCCGTTACTTTTTCGGCCGTAAGGTTGCCCAGCAAACCGCCCAGCATGCCGCCCGCGGGTGCCGCCGCTGGAACCGGCGCGGGCGCGGCTGGAGTACCTGCAACCGTGCCCGCGGGCCCCTCTTCGGATGATTTGTCTATGGGCTTGAAAATGTCTTTAGAAATGTTATAAACGCGGGTCGTTTCCTGGCGTCCCTCGGAATTTCTCCAGGAATATTTTACGCTGTAATCGCCGCCGCCGAAATTTTCCGCGACGTCATTTTCGTTAACAACCTTTTCGAAAACTCCGCAATATTCTTGCCTTGTCTTGCCGCCCGTCTCGACAATGCGGTAAACGCGGCTTTTTATGTTGTTCTGTTCTGCACCGCCCGCGGCCGCGATTTCTTCTAGTATATCGTCCCCGGTGGTGGTGATGTATTGCGGGTTGTCCGCGTCTATCGTGTGTTTGTTTCGGCTCATGTGCTACCCCTTTTTGTTAGCGTTTAAAAAAAATATAACCCGCGGCCGCAACCGCGAAAACAAGCGGCCATTTAATCGGGTCTTTTACAATGACATTGACGGGCTCGCCCGCCTCAAATTTCGGTTTTACAAGTTCATAAAGCTCATCACTCGCGTTACCCTGGATGTAATCGGGTGTTATGCGGTTGCGTGCCACCAGCACGCACCCCAGCGAATCAACTAACGCGTCATTGCCGCCGTGGAACATAATATATTGACGGCCGGGCACGTCTATATGCACCTTGTATGCCGCGTTTGTCGGGCTGAATCTATCGTAAGCCCGGAACATTCCAGCGGGTATCTTCAGCGCGTTGTTTTCCAGCGTGTAAGCGAAAAAACGCCCGTCAACGTAAAGACGGCCGGGGACGTTCCCCGCGGTTGTGGCGTTTTCTCTCTTTATTACCAGGCGCATATTTATTTACTTTTTTTGGGTGTGTTTCTTTTTACAAATTCATTGTATGAACTAATCAAACCCCAGCCAGGCATACTACCACGCGGCGCGAAAACATCTTTTACAAGTTTGAAAACATCGGCACCGTCATTGTATTTTTGCCCGCGCCCTTTTTTCAAACTATCCGCAATTTCAATTAGATGTTTTTCACATACATTTCCTATAGTGTGAAATTCTTTTAAAGAAAGTTCCAATAAAATTTTTTCTTCTCTTGCCATGATTTGCCACCTTTATTTAACGGCGTTTTTTTGTGCCCGGATGTAGTTAAAAGCCACGCGCAAAATAAGCTCATTTTGCGTCATGCCGGTTAGCTGGTTGACCTCTCCCGTTACCTGCAAAAGAAAATCATCTTTGCGGTTTACCGTGGCCGCGGTAATTTCCCAATCGGCCAAAAAGTTGTCACCGTGCGCGAACGTGGAAAAAGGGAACGCGCGCATGTTGATTGCGCTTTGGTTTGCGCCGTGCAATATCTGGAGTTCCAGCGGCTTATCAATCCCGGCCGCGAAATTGTCGGCCGTCGTGTTGGCCGAAATCATCACGCCCGCGACAAATCCGTGTTCTCCCTGTAGCAATTCTCCGAAACGCTTTGCCGGGGTCGTGGATGGCGAAAACACGTATTTTCCCGCCACAAGCGGTGCCGCAAATTCGATACTCACCGGGTCTATTGTAAAATCCTTTTTCGAAATGGTCGAAAACGGAAAAAGACTGTATTTTGTATTAGCCATTTTCGCCCCCGTAATTCAAAAACTCATTTTCGTTGATTTCGACCCCGGTCAAAAGCACCGCGCCGAAACAAGGCACCGCGCCGCCCTTGGCCTCTAGCATCGTTGTGAAACGCTGGCCCAAATCAAGGAAAATGCGCTTACTCTCTTCAAGGTGGTGCGTCCCGCCCGTCAATCCCTCGCGACCGAAAACAAGATTGGACGCAACGCGGTTTACATCGCGTGCCCCAGCCCCGAACGGTGACGAAAGCGAAAAATTTTCGAAATTGACGCTTACACGCGGCCAATCGCCAACGGCCAACGCGCCGCCATCGTCATAGAAATACGCGCTAATGCCGCACAATATAAAACGCCAATTTGCCGTGGTCGTTACGGCATCGCGCACGGTATCGCCCGCGGCAATGTCGAATTTGAATAAATAGTCTTTCGCCATCGCGTTCTTGCACGTTTCCAGGATGTGCCGCACCTGGGCGGCGTCCTTGATGGTGCAACCGTTTTTCAACCCGGTCAAACGCTGGCAAAATGCTTCTGTGTAACTTTTGAGCATTTGCGCCCCCGGTGGTTACTTGATGCTTTGACCGGGGAAGATGTAGCCCGTGAAACAGATTTCTATTTCTTCGTTCTGCATAGAGTAGGTATCACCAGGCACGGCCGGGATGGCCGGGGCGCGGTTGTCGTACTCGATTGTGAGGGCGTCACCCTCCGGGTAAAGGTGTTGCCACGGCCTTTCACCGTAGCGAACGCCGTCAACATCGCCAGGCGTTGAAATGAGCTGCACCGGCACATAATCATTGCTTTGCGCGCTGTTGTCGCTCTCGGCCGTAAAGCGCACGCCAACGCGGTTAATGTTGGTCGTGACGCCGCCGCGGGTCATGGTTGAATTTTTTGTGAATCGTATGTTGTAGCCGGTGCAAAGGAAAGGCCCCTCATTCGTAAGCGGGATAACCTCGCGGCCCGCGGTGCCCGCGTTGGCAATAAACTTGCGGGAGAAATCAAACTTCTTTTTAAAAGCCTGGGTTTGCTTGATTGTCATCAATTCGGCTTTTACACTTGTTCTTGCGTCCATTTGTCTATCCTTTTTTTATGGTTTTACTTTTTGTCAATTTTCCCAACAAAACACAAAGCTTTGTTTTATACTTTGTTTGGAAAATTGAGGGGGGCAAGTGTCCGCCCCCCTCGGGGTAGCCTTTCGCGGCTGTATTACTTGACGGACTTGAGGCCCGCCAAAATAACCTTGAACGCGAACAGTGACGGGGCACCCGAATTTGCCGGGAGCAACGCGGCCGGCACCGGCAATGTAAAGCGAACGGAACCGCCAATGTTAACATTGGGCTGCATACCGATGGGCACAGGTAAGTTAATCCACGCGGTGCAATTGTTATTGCCCGCCTGGCTCATGGCCGTCGCGGTGGCATCTGCACACATGTTGTCAATTGCTCCCATGATGTGCTGGCCCGCGAACTCGCCTACAACCGTGTCATTGGAACCGTAAGTAAGTTTTACGCGCGAACTAGCCAAAAGTGCTTTCATGGCCGCGGTTTCGGCCGGGCTGCACACGCTGCCGTCAATCTTGCTAACGCGGAAACCGATTTGCACGGCCTTGACCGCCATCGTGGACCCGATTTTGCGGGCCTCGGTAAGGTTGGTGAGAAATTCCGCATTTGCAACGCTCTTGTCGGTTGCTGCAAAATCGAAAATCGGGTTTGTTCGCTCACTCGTCACCATAAAGCCAGTTTCCATGTCGTAAATATAAGCCTGGCCACCGGGGCCGAAACTCTGGATTACCGGGGCGGATACGGGCACTTCGTTGTTGAGAATATCCATTTTTTTTACCTCTCTTTTTTTTGTTAAAATATTGTTTTAGATACGGACCTTTTCAAGCCCGGCCATTTCTACGTCATACACGGGAGCATTAAGCGGTGTTGTGTCGCACGGGATGGCAAGCGGCATGCTTACGGTAGATGCGGCCGTGGATGCGGCGGCGCTTTCCTTGGCGGCCGATATCACGCCGGTAACGCCAACTGACGCGGCACCGATACCGGCACCGATAAGCGCATTGTTACGGCGCTTAAATCCGCGATAAGCAACGGCCGCACCAATTGCAACCATAATGCCGTTTTTTGCAATGTCAGGGACGCTTTCGGGCATCTTGCTGATTACCAGGGCCGACCCGATGGCACCGGCACCTCCCGCGGCAACAGTAACAGCGATAGCCTTTTTGCTCACCGATACACCGGCGGCACGGCGCACGCGCTTTGCCCCGCGCTTGGCGGCAACGGTCACGCGCTTGTACTTTGTAATGACGCGGGTTTTTACTCCGCCCCTCTTCCTGGATTTATTGACAATCTTTGCCATTTTTCACCTCTCTTTAGTTTTATGCTATTTTAAATGCTTTCAAAAGTTTAGACGCGCCCCAAATAATCGCGGCCCACTTGACGGCCGGGGCCAACTGTGCCACCAAACCCGCGCTTTCGCTGGGAACGGTAACAACAGTCTTTACAATGTCAACGGCCGTATTTGTCACCGTGCTAACCGCGTTTGTAAGTGCATCGCTAATATTTGTCAATTGGCCGTATTCTCCGCCCGCAAAATAACGCCGCAAATTCTCGTTCGATTTGGCCGCGACAAACACCCAATTTTCAAATTTGATAATACCCGGTATTGATGCCGTAAATCCCGAATTGGTCCACACATCGGCCGCGATTTCACTAAACGCCGCGGCGCGGGTTGTCGCGTTTCCATCTAACCAATCCAAATCCTTATTATCGCGCATGGCATTGATTGTGTAAAGCAATACAACCTTATTGCACCCCGGAAAATCAAAGAAAACCCCGTTTTCATCTTTCGGGAGATTCTGGCCGCCAAATTTATTATATACGGCCTCATAAACCTTGTTTGCCTCGGTCAACCAATACGCCATACTATTCACCGCTTTTCAAGATGGTAAGGGCAACCAGGGTGACGGCCGCAATTCCGCCCCATTTCAAAATATTGTTAAACTGTTGCTCTCTCTGCTGGGCGGCGGCGGTTGCCGCGCTGGCTGTCTCGGCACGCGTCCAAATACTCAACGCGGTTGAACCGATATTCTTGAAAACGTCCAACACATCGCCCACGGGCTGTGCATTAGCCTGGGCACGCTTGATGGCCGCCCACTTTTGGGGCCCGTACATCAACACACCTTTTCTATCATCAATACGCATTTTGTTTACCTCTATTTTTATAAAATCCACCATGCCAACGCGGCGGCCGCGATAAGCCCCCACGGCAACGCGCTTTTAATTGTTCCGTATTTTTTTACGGCCGCGGTTTTGGGAATGATGTGAAAATCCCCGTTTTCATCAACCACCGCGAACGTTTCCGGGGTTTCCTCGATCACGGTGTATTCCTTGCCGCTATATATCACAACCGGGGCCATAAATACTACCTAAACGCGAATAGTGCCGCTGCAACGCCTAGCAACGGAAAAATGCTGGAACCGCCCGCGGAAACGTTGCCCGTTCCCTTGGGTGCATTTTCTAATTTTTTCAGTTCGTCCAAAATCTCTTTTTCATCATCGTTTGCTCGCTGTAACTGTTGTTTGTATTTATTTAATGTTTCTTCGCTTACGTTTTCATTTACTCGCGAAATCGCCAAAGCCTTGGCGGCCGCGGCCTGGCTGGCAATAGCCTGGGCGCGCAATCCCTGGAGTTTTCGTTTTTCCT
>JAFNUO010000092.1 GCA_017383985.1 Clostridia bacterium | reverse complement strand
CTCGCTGTAATAAGTTCGTTTCATAATCTACGTGAATTTATAAAAACGCCTATTGTCCTCGCTGATGATACGGATGGTTGTCAAAACCGGGAATTTGTCTTTGGGAATCTGTTTCAGGGCGTCTTTGATTTTGCGGCAATTCGTAAAGAATTTGACAGTCTTGCCGTTGTCGTTCACCTTGACTACGAAACGTCCTTCACCTTGCTTTGTCTCGACATCGGATGTATAGTCAAGTATATCGACTTCCTTATTTACAAGGGCGTCGATGCTTACCTTCTCACAATCGAAAAACATGTCATCCTTTTCCTTGACCGTGCCATTAGCGACGAGTTCTGCGTATGTCATTATTTTAGTTTTTAATCTGTTACTATTACTATACTTTAACCAACCAAGCCACGGCGCAACCTTTTGCACAAAAACTTTCGACGTCAACTGCTTGCCTTTGAGCGATGCGACGCGGCGGCAAAAATTTTGTTTTATCCGTTTGCGCAATTACCAACCTTAGATTTTGTACGCGGCGTGAACGGTCGCGCAATGCGCTCCATCCGTCATACGGGATTCGGGATAAAGCACAGCCGCGAGCCGATAGTCGCGTGGACGCTGCCGGGACCGCCCCACGAAGTGCCGTAAACGAACCCCGCCCGCGCACCGAGATGCGCAGTCCCGCCAAAGTGCAGAGCCCGCAAGGAGACACCGGAAGAAGGCAGATCTGCGCCGTACCAATAATCGCAATAATAGGAACTGCTACTACCGGGTGTTGCTGTGCAAATTAAATCGCCGTTGTTACCGAAATAGATGGATTTTACATACGCCTCCGACCTTGTCTCGTCGCAGACATAATCATATTGAGAGTAGTCGGTGCTTGAAAATTTTGCTGGGTCTGACGTGACATATACGGGAGACTTGCCACCGGCCGAATCGGCTTGTTTTGGTATTAGCAAGCCATCTGTCCATTCCCAAATATCGCCGAATGGACTTTCAACACCGCGATAACGAGGCACTTGAAAACAATGCAAAATCGTTGTGCCGTCGCTGCCGTAGAGGTTGTATTGCTTCTGCGCGGTTTGGTTGCCGTATTCGTCTGTATGGCCGCAGGGAATTAGCGGATAATAGCCGTTGAAACTATTCCAAGCATCACTACTCCAATCTGTAACGCCGACGCCGAGGCCGCCTTGATGGTAGCCATTTGCATCGAGAGCTGCGTTGTAATCTTTCTGCGTATTGAGGGTAGCATATTCGACGACAAACAACCAATAGAGAAGCTTATGGATTTCATATACGGCGCAGTTCCATTCCGTGCCAGCTGCACGGTTGCGGGCGTATGTGCGGAAGTCCGTAAGAGAAATAGAAGTAGCAGGATAGCCGAGTAAACTGCGATATGTACCGTCCCACGCCGCCTGGTTGTTACCGCCGCGATAATCGGCATCGGTATTGACTACAGAAGCAAGTTTCAACGTACTACGCTGCAATGCGGCCTTATATGCAGATACGTACATAACGGGCACTTTCTGGAATCCGCTAACCTCATCGGCGGACATCAAAACTTTATTGACAGTGCCTTCCGTGACATACTTAATCCAAAACTGAGGCAAGCGCACCATGACCTGACCGGCACTGCCATCTCGCGTTTCCGTTGTCCAATCGTCCACGGATGCAAACGGCGTGAATACTCCGGCATCGGTCAGCGTGCCGCCAACCATCTGAGATTGCACCGGGAGAGTACGATGCAAATCGAGGTTGCCGATTCTGACACATTCCGGCGAGGGGTCGGAAGTGTCCCACATTACGCCGTAGACAGGGTTGTAGGGGATATAAGAAGCGATGCTTTTAGTAACATACTCTTTCACGTCGTTAGCCTCGGCAACCCCCTTATGAGATACGTCGGCACTCTCAACGGCTTGTAATTGCAAAGACACATCGACTGTCTGAACGTTGTTTGCATCCTTTGTGCCGATGTGGCTTGTGACATAATTGCCGTCTGTGCCATGAGAGATTGACTGCAGCGCGGTGTCGGCCTTCGCGCCCTGTGCGGCGGTGGCGGCGTATGCCTTGACGTTGGAAGCTTCGGCAAAACCTTTGTTGTCGTTGCCGGCGGTCGCAATGTCCTGAATCTTAGCAGAGACGCCGACAGTTTGATTGTTGTTGGCGTCCTTTGTGCCGATGGTGGTAGTTAAATAATTGCCATCCGTGCCTACGCTGATTGACTGCAGCGCGGAGTCAGCCTTCTCGCCTTGGTCTGCGGTGGCGAAGTCGGCGGGGTCGAATGCTGGCTGTGTGTTGACACGTTCAATCGCTGGCTTATCGACAATAAGCAATCCATTTTCATCATAGTGAGGAATCCGGCGACGGATTGTAACACTTTCTGATACATCGACAATCTCAGCATCATAATTGAAGTACAAATCGACATCGATAGCGGTCGCCCACACTGCGTCAGAAGATACAGGAGTAGATTCGAACACACAATTAAGATGGCTAATGTCAATGAATTTTGTTTGCTCGCCATCTTCGGAAACTGTCTGATAAAGCGAATCGGCTCGCTGGCCGCTTTCTCCTGTTGTCCTAAGGACATACTTTAAGCCATCTTCGCTTTCAATAACGACATGCACCGCAGTAGTATA
This sequence comes from Clostridia bacterium, assembly GCA_017383985.1. Classification (GTDB taxonomy): domain Bacteria; phylum Bacillota; class Clostridia; order Oscillospirales; family Acutalibacteraceae; genus UMGS1976. The sequence continues at coordinate 24,426 of JAFNUO010000092.1, read as the reverse complement.
AAAATAATACTGTCTTGAAGCATCGTATGCAAAGACCTCAGACGAAGGAGTAAGGGGATAAATTAGAGCTATGTAATCTTCCAACACCCAATTAACGGCAAGGAAATCGGACGCCAAGCATGTACGGTAAGACCATCCCTCATCCTCGCCCTTCTTGATAGGAATTGCGATATTAAGTAATATATCAGTCACTCGTCCAAAAGAGGCTTCGGCATCAACAGAAAGGCGAAATCCACTATAAAGGTAGACATCATTGATGTACTTAAAACATTCGCGTAATTCGTCAAGAGTGCCGTGACCTGAATTAACAAAAGCCTGAAGCAAAAGGTGAGTAATGAAAGTGTTTTGAGTGTAAATGAGGCCATTTACATTTGTAGCAATAATGGAAGGATAATCTAAAATCCAATATGCAGAGGTGTTGTTGATAATATATCCATGCACAGTATCATCCAACAAAAATGCGCGGCCTTGCTGCAGATAGTTAACCAATGCAGAAGGGGACAATGGAACTGTATTAAAGGCATAGACATATTGCTGCGTCGCATCGAATTTGTTGGTATAGATTATTTTCTTACTTCCGACAGGGATTGTAATCTCTTCATATTCAATAGGCAGTCCCTCGCCTCGCTTATAGAAGAAACCTTCAGTCATATCAGCATCAGAGCCGTCCTGTTTCTGTCCGATTTCACCGACTTCGATTTCTGCAATAGAAGAGATGATTTTAGGGACTTTTTGTTTCAAATCGGCTGGTGACACCGCAGACTTCTTTTGCAAGTCCAACTTCAGCAATGGATTATATTCGTAGGCCATGATTATTGCGCTTTACATTCAACTTTTGTGACTGCGCCGTCGGTATATGTCAGGTACTGAACGAATACGACGGTATTGTTATCGAGGAACGTGATTTTTGTAGGATTGCCGTTAGGGTCGTTTTCCAACAATAAATCACGTCCCGGCACCGTTGCCCAATTGGCGCGTGCCGCTTCTGTGTAGATATTACCTAACATTACTTCGAGATTTTATAGATTAATAATGCAGCGAGACCACCGCCAAGAAGCCAGAGCAGCCAATTAGACGAAGTGGACGGCAAACCGGCGGCAATGGCGTCAAGTTTGTCAGCACCCTCGGCGAAGAGGCCACCACGCGAGCGGCGGGCATTTTGAATAAGATTCCAGAAGGCAAGCGCGGAGCGTTCACCGTTTGAGTATGCTGCATTAACGAGGTTGGCAAATTTTTGGAAATTGCCGGGACCATTCCAAACGGCATACCAGAATTGCAGCATTAAGCGAGGGTCATTCTCAACAATGCGCTTTGCGCCGTCGCTCAAATAGTCATTCCAATCGTCGTATGCATCTTCAATCATTTCTGAAACATAATGCCGCAATTGGATGCCGACGTTGGCGGGAATGCGGCGGCCATCGGCCTTGTCGCCATAATAGGCGGTGTCGGCGTGATGTGAGCCATAATAACTATCGACAAGATTCCAGAAGGCAACGGCATCGGCGGTCTTGGTTGTAAATTGCGGAGCACCGGCACGGCGGTCGATTCCGAACATGGTCTCACCAGAATCGCCAAGGCGGTCGCCATTCCGCAAATATGCCTTCATATCGGGATGATAATAACCACCCTCAATATTGTCGATTATTGCATTTGTAAGCGTCAATTTGTCCATAATGTTCAATCCATTAGAGAGAAATACTCTTTTTCTGCATAATAGTACACTCCATCCTTCTGAGAGAGATATTTATAATACAAATCGTCCTCAGCGACACAACGGCCAACAAACTGACCTTCACGGTAATTTTCGCCGACGGAGCCGCCATAACGATTAGCATTATAAAGTGTGTGATAGTCAGCATTGGCAAAAATCCTTTTCTGCGTGAGAGCCGTCTCAAGCAAGCGCGTGAAACCGGCGTACTCCGAAGAGCTTAACGCGGTGGAAGCAGCTTGCAATACTGTATAATTGCCGCCGCACATCTGCGTGAAAGTGCGCTGCAATTGCGGCCAATCACACACATTACGAATGAGCCAACCAACTTGAGCAAGTGTAGAATCGAGGATAATAGGCGTTGCAACTGCGAAGCCTCCGACTTTTGTAATGCCGAAAAAGCCGTACAGTTTCACCGCCTGTGCATTGGTGGCGTCCAATTCATCAGTGACGCGGTTAGCCTGATTCGCGGTGTTGCGAAACAGACGCCACGCGAGGAAACCCGCGAAGGGGATAGCAAGCCATAACCAGCCGTTGCTGTTGTTGTTAGATTCCTGTGACATGATTCTACATTATAAAAGTCAGAGCGGCGACGAATCACCGCCCCGACAAGTCAAGCATGATTGTTAGAATTTAGCCTTAGCTTTTGCGGCCTTCTCCTTGATGGAAGCGCGGGACTTCATCTCGCTCTCGTAGGCCTTGAGTTCGCGTTCGTAGTCGGCTTTCTTCTTAGCGTTTTCAGCCGATACGGCCTTGAGCTTCTGCTCGTAGTTGCGCCAAGCCTCTTTGCTGGCGGACATCTTCGGGGCTTTCGGTAAAGCCTTGAATTTTGGTTTTTTTGGAGCTTTCATTTTTTTATAGTTTTTAATAGTTCATGTTGTTACAACCATTTCAAAACAGCCGTGAGGCGGTTTGTGTCGATTGCAAGGTTGTGAATATCAGATAACTGATTCAGTGTTACATTACCGGCATCGTATTGCGCTTTTAGCTGATTAGCAATAGCAGCAATTACGGCATCAGCAGACGAAGGTTGCTGCGGTTGCGGTGTCTGTGTTTTTGGTTTCCAGAATGCCATCGTTGCCAGTTTTTAAATTGTTCAACATCTGTGCAAGTTGCTCGGGGGTGTAATTCTCATAAAGCAAATCGCATATTTCATTAACCTTTTCCTCTTTTGGGTCAGGCGGCGCGGGCGTCGATGCCGGTGCCGGTGTGCCAAGCTGCTGAGAAGAAGGGATAGCAGCGGCGGCGGGCGTTTTGCCAAACAAGCCCGGCAGCAACATTGCACCAAGTCCCTCAACTACTTTCAGCGCAATATCGGCAGTCTTTGCTACGCTGCTGTTATAACCTTTTTCGAGGTCTTTGAGTTCTGCTTCACGCTTGTCAAGATCCTCGCATTTGCGGAGATATTCTTCTTCCTTCTTCTCCTGAGCCACTTGCGCCTTGTAAGCCTCGAGACGGTCTTCAAATTCCTTTGACAAACTCTCTTTCACGCCTGTAAGGACATCGGCGGGAACGTAGCCAGCGGGAACGGTAGCGAGACCTTCAGACGGTGCGGATTCCTTCTTAGCGGATTCCTTGGCGAAATGAAGAGGGCCGATAATGCCGTTGCCGTTGGCGTTTTTACTTGCACGGAGTTCGATAATGAAAACCGAATCGGAAGGAAACGGCTCAATAGTTGTCTTGAGTCTCTCGATTGACTTCTCCAATTTGGTTTCGTCGTTGTCCTCGTCGGCGAAATCACTGCCCCAATACTGCATAATATTGACGCGGTTGTTGAAGCCGTTGCTTAGGTACAACCCCCAGAAGGGGAAGCCTGAATCCTTGATGCGCTCAAAGATTAGCGTTTTGTCAAATACTTGATTCATATACAATCATGCTTTATTTAATGTTATCTACTTGCACATATACATCGGTACGCTGGCGAGCACCGGCAGCCGGTGAACCATTTGCAGCACTCTCCAAAATCGTAACGTAGTAATAGAATAGCTGAGCGGAATAGATTGTATTGAAAAGAGCGTTAGCACCTTCCTTTAAGTCGGTTTTGAGCATATTTTCAGACACAAATATAAAATCCGCCTGAGCTTGTTGAACCGTCATAAAGTCTTTGATATTGACGATTTGCGACATATCAAAGAACTCGTTTGACGTCGAAATATCCAACACCCTCTCGGTAATATCAGCGATATTGTTGATAGTGCCGGTGGCGCAGAAACGATAGAAGAAAGCAATACCCGGCGCGAAGGTGTGAGGCAAAGCGAAATCCTTCTTTGTCAACACCTTCGAGCGTACATCGTAGCGGGTGATGCCACGATTGGCGCAATATTGCTTTATGTACTCAAATACTTCCATATTACACGAGTAAGAATGTCACTGTATAGTCGGTGGCCGTATACGGCGTCACAAACGAATCGAGCGCGGTGAGGCGTACTTGTATTTGTCGGCTCTTGCTCTCGAAATCGACGGGGAAGAAGCCGAGGTCGTAAGGCGTGAAGATTGTAGGCGTCAATGCGTTCATCGGCAGCGGGTCAATTATCTGACCGCCGCTGTCAAAGACCTCAAAGGCGAGCAAATTGACGTTGGCGGAATCGCCACCCGTCAACATCAGACCTTTCACGCGGTTGTAGTCTGACGGCAAGGTAATCTCATAACCTTGTCCGAGTGTCGGAGCGGGAATGTCAAAAGATTGCTGGTCGTATCTGATAACTTCATCAGCCTCGATGCTCTGTTTGAAGAGCGCGACAAACGAGAATGCATTGCAGTTGGTAACTTTGACGTTGAGCCAGAAATTGCGCCCCCGGGCATCGACAAAGAGCGGCTTGAACATGTCTTGCAATGTCCAAGAGTGTGAGGTCGGCGTCTTGAGCCAGTTGTTGAAGGGAGAGAAAGACAAAACAACGTCGAAATCGCTCCTTACTTCAATCTTAATATCGTCGGCAACCGGCGCGGTGTTGGATGTGTACACCGTAGCAATACCACTCAGATACTTGTAGCAATCATCGGCCTTAAACAATGTTGAGTAGACCGACGTGCCGGTAGTCTGAGGAATATTGATAACTTTATGCTGTATGTAATTGTTTTTCATAGCAATACATTTATTTTATATTAGTGGTAGGGTGGCGGTCGATAGCCACTTCACAAAACATTTGCATTGTCCTACACAGAGGGGAAACTCACAAAGCAAACACTTTGTCCTACCTTGATTTTGCGAGCAAATTAGCCGATTACGCGGCACTCAGCACCGAACATGCAAACCTCGACGAATACGCTGAGGGTGGCGTCGATGCTCTTGCCCTGCGGCAAGTGGAGACGGAACTGCAAAAGTTGCTCATCGTTCACGAAGCAGGGGGCAACGAGATTGATGCCGTCTTTTGCGGAGTTGCTGTTGGTGGTTTCGTGGTTGAAGGCGTTGACAGGAGCTTTCCACATGCGCTTGCCGTTGACGGTGAACTCGAGCTCAGCGTCTTGCAGAGCGGGAACGCTGGTGAGGCTTGCAATGTCGGTGTAAGATACCGAGCCTTCGTCGGCACCGGCGAGGCTACTTGTGGCAATCGCGAAGGCCTTGAAGGTAACACGGTCTACCATCATTGCACATCCCTGGTCGATTTTCTGCTTAGAAATGGTGCAGTAACCATCTTTCTGAGCGTCGTCGTTCAAGAGCAAGTCCTGCATGCCGTTTGCAGATGCGGGAAGTGCAACCCTCTTGAAGTAATACGAATCGCTGTACTGAAGCCTACCTTCACGGCCAGCGGCCTGCATAGTAGCAGACATTTTCGGCATGTAGGAAGCCAAAAGACGCTGCGTCCTCGAATTGACGGTAGGAATTATAACAACTTCTTGTGACATAATTATTTCTTATTTAAAGGTTTAACATTCTTTGGATTAGTTGGCAATCATAGTACCGGCGAGGCGGTCGGCCTGAACTTCGGCGGAAGGCTCAGCGGTGTAGGTCTTAGGCGCGATGGCGGGCGTCTGGTTGGTGGCAGCGATGGCGGGCGTGCCGTTCATGATGCCGGGTGTGCCGTTGAGGATAAGCGGCGCGGGCGCACCGTTCAATGCCATGTACTCGCCAATAGCGGGCGCGATGGTGGCAACCGTCTTAGGAATAGCGTAAGAGTAAACACCCTGACACACGCCACGGAGCGCAGGCGAATCGAGGAAGATGTCACCGGCCAATGCCACGAGAGAGAGCAAAGGCGAGGCGATGTTACCGATGGTCTTGTTGACGTTGGATTGAGCTGTAAAGGAGGCGTCGGTAACCTTCTTTAAAACCATGGAAGCAACGGCAGCACCGCCCACCCTCATAAGGGCGTTAACGGCGTTGTCGGATGCGTCCTTTTTCCACTTCTTGTTAATCATATTCAATTAATTTTTAACTGTTACTTATTATCTTTCATCATGTATGTAAGTATCAGGAAGGCAGCTGCAATACTGCCGTACTTGATAAACCTTTTTTCTTTGGCTGCGTCTTGTTGCGCCTGTAATTGCTGCTGTTGTTTCTGATACTCCATTAGCAGCTGCATTTGCTGCAATTGCGCGGCCTGCTGAGCGGCTGCGGTCGCTTGCTCAGTGTTGGCAACTTGTTGTTGCTGCTGTATGAGCTGCGATTGCTGCTGTGCTTGCTTCTTCGATTGCGTTGCGCCGAATATCGTAGTAAAGAGCGATACTGCGGCGGGAACGACAACCCAAGGAAAGCCGAGGCCGTTATGTTGCGAGTGTGCCATTTCGTTAGCGTTTTTTACCGTTGTCCATCATCATCATAAGCAATGCCGCCGCACCAAGTCCGAGAGCTACGTAAAGCAGCGTCTTGTCGTTGCTCGAGGTATGCTGATTGCCTTGCTGCATCTGTAGCATGTAGAGCTGCAGCAACTGATTGGCATAATCAGAGTTTGGATTCTGCACTACTTGTTGTGCGGTTGCTGAGCCATATTTAGCAGTAATCCAAGCCTGAACCGCTGCGGACAATACAGAAAGACCGCCATTGTAGATGTCTTTGCCGTAAGCGTCCCAGTTTTCGCCATTTGCGCCAAGTTCTATGTAGTATTCTTTCATCATCTTTTACGTTTTTTAGTTTTAGACTTCGATGACATATACACGAGGCCAAGAGCAGCCGCACCAAGCAAGAGCCACAACCAACCATTGTTTGCGCCGTCAGAGGTGGTAGGACTGACAGCGGCTGCGGCGGTCGCTGACGTGCGAGGCTGGTTGCTATCCTGATGTCTGGGGGCAACATAATCGGAGTCTGTGCGGCGCGGGGTCGGCGTGGTGTCAGTATGCTCTTCGGCTTGTGGCTGCAGATCTGAAGATGAACTTTGGATTTCGGCTTCTTCTTCGGATGCTTGCTCAACGGCGGCGGCTTGTGCGGCGGCTTGTGCCTCGGCCACATGTGCGGCGGCTTGTTTTGCTACGACGCGGCCTTGTACCTTCTGCAATTCGGCTGCGCCGTTGCCCTTGAAACATTCGTCGAAGTCAGGCGCGGCAACATTGTTAGAGTATGCGAGGCCGTATGCCTGAGTGTAGATGGCGTTGCGCTCGTTGTAGACGGAGACCGGCATCGTAAGCAGCGAGCCGTCGGAGAGCTGAACGAAGGTGTTGCCAGTCTTGTCGGTGTAGCGTTTACGCAGGGCATTGAGTTCGGAGTTGATATTGCCCTTCATCATTTCATCACGTGAAGGAGCTGCAATATTAGAGCTGTATGCGAGGCCGTATGCATCTACAAAAACCTTGTCACGGTACTTGTAGACAGTATCGGCCAACGTCAACACAGTGCCGTCGCTGAGGGTGTATGTCTTAGTGTTTGACGTGCTACGACCCGAGCGCGACGATGACGAATCGCCGAGCACTGCCCCGATGCCTGTGTCCTTATGTAATATGTTGTCCATCATCATTTACGTTTTTTATTAGAGTTTCGATTTTTGAGCCATTTGCCGCCTACCAAGGCGAGCACAGGAATCAGCAGCCATAATAGCGTGTCGCTATCCTCAGACGTGCCGGTACTGGTAGCAAAATTTTGGCTGGTCCCGGTGTTTTGCGCCGTGATATTGTTGGCGGCGGCGGTCGCATTTGCGGCGGTGGCGTAGTTGGCGGAATTGTTTCCGATGTACCAAAAACCTTCAGGCACGTAAAATGCGCGTCCGGCGGTGTCGGCGTTGGCAAGCACCTGAGACAATGTTACAACCTTGCCAGCTGCTAATGCTTGCGAGTACAATGATTGAATGACGGTGTTTTTTGCCGCCTGTGTCTCAGCCGATTGAGCGTAAGAGCCTGAGCGGTATGTATTGTGAACCAATCCGTTTTGCTCCAAAACGCTGTTTACTTGCTGGTCGTTGTAGGACTTGAGCCACTTGTCGAGCAAATCTTCTGCACTGACTTTGCCACTGCGGCTACTGCCTTTCTGAGCTACGAAATACGGCGTATTACCTACTACGATAGTGATACCTGTCTGACCGTTTTGCGTAGTCAAAAAACTATCGTATGCCGACGCCTGCGAGCTGCTTGCACTTGTTGACGTGTCTACCGTGGTAGATGTGTGCTCGCCTGACGAAGTGTAAGAGCCGGTCGTATGTGTAGCACCAAGCGGATAATATGTCACTACTTCACCAATCATCGTTTTCCTTTCTTTTCGTTCATACATACGGCGGCGGTGGTGAGGCCAACAACACCCAATGCCCACCATAATACATTGCTGCCTTTTTTCTCTGCCGGTGATTCGTCGGCGGTCTCCGATTCGGGAAGTGTCGCTGTGAAGAGGTTAGGCTCGGATTGCAACGGATTCACCGTCGGCAAATCAGCCTTCACCATCTCGCCTTTCACTTGTACCTTCTCGCGTTTCGGATTGATAATTACGACAATAGTCGGCGCATTGCATTGAGGATTGTTTATAATTACGTCCTCGGATGCCGCCTTTACTTTTTGGCGTACAATGTCAAACCAACCGGCGAGCGGTGCACCGGCAAGGTTTTGAGACTGCATTTGCCTTAGTTCGCTGTCGGCTTCCGTGGCTACCTTTGCGACGTTGGCATTAGTGAAATAATATGCGCCATCGTCAGCAACCACACCGACGTAAGGCATAAGGATTTCGGCGAGGGTGGCGGCGTCAGGGTTGCAGCCTTGCAGCGATACAAGAACCTGAGCCTTCCTGAAATCCAAACAATCCTGAGCACTCGCCGTGCCGGTGGCAATGCGGCGGAGTGTGCTATCGTATATGCCAGACAAACCACCGTGAAGGTCGCAGCCTGACAATTGATATACTGGTATGTCCATAATCTTTGTTTTCGTGATATTCTTAGGACGGTCGAGGAACGACGGCAAAACGCGGTCTATCGGATAGCCGTCCAGAGTGACGTATATATGAGAGTATTTCGGGCTGTTGTCAAATCCAACAATCTCAAATTGCGGACGATAACCCAAATTGAGCAACAGGCACGCGGTAAAGACAGCCAAACAATCACAATCGACACCCGAAAAACGGTCTGCCCAAACGCGAGCGGGGACGCGAATTTCTTCCAATCCCGGTGCATCGTAATTGTAGCGCACATTGGTATGAAGGAAGTGCCAGATGTTGAAGGCGGTCTGCAATGCGTCAGACGCCTTCAAATGCTGAGCAAGGCGAGCAACTTGGCGATAATACTTGCACGCTTCAATCAATTCGCTCAATGTAGCTTCTTCAAATCCATACCCTACCAATTTAGACTGACCGTCGGCGGGGTCAATAAGATGGTCGTAAGACGGTAATATTTTGTAGGTCGGGCGATAACCTTTGCAATCCAACTGCGATTCGGGACAATTGAAGATTGCGGCTGGCTCTTTGTCGCCGTTGATAGTTCCAGCATCGAAGAGCGACAATAATTCGCCGTTATTTTCAAATTCAAGTTTTATAGTAGGTTTGCCCAAACCGCTTTCCCTGAATCGCTCCACGGCATATCGAGCATTATCTGTAATTTGACGCTGCCAAGCCTTATTACGTGGAGACCAGTGAAAACCATTCTTTTTGAGCCATTCACGCGCTTCCACGGATGGAATGTCCTCAAATATAATTTTTACTCTATCCTCATCGGTATCGTATTCGACGTGCCATTTGCCGTTGTCAGGCTGCGAGGCTTCGTAGTTTTCAAACATTTTTTGCCGTTCTGCGATGCCTTTGGCAGCATCCAACGTGCGCCAAATTTGATGGCGGTTTGTGTACAAACCAGTAGGACGCAAATAAGCCAAAATTTTTTCAATTGCCTCTACATTGCCCTTCTCCGCTATCGTTATAATACGGTTGGCGAGATTAGATTTTAACAAAGGTATGCTGTAAGGCTCTTTGCGTTTGATAATACCGATAAGATTATCAATATACCATTTTATTTTATTGACAATCGCGTCTGTATCGCGAGATTCGGCACGTTTGATAAATCGTTTTGCATAGCGTTCAATATCATCACTGAATGTTCCGTATGCTTCCATAAGGCGGTCGTTTGCAGCGTTGTATCGTGCAGCCTTACGTGCAGAAATACCGCCACCACCAGTAACAGCGGCATTTGGGGCTTTACTTTGCAATGATATAATATTGCTTATCTTATTACGGAAATATGCAGTAAAATCATCTCTTTTATCGTCGGGGATTGAAGGCAGAATACGATTGTACATAGCGTCATATCCTTCAAAATCGCGGCGTGTTCGTCCTTCGGGGTCGAAACTCCCCCAGTACAAACTACGTTGATAAGCATCTTTCAAATCAGCAAAAGGCGATTTGTCTTGCTGTTTTTGTACTGGCACAACAATATCGGGTGTCGATTGAACCGGCGCGGGCGTCGATGCCGGCGGCAATGCGGCGGGCGTCGATGCTGGCGGCATTTCGTCAACACCATCAACAATATGACGATATACCAAAACAACATTTTTTCCCTCAGCCTCAAATGCTTTTATAAGTCGCTCTACTGTTTGAATACCACCGTATTTCTCATATAAAACGACATAATTGAGACCAGTCAAAAGATGTTTTGGCAAGTGCTTAGAAAGGAAATCACGATATTTCTTTTTTTCAATATAGAAACGCCATTGTCCATTATCATCGACAAAGCATATAATAATGACAGCTCCGGGGAATATCTTTTCCGCAAATTTCAAGATATTGCGGTCAAACGTCCAATTCTTATCAATGTAAAAATTAATGTACCTCAAATTGTCATTTATATAGCCATAATCGCCTATTCTGCGCTTGTCGAAATAGATTCCATCGGGATTCTCGAAAACCTTGTTAAAACTCGGCAATGGCGGCGTCTGTTGACCGTCTGACGGCGGCAAGGCCTTCGGCGATGTCGGCGACGGCGGCAAACCGGGCGTCATTCCACCCGGCATCAACGACAGCGGGGTGTCGGTGGTGATTGCCTTCTGATTGCGGCGGCGGTTGGTGTTTGGCGCGGTGTCGGCGGCGGGGTTTGCAGAGCCTTCGGGATTTATGGTTTCGGCAAATTCGGCGGCTTTCTGGGTGTCTTTCAGGAAGTCGGCGAGTTCGCTGTTAGTTTCAAATTCAAATTTGATTGTAGGCTTGCCTAAGTCGCTGCCGGTGGCAAGGTTGCCGAGGCAAGAGATACCAAATGGCGCACTACCACGGACACCAAAGAGCGACATCTGCGCTTCGTCGGCTTTTAGGTACTCGCCACGTTTGTCACGGAAAGCGAGATATGCAGCTTTTGCCATAATTGCGGCGTCCTTGTATGGCTGCACCGCCTTCAATATCGCGGCATTGGTAATGCTTGCATCGTTGCGCTGACGTGCTTTAAATTCGCTCAGTTTGCGGTTAAGGACGTTTTCGGCGTCGCTCCACTCTTGTTTGAGGCGCAATAATTCTGCGTCGTAGCGTTTCTCATTCTCGGATTTGCCGAGATTCTTTTCAAGATTGAGAGATTTTGTAGCGTCGAATTTGCCCCACTCGGTATGTTTTTCGATTGCAGTGGAAACACGTTGAGCGAAGTCGGCGAAGTTCCTGACGTCCACGCCATAGTGACCGTTTTTGAGGAAATTAAACAACTCCACTTCGTGTGCGTCGGTCAATTGCGGGAAGTCGTGGCGCAAATGCCCCACCCACTCAGCCATAACGGCGACGCGGTTTTTGTCCACGGATGCGCCGTCGGCGGTCTGCGATACAGCGTCAACGACAAATCCGTTAGGCTTCAAATATGAAAGATAGATTATCTTAGTGGCGTTTTTGCCTTCGTTTTTCCGTGCAAGTTCGAGAAGGCGTTTTCTCACCTCAGACGATTTGAGACCGTTGGCGAGAAGTTTGGCGCGTCGTTCACGATAATAATTGGCGCGTTCGAGGTCTGTTTCCTTGGTGCTGAGGGTGTTGGAATTGAGGGCGAGTTCCTTGGCTTGCTCGAATGTACCTTCAAAGACCTTTGCGGGAATCCTATCGAACTTGCGGCCGTCGGCTTGCTTGCCCGACATCGCGAGACGCCTGAACGCCTCACTTCTCGAATGTCCTGAAAGCACGTAATATTTGCCGTCGGTAGGATTGCGCCAGATGGTAATCGGGTCAAAAACAGCCCAATTGAAATCGCCATCATCAACCGCATCGATTATGCGGTTGACGCTGGCTTCACTATATTCAGAATCACGGTTTTGAAAATTCTTTGTATCGAAATTGAGGTCAAGCACCGGGACCAAAACAACGCCATTTTCGGCGGTGAGGTTGGCATCGCCGTCATACTTCTCAATCTTGTAACGTTGCAGGGATGCCAGTTTGTCCAAATCCTTCACAGACCTTGACCGGGTATCGGTGACGATGTAAGTATCACCGGGCGCACCCATACCACTATAACCGACTGTTTCTGTGTTAGCCGGTTGTAGTAAGTCATTGATGGAATGTGATATGTACCCGAGTGCTTGCATAATTGTTGTTAACCTCTATCGTCTGTAAATGAAACTACCTGATTGATGGGGAAATTGACGTTTTCCGCCTTGATGTTGCCTTGCAGCAATACAGGGTGATTGACAATACTATTGATTATACTATTGATGCCCTGAGCGTTGCTGATTGCGGAGATAATATCGGCTACATTCATAGCGAGGTACTTGGCGATGTCTGCCCAGCGCACCTCAATGTAAAAATCGTGTTCCGTCACTGCATTCGGCTGTATCACGATGGCAAGCGATTCGGTAAGGCTCGCGATGTAAGTGCCTCGTGATTGTACATTGAGTGTGCCGGTGGTGTCGGTAGTATATACCGGGTCGAGGTATGCCGACACGTCGATAAAATTGACGGTGATAGGGGTGTTGGTGGGGTTGCCTATGCGGAGGCGCATACGCAAAACAAGACTACCACCAGAAGCAAGGTGATAGATGCCGAAGCGCGTGACATTCCACGTCAAGTTGACGGCGGCTTTCACTGTCCTCGTCACTGAGTACAAGACCGCCGCACCCGCTATAAGTGCTATGACTGCGATTGGATTCATAAGTGTTAATATTTTGTTTTTTAGACGTTTAAGGAAAAAGGCGGCGGCAGGGAATAAAGACCGCCGCAATAATCATTACACTTAAACATCGTCAAAAATAATCACATCAAAAAACGCCGTGCTACTCGGAGTAACACGGCGTAAAATTACGTGGATTCTTGGCGGATGGCAATTACACGCGGTAATGCTCAATTATGTTTTTGTTACGTTAAACCGGCGGGCGTACAAGTCCAGCAAATCAGATTCCGAAACGAGGCAGCCACGGCGCAATTTTTTGCCGTCAATGACCTCACAGTAAAAAAGATAGCCGATTTTGGTGCAGTTCCATTTGCGGCGCATATTCGGATTGCGCTCCAATATCTGCGTCGGCGTAAACAAATCTTTAAGACCTTTCATTTTGTGTAAGTGTAAGAGGTTAACAATCAATGATGTTGCAAATATAGAAAAACATTTTTAATGCTAAAAATATTAGCGGCAATATTTTTAGACGTAATTACACCAAAATTTTACGATTTAGAGTAGTAACAGACGCAAACGACATCACACGCCACCCGACAACAAAACCGCCGCAAAACCTTATAAAAACCTTATAAAATCGCCTTTATAACCTTAGAAAAACGTTTAATCAACCTTAGACAAAAAAAAGGCTCGATGTATAGCCTAAAATACACCGAGCGCACCCTGTTTTCGTAATAAAAATATGTTTGATTGCACTGCAAAATTACAAAAACATTTCATCACCGCCAAATATTTTAGCAATTATTTTGCAGAGACAGCGAAAAAATTTAGCAATTTCAAAATAATGACAGTTGTTTTTCGTGCTTGTTTTTGCATCCCAAAATCTGGTCACAAATAAAATTGTAAGCGTAAAGCGGCGCGATTTCGCTGCGCTCCTTGCTGCACATTCCGGCGGTCTTGCCACGTTTGCAGTCGTTGATGCGCTTAACGTCTTTATTAGGCGTCAATGTGTAACCGTTGCAAGGTTCACAATTAAGAAACCAGAAGGCGGTCGGTTTTTTAAAAAAATCGCCGCGTTTGCTCCTATCCATATCGACGTAAGAAGGCGGCATCACAAAATTATATTTTAAAAACGTTTGCTCAGACCAAGGATTTTCCATTACCAGCCTCAGATCTTTGTCAAGTACCACAGCAAACATTTTGACAGCGAGGGCAAAATATTTTTCACGGTTGGCACTACGTTGCAAGATAGCCGCTGCCTTCTGCATTGTGGTATAGTTACGATAATTGACATACGAAAAGTAGATGCCCATCTGAGACTGACAAGAAAAGAAGATGCACGGGAAAAAAGCCATTATAAAATCGTCAGGCGTAATGCCGTCAAATACAGAGGTCTTGCCTTCATACGCTTTTTCAATTTCAGCAAACAAATCAATTACATAATCTGTCTGTCCGTATTCGTTTTGGATGTCGTAGTCGTAGGCTTCAAATCCGAGCTTTTTGAACTCGTTTTTGAATGTGCCTGATTGCTCGAAGAAGCAATGTACCTTTCTGATTTTCATTGCGCATTAGTTTTACCTTCAATTACATACATAGTTTTCTTGTAGTGGTGAATGATGGCATCAACACCACGTTTGCTTCGTATTGTTGTTTGTCGCTTCATAAGCAGCGCGCATCGCTGCCCTATTTGAAAAATGCGACGGGCTGAGCCGTCGCACAAACAATTAGTAAAAAACAAACAAACACTACATTCTTTCTTCATAGTTCGAGTTTCATTTGATTACCATTACCAGTGTTTAACGCTTGCCAAGCGTGGATTAAATTATTTGACGTTTCGTGTACCGGCGAAGAGTACGGCGGAGCGGTATTGCGGAATGGGGTCGGCGTATTCGACAGCGATTGTACAGAAGACATATTCGCGAATCCAGTCGAGGAAATCTTCTTCCAGATGCTGCAATATATCGAAGTAACCTTTTTCAAATTGCCCCCACGGCCAGAGGATTGTGTATCTTATGCCGGTATCGTGAAGGAAGAAAAGCACCGTCGCCGACGCTCCACAGCATTTGTATTGCTGAGTGTAGATGTGGTTAGGGTTGTCCTGCATAAACTTGTCGAAGGCGTCCAATTCAGGCTTCATAAGCCAGTCGTGCAAGTCTGAGAGAAGGATCTGCATTTGGACCGGTTTGCGATATTCAGGCGGCAATGCCTGTATCATCTTGTTTATCTTAGGGTCTGCGAGGGTCATCATAATTCAAAGATTTTTGAAGTTAAACAAAAGGAATCCGCACTTTGCGCGAGGCTTTTTGTGTGCGGATTCCGGGGCGATTCTCAGGGCGAAGGCCTTATTTTGCAGAAGGTGGATTGCTCATCAAATAGGATTCACACTTGCTTCGAATATGGCTCCAAAAATCACCGCTTAGGGCATATTCTTGCAAGCGAGACAAGAAAACGTACCACGGAGTTTCGGTCAAAACAGGAAGAGCAATCTCCAAAGAGACAGAATCGGAACGGTGTTCCAGTTTGCCATAAGGCTCAAAATAAGAGCGTCCAATCTCAGCTGTGTAGAAACCTATTTTATGCGGAGTGGGTGAAAGACTGACAACGAAATAGAAAGTGTAGTCGAAACGGACATCTACTCCGTGTCCATTAGTCTTGTCAGAGTCTGTATCTTCGCAAGGGAAAGCATAAATCCAATCCTTAGCAGTCCACGAAAAACCACTCAGCGTTGAGAGCATCATTATCATATCAGGTGTCATAGCGAATGAATCTTAGAGGGTTAGACATTATTTGATTCCAAAGAGGGTTGCAAGCATTTGGAGAATCCAACTGAGATTCGTGCCGATAAGGGCAATAGTGCCGGCACTGCCACCAATCCAAACAACGGCCTTCCAGATGCCGCCTTCCTTGGTTATTTTGTATTCAGTCATTTTTCAGGGTGTTTTTTAGGGTTTTACAATCTGTTGATAAAAAGAAGGAAGGCGGCGAATGCGAATCGGTGTGACAGACCGCCTTCCAGTAGCGACGCTTTTTTGTGTCCAGGCTTTTAATTCTTCACAAATGGGCGTCTATTGGCCAAACTTTGGAACGTGTATCGTAGTAGTTGTTTTGACATTCTCATTAGTATTTTTGCGAGTGTCGCTATAAAAAGCGGCGGCGGAAATCTCGCGACGCTTCACCGCCGCATTGCAAAAATTACTAATAATCTACGAAAGTAGCAAGTAAAGAAAATCAAAAAACTAATCAAAACGGTTAGTCGATGCCGCACTTGATCCGCGCCTTCACATCGGGAAGGATGTCGCTTTCGGCGGGGTTGGTAATCCACGTTGCAATGATGCCGAGATTGCGGTTGGCCTCGTTGAAGGCGTTGCAGAGTTCGCGGATGTTTGCCGAGGGATAGTCGGGGTAGAGTGAGAGGATAGATTTCACGTCAAGAAGGACGCTGTTGGTGAGGTCGCAAAATTCGAGGACTTTGTTTGCGTCCTCTTTGCGCTTGCTCTCGGACACCTCTATCGGTGTGCCGTTGGTGGGGATGTTTGTTGTTTCCATTGTTTTGAAGAGTTTAATGGTTCGACAAAAAAAATGCGCTCTCCTTTGTCGAACAACCCTCTTCAAACGGTTGCCCAGCCCGTTTCCGGGACCGGTAAGGATAGCGCAAAGTAATATCTTTGCAAATGAAGAGAGTTTATGTTGTTCGACGTTGCAAAGTTGCAACATCTTCTTTGTCTGAAAAAATCTTTTTGAACTTTTTTTCTGTTTGACTAAGTTTTTTAAAAAGTGTTTAAAAATTAGTCGGTGCAAAATGTTGTTTTTTAGGGGTTTATGGTGGGGAGTCGCCGTCGATGATTTTTAGCAATTCTTTTGTTTTTTCGTCGATTAGGCGGCATTTTTCGTTGTCATCGCACCATATACGCACGTTTCGGACGTGATGCGGGCAAGTGTCGGGGCAGTCGGGGTACTCGACGAAGAAGGTGTCAGTATTGCGGCATCGGTTGTCGTACTTTATCTGACAATAATATCCGTCGTGGTCGAGCATCGATTGCCGGTGTTCGCAGTGCGCAATCAAGTAGGCGCGGATTCGGGAGCGGAGAGTGGGGCGAGAGGTCATAGTTATTTCAAGACGGATTCAACAATTTTGACAGCATTATCGGCATAGAAGTAACGGCAAAACCCCCTGACAAGACACCAGCCAACAGGCTCAACAAGGGAGTATTTCAAGACGGAACTAACTCTCTTTACAGAAACGTTCAATAAGGATGCAATATCGAAGGCGGACAAAAAACGGTCGGGGTTGTCAAGGCGGTTGCACTGATTTTTAGAACGAAAGTTTTTGACTTGCTGAATACGAATACGCACTATTTCAATAACAGAATTGTCGTAAAAACGACAATTCTGACGAACCACAACAGGAATAACGTTAAGAACATTAAGGATAAGACCCATTGTAGCAGGAGAGAGGCCGAATTGCTTACATAACATAGCAATAGTAACCAGCGGATTTGCAATATTGCGGTCGTTAACCGGCTCTTCGTTAACCGGCTCTTCGTTAACCGGCTCTTCGTTAACCGGCTCTTCGTTAACCGGCTCTTCGTTGATTGGCAGTCGCAAAGACGAAGGCACAAAACGGAATCCTATCCCCTTCTGAGCTAACAATAGAGCGACATCGCCGAAATCACAATTAGCTAATTCGATTACAATCATAATTAAATAGACTTATCTATGTTTAACAAAATGGCGGAATTTGAAGATTCTGCCCCAATGACGATAGCGCAATCTACGTAGATAACGCTGAGGGGCTTTTACATTGCATCGGAACGACATAGCGAGGTCTGACATCTTGACGCAGTGTGTTGTGTCCGTCAATGTAGGGAAAAGAGAGAAGGCGTCCGGCTTGGTCGGCTCAGTGGGAAGGCTCAGCGCGATGCCGTTGTTAATGTCAGACAGCGAACAATCGCGGTACTTTGACATCTTGAAGATATAGAGACTATTGTCCATCGTAGTAATGTTTTTAATTGTCCAATTTTGCGTTCAATTTACGTCCAATTTGGGCGTTTTGAGGTTTGATAATAGTTGATAATTAGACTGTTAAATTGTCCAATATCAGGCGGCTTTATAACGTTGTTTTGTGCGCTCAATAAGCCAGTCTTTAAACTTTATCCGATGCCGTTCATTATCGCCTTCCTGTTGGTTGTAATCCTCGCAATCGGCGATAAATCGCAGCCACGATTTCACCAAATTAGGGTACTTGTAACGGTTGCCAATCTTCATCATTTGAAGTTGGAAGATGTTAATAAGCAACGTTGTACAAATAATATTTTCTTTGTCGGGTGTGCCGTCCTCTTTCGTGCCGTAAGAATATACCACAAGAGGCTTAGAAGGTGTGGATTTGGCGCGCAATTCGGCGATAAGGGTCTGTAATTCGTTATTGATTTCGGTGGTAATGAATTCAAAAGAGCCAGTGATAAAAGGCGTTAAAGATGCGGATTTGAACCATAGACGGCCTTTTATCGGGCAAAACTTTTCGCGGGTCTCGCGTAGTGCATCTTTCCAGCAATCGAGATTGTAATAATCGGAATCGGACACCGGGACTTCGGCGGCTTGCTTCTTTGCAATATCGCGCAAAGTGAAATAAATCATATCTTTGTAGTGGTTCACTTCGTCAAGATATTGGCAATATTCGGGGTCATCCTCAATATCCTTCGCGATGTATTTGGCAACGTATGCCGATACGCTTTTAGGGGTGGTGACGGCGGATATATCGGTCGAATTTGGATTTGTCCAACGTTCGGCGGCGTCCTTCTTGATTTCGTTGTTGTAGGCCTTACGGTATCGCTCCAATTCAGCAAACTTGTTGCGCATAAATATTTGCTCATATTCCAGACCGCAAACCTCGCGTCCTGCCTTCTTCTCAAATGCCTTTACTTCGTCGGCAGTCTGTTGTGCTACGTATGGAGACTTGTCGAGGAACTTCAAAACGGCGTTATCGTCAAAACCGTTTTTGTAAAGGTCTTTCATTCGAGCCGTATAGCGGTCAACGTAATCGAAGGGAGTAGAGCATCCGGGCACCTCGCCACGGTTCAAGAGCCTATTCCATTCACGGCGTAGGTACTCGGCATCTATATATCTATCTGTAACGAGGTGATAATGGAGATTTCCGTTTTTTTGGAGTTCTTTTTTCCAGATGAAATACTTTACCTTCCAAACCTTCCGAGCGTATGTAAGGAAGGGATTAATGGCCAATTTAGTCAATTCGACGTCGGTGTGAGTTTGTTTTGCAGGAAGGGTGAGAGTGAGGAACGTACAGAGGTGAGTGTCTTTTTTCTTGTCAGTCTTAGCGGCGGCGGCATCGGCGCGGAGTTCGCTATGGCGTTTGGTGGTGCAACCAGCGATGTGGTTCTTTGCGGCTGTCTTGTATGCCGCCTCATAGTGGAATTTACGAGAGAGATAGAGAATGACGTTCACAGCCTTCTTGATAGACTTGACTGCGGACCTCGACATCTGCATATCGTGGAAGGTGTCCACGAAATTTACGGCGGCGGTCTTGCTTGTATCGCTTTGGCCATCTACGATGGCGGTGTAGATGGTAGAGTAGTTAGCGTTGATTTTCACGCAGTCGGCTAATCTAATGTTACTCATTTGTTACAAACTTTAAGTGTTTTTAATACTAAAAGTTTGACGGCACGAAAACAGGGAAAACAGTTTTTTTTTGGTGCAATCAAACTTTTGTTTATCTTTGTCGCTCAAAGAGTTAGCGTTTTCGACTTACGAATTAGGCTATCGTTTATCAGATTGACGCTCGTAAAATTACGGCTTTGAGTTTCATTTTCGAGTGCAAAGATAGACTATTATTTGTAAGATTTGCAAATCTTTTTGAAACATTTTTTTTTGTAAAACACACTTAACATCGTATAAAATGGCTGATACACAATTGAAAAGACGGTTGAAAATGCTCCTGAACGAGAAGCATTTTTCATACGCGGAGTTTGCACGCCGTTGCAACCTCTCCATCTCCTACGTCAACAGCGTAAGGACATCAATATCCTTCGAGGTACTTTGTGACCTCACGAAGCTCTTCCCGGATGTCAATCTTAGTTGGCTCATCACCGGCACACCGCCAATGCTCCTGACCGCTCAGAGCGAACTCGAATCGGCTCAAAAAGAGCTCGCCTACCTTCGCGAGAAAGTCACTATGCAAGAGGACATTATCAAGCTTATGAAGCGTGCAGAAAGCGGAGACAAACCGCAGGCGTAACAGACGTAGGAATCGCACCCACAGACACAAGAGAAGGACGCAGAGAGCGCGGGAGAAATCCCCCTCTCTCCGCCCTTTTTTTTCCAATGCTGCATAAATTAGGCACTTATGCAGCATAATCGAAGCACAACGGCACGAAAACAGGGAAAGACAGTGATTGTGTTTGGTGCGGTAAAAAAGACCGCGAAATGGAAAAAATCTACACTTGGCGTCCAGCGCGTTACATCGCCGGACGTAATAATTGCTATGTCGTTTACTCGGTTCTGAATCCTGAATCGGGATGTTTGATGTGCCGTCGCATCAAGCTCAACTACATCGCTGACAAACGCACTCGCAAACAGTACGCAGAGGAGCTTATTAAGAGTATTAATAGCAAATTAGCCGCTGGGTACAATCCTCTATGCGACAATACCAACGCAGCGCGAATGATGCTTCTATCAGACGCCATCGCAGAATTTTTGAAGCATAAGCGACGCGAGCAAGAGACGCACAACATCTGCAAAGACACCTATACCGACTACTACCAACATCTTACAGCATTTGCACACCACACCACCGACTGTTATATGTTCAAAGTGAAAGCGTCAGTTATTAACGCCTTCTTGGATTACTTATACATAGAGCGGCAAGTATCGGCGGTAACTCGCAATCATTATTTACAAACCCTCAAAACCTTCCTGACATACTGTAAGAACCGCGATTACATAACAGAGAATCCGGCTGCGACAATTACGGCGATGCGCACGGCAGCGAAGAAGAGAGAGGCGATTCCGGCGCACGTCCTACAAACCATATTCAATCATCTGGGAGCCACTGACAAACACTTTTTGCTTGCTTGCTATCTTCTTTACGGCTGTTTTATCCGGCCGTCTGAGATGTGCAAATTGCGGTTATCAGCGGTCAATTTCGCGAAACAGACAATCTACATCGCGGCGTCTATTAGTAAGAATAAGAAGGCGCAAACGGTGACGATACCGAAAAACATTGTGCGCTATATGATTGATTTGCAAATACATAACGCTCCAAATGATTACTACTTGATAGGCCACGATTTCAAACCGGCGCAGAAGCCTTGCACGGACAAGATATTGAGACGCAAATGGCTGATGGTACGGCAGGAACTTAGACTGCCGGAGTGCTATCAATTTTATAGCCTCAAAGATAGCGGTATTACTCAGATGATTGCGATGCTCAATGTCAGCGAAGTCCGAGACCAAGCGCGGCATCACTCTATCAGCATTACCGACGTCTATACAGACAGAGCGAAAACAGACGGCAACGAACACATAAAACACCTCGATTTTACACCGTGATTGGCTGGTTTGAGTTGTCGGGCTATTGATGAACCAACAAGGGGCATCCGCATTTGGCGTACTCACAGCGCATATTAGCAGAAACCAAAGAGCCGTGCAATGGAGTTGCACGGCTCTTTGATGATTTTAAGCAAGGTTCGCAAAAGATTAATCGTACTCCCGATGAGCGGGAATGACAGTAATGCGATTAAGTAAGTCCATCGCCTTCGGGTTGCCTTTGTCAGCCTCAGCAGCAATAACTTCGAGATATGACTTACGAGAGCCCGGTGCGAGGTGGATGCCATTGCGACGGCAAAAAGCGATAACATCGGTATGGCCAGCTGGAACACCATCAATGAGATATTGCGTCTTAACATAGCGGCCTTTGCTTTTGTCGATACCATTCAAAATATTATCTATAAGTGCCATAGTATTAAAGATTAGAATTACAGCGCATAATTACAAAAAAAAATAATAACAACCAAACAAAATGCAAAAAAAAGTTGGTTCTATTTTTATAGAACCAACTAAGATGATGCGAAGTTTATGAAGCGAAGCCTAAGAGAATAGATTCGGCAACGAACGAAGTTCCTTATTCTTGGCTTGACAGAATTTTTGTGCGTTCTTCTTGTTGTAGAAAATCTTGCAATTTTTCACAGAGAAATCACGTTCGCCACCCATTATCGACATAGCGCGAACGGTATTGCCGATGCGCTTAGGGTAGCCGATGCCGTGAAATATATCGGCAATCCAGTAGCAGCGCGCATCATCTAAACAAGATTGCTTCCACCACCAATATACGATAAAGAATCGCGGTTGTGCGGCCTTCCATTTAAGGAAAACTTGATACATTACGGCGAGATTGCCTTTTAACCGATGGTCTGACATATAGATTAGTCTTTCAATGATTGGTTCGCGATTACGATTGGTTTGCGGTCTGGATTGCGCACATTGTAAGCAGCAACGCGGCATCGGGGGCTGCAATACTTGGCGTGGCGGACGATTTGTGAAGGCGTTAACGCCTTGCCGCAATGCTCACAAGCGGCGGTTGTGTTAACGGCATTTTGAGCCGTTAACGGCACGTTTGCAACGTCAGACACGGCAACCGTGGCGGCGTTAATTTGCGTTTCCGTTTCGGGCGTTTTTGGTGTGTTTCCGGCATCCGTTTCTGACGTTTCTGGGATGGCGAAACCTGTGCGGCGTTGCGGCGTTTTGGCGGCGATTTGTGCCGGTTGCAACTTGGCGTAATCGTCGTTAAGTTTAGCAAAGGCGGTTGTAATCACGCCAAATTTCTGTGTAATTACATTTGACAAACCATCGTCAATCAGCTTGTTTGCCTTGTCATACACGGCGTCAACGGATTCGCGGTACTCGACATCGGCTGCGTCCTGAGCTGAAATCTTCGACCAGAAAAACCACAATGCAGCCGACACTGCCACCTGAATAAGCATTATAAAAGCGACAATTTTATAATACTTGTCGGCGGTGGCGATGGTCTGAGAATTGTTTGCGCGGAGTTCCTCGGCCTTCTTTGCGTCGAGTTCGTTGCAGGTCTTTCGATATGCGGTTTTATACTCCTCTATGCGAGTGTAAGCAGTAGCGAGTTCGCGGTTCTGAGCTTCGGAAAGTACGCAGCGGCGGCCATTGGACCAGTTTTCGGGATTGGATTTGATAGTCTCGATGTACGTTGTGAGCTGAGCGACATTCGCATCACATTCCGCCTTCGCAGTCTCGGCGAAGTCCTTATACTTGGCTTCAATTACCTTCGTCAAATCCTCAGACTTCGAAGCAAACAATGCGATACCGTTGGTGGACGTCACGAAGGAAATAGAGAAGGTAATTAGCGCACACGCAAGCGGCATCAAAGCGGTGAGGAAGTCGAGGCGTAGCGCGAATTTGAAGAACTTCGAGAGGAAGAGGATGTTTAGGCCTTCTATCAAGATAAGCGCGATGATTGCGAACACCTTAGACGCTGCCTCGGCATTGAGGAAAGAGAAGAAGAAATTATCCAGATAGAAGAAGCCGGAGAAGATTGAGACTGCCGAGGTGCTAAGTTGCAGCACCAGCAGCAACACGATGACAGAGAGCCATTCACGTTTGAATGTGTATTTCTGCCAGTTTTTAACGGCAAAACTCTTGATAAGGTTTTGCAGATAGTTAGAGCTAAGGTTCATAATAACGATGTTTTTAATAGTGTAACTGTTAATGATTTCATTAGCAAAGATAATAATAATAATAGTAAAAAAAAAAATAATAGCCACAAAATTAATACTTTTGCGGCTATTATTATTACGAAATTCCGTGTTCATTGCAGATGCGCTCGATTTCCGACTTGTAGGCTGCACGCTCTTGCAAGAATGAACGGTAGCGCGTTATCTTTTGCTCCATTTCGCCGTCGGGGTACATTCCCATTTTTGCGGCGTTATATTCGTTAATCAACTTGTTTTCGTAGTCGTTACCGAAGAGATTAACGAATGCAGTTTCGACGAAGGCATTTTGTTGCTGTGCATAGGGGTCGGCGAGCCGAAATTCAAGCGCGGAATATTGCGGCGTGTCGCCCTGTGCCTCGACATTGGCGGATTCATCCTGGATGTCGAGCCGGAGCACGGCAGAAAATTTTTCGCGTTCAAACTCCGGCGGCATCTCGCTGTAATAAGTTCGTTTCATAATCTACGTGAATTTATAAAAACGCCTATTGTCCTCGCTGATGATACGGATGGTTGTCAAAACCGGGAATTTGTCTTTGGGAATCTGTTTCAGGGCGTCTTTGATTTTGCGGCAATT
>JAFNUO010000091.1 GCA_017383985.1 Clostridia bacterium | reverse complement strand
GCCGTTTGTTGCTAAGAAAGCGCAGGCGGGCCAGTTCATAATGCTTCGCGTTAACGAAACGGGCGAACGCATTCCGCTTACAATTGCCGATTACGACAGAGAAGCGGGCTGGGTACAAATAATTTTCCAAAAAGTCGGCAAGACAACCATGCTGCTTGATACTCTTAACGAGGGTGATAGCATAATTGACTTTGTTGGCCCTCTTGGAAAACCAACCGGGCACGACGGCGTTACCCGTGCGGCGGTAATCGGCGGCGGCGCAGGCTGCGCTATCGCATATCCGCAGGCTAAGTCCATGAAAGAAAAGGGTATTTACGTTGATATGATCGCCGGCTTCCGCAACACCGACCTCATCATTTTAGAGGACGAAATGTCGGCCGCCAGTGATAAGCTTATTCTTATGACCGACGACGGCTCTAACGGAAGCAAGGGCTTTGTAACCGACGCCCTTAAAAAAGAAATCGAAAACGGAGCAAACTACGATTTTGTTATCGCAATCGGTCCGCTCCCGATGATGAGAGCCGTTTGCAATCTTACCAAGGAATACGGCATAAAAACTATTATCAGTATGAACTCATATATGATTGATGGTACGGGAATGTGCGGTTGTTGCCGCGTAACTGTTGACGGCAAGGTTAAATTTGCTTGTGTTGACGGCCCCGACTTTGATGGTCACCTTGTCGATTTTGACGAGGCGATCAAGCGTAGCAAAATTTACGCCGAACAGGAAAGAAAAGCTCGCGACGAGCATTGTAATCTCATGAAAGCGAAGTTGACTGACAATGGCTGATATGAAAATCGGAAGAACAGCTATGCCCGAGCAGGACCCGAAGGTTAGAGCCACCAACTTTGACGAGGTTGCTCTTGGCTATACCGCCGAAATGGCGGCGGCGGAGGCATCGCGTTGCCTTAATTGTAAAACTAAGCCCTGCGTATCGGGTTGTCCCGTAAACGTACGTATCCCCGAATTTATCGCTAAGGTTGCCGAAGGGGATATAGAGGGCGCATATAAGATTATAAAATCAACAAGTTCGCTTCCCGCCGTTTGCGGTCGTGTTTGCCCCCAGGAAACCCAATGTGAGGCAAAATGCGTTCGCGGAATAAAGGGCGAAAGCGTAGCAATCGGCCGCCTTGAGCGTTACGTTGCCGATTATATGAGCGGCAAAGAAACCGCCGAAAAGCCCAAAACCAACGGCAAAAAGGTTGCCGTTGTCGGCGGAGGCCCTTCGGGACTTACTTGCGCCGGCGACTTGGCCAAGCTCGGTTACGAGGTTACTGTTTTTGAAGCTTTCCATACCGCAGGCGGCGTTTTATCTTACGGAATTCCCGAATTTCGTCTTCCCAAGCGTGTTGTCCGTGAAGAGGTTGAAAACTTAAAGCAAATGGGAGTTAACGTCATGACCAATATGGTTATCGGTCAGGTGCTTACCGTTGACGAGCTTTTTGAAATGGGCTTTGAGGCCATCTTTATCGGAAGCGGCGCCGGACTTCCCAATTTTATGGGAATCGAGGGCGAAAATCTTAACGGCGTTTTCTCCGCTAACGAGTTTTTAACTCGTATAAACCTTATGCGTGCTTTTGACGAGAATTATGACACTCCGTTGTTTAAATTCAACTCTGCGGCGGTAATCGGCGGCGGTAACGTCGCTATGGACGCTGCCCGTTCAGCAAAGCGTATGGGTGCCGAAAAGGTTTACATAATATATCGTCGTTCTGAACAGGAAATGCCTGCCCGAAACGAAGAAATCCACCACGCAAAGGAAGAGG
>JAFNUO010000090.1 GCA_017383985.1 Clostridia bacterium | reverse complement strand
GGTAATGAGGGTTATTTTTTTAAAAGGAGAGGTAAAGAAAATGGAAATGTTAGAACAGCTTTTAAAGCTATTCGAAAATTTTGCCTACTTTGACTGGAAAATGCTTGTCATGTGGGCAATCGGCGGAACTCTTATTTTCCTTGCGATTAAAAAGGAAATGGAGCCTACCCTCTTGCTCCCTATCGGTTTTGGCGCAATTCTTGTCAACCTGCCTATTTCGGGCGCTATCACCCGCTATTTTTATGAGTTTACACAAGGCGGAGAACAGGTAAGAGAGGTTATTTCGGAAGCGAAGTATCAAGAACTGCTTGCCAAGGGAACCGAGGGGCTTTCGGTTGAACACGGTGCATTGACCACCCTTTTTGACGCGGGAATTTCAAACGAACTTTTCCCCCTTATCCTCTTTATCGGTATCGGCGCAATGATTGACTTTGGCCCGCTTCTTTCCAACCCTAAGCTTATGATTTTCGGCGCCGCGGCCCAGTTCGGTATTTTCTTTACCCTTTGTGCCGCTTCGATGTTCTTTGATATTAACGACGCCGCTTCAATCGCAATTATCGGCGCCGCTGACGGACCCACATCTATCGTAGTTGCGCAAAAGCTTGACTCAAACTACCTCGGCGCAATAATGGTTGCGGCATATTCATATATGGCGCTTGTTCCGATTATCCAGCCGCCGGTTATCAAGCTTCTTACAACCAAAAAAGAGCGTCTTATCCGTATGCCGTACGAGCAGAAGGACGTTAAAAAGAGCACAAGAATTCTTTTCCCGATTGTTATTACCATTATCGCAGGTATTGTTGCGCCGGCTTCGGTTTCGCTTGTCGGTTTCCTCATGTTCGGTAACCTCATTCGTGAATGCGGCGTGCTTAACTCCCTTTCCGAAACGGCTCAAAAGGTTCTTGCTAACCTTATTACAATTTTCCTCGGTATCACCATCGCGTCCCAAATGGAGGCGGCGAACTTCCTTTCGTTCAATACCTTGCTTATCCTCGGTCTCGGACTTGTTGCCTTTATTTTCGATACCGCGGGCGGCGTATTGTTCGCAAAGCTTATCAACATTTTCTTGCCAAAGAATAAGAAAATCAACCCCATGATCGGCGCCGCCGGTATTTCGGCCTTCCCGATGTCCGGCCGTATCGTTCACAAAATGGGACTCGCCGAGGACCCGCAGAATTTCCTGCTTATGCATTCAATCGGCGTTAACGTATCGGGCCAAATTGCGTCGGTTATCGCCGGCGGCTTGATACTCAACTTCTTTATGTAATAGGAGGAATAAAATTATGAATTTTAATCCTATGGCTTTTATCGACAACCTCGGTTATATGGGCGTTGGCATGCTTGGTATCATGCTTGTTATCGGTACAATAATTGTTGTAACCGTTTTGCTCAACTTCTTCGGAAATAAGTTTGACAAGAAGGATAACGAGTAATCAAACGTAAAATTAAAAACCTCCAACCTTTTTTCGGTTGGAGGTTTTTTTGATGCTTATTTCATTTTTTCGGTACCCGAGCCGTAAAGGTCGGTGCGGTAAAGCGAGCCGTCGGCAAGATAGTAGTAAAGCTTTTTACCCGAAACGTAAACCTTTGTCGGATTTTCGCCTTTTGTTTTTATTTTTTTCGGCTTGGCTTCGGGGTCGATAAGGTCAAGCACTTTTAACTCGTTGTCCTTTATAAAATAAAGTTTGTCGCCGTAAACGGTAAAGCAGTCGGCGGCAAAATAGGTGTGAATGCTCGAAGTGTTTGCGGTTGCAACCGATTTAATTTCGCCGTCGGACAGAAAGTAAACATAGTTTCCGTAAAACATAAAACTGTCAATCTTTCGGCCAAGAAAGGGTTTAACTTGGCTTCCGTCGGTGCGGGCGGAATAAAGATAGTTTTTTTCTCCTATAAAAACAAGGGTGTTACCTCTAACGGCGAAATCGCCGTTAACTTTAACGCCGACGTCGTATTTTTTGTTGTCGGTTATGCGTATTTTTTTAAGCGTTGCGGAGTTTTTCTCGGTATAATAAATCCAATTTCCCGAAAGGAAATAGTCGCTCACGTTTTCTAAAACGGTGCGTTTTTTTGTTCCGCTTATGTCGGAATGAATAACTTCGCCGCCGTTTTTATAAATAACGCCGTTGCCCCAAGCCTGCAACATCTCGCCGCTGTCGGCTATTTTAAAATCGTGGGCCTCGCTTTTAACGCGAATGTTCCCGTTTTGGTTAATGTAATAAACAATTTCGCCGTCGATGGACACGTCGCCGCCAACGGCAACGTTTTGAAACTCGTAATCGTCGGCCGAATGAAGTCGGTCAAGCGGAGTTACGGCCTCGGCTATTAAAATGGCTCCGACGAACAAAGCCGCCGCCGCAAACGGGATAAAAGCCAGCTTTTTTCTTTTTGTCAATGCGGTAAACCTGCCTTTTATAATAAAAAATGTATAATAATATGATAATATGTTAACCCCGCCTTGTCAATAAAGCAAAAAATTTTGATACCTATTCCATTTATGGAATATGTGTGGTAAAATAAAGCTATTGTTTAAGGAGTGATTCCAAAATGAAATATGTAGTAATTCTTTGCGACGGTATGGCCGACTTGCCGATAGAGTCTTTGGGCGGAAAAACCCCAATGTCGGC
>JAFNUO010000089.1 GCA_017383985.1 Clostridia bacterium | reverse complement strand
TATTTTATATATAGTATGCGCAGACATATTTTACATATTTTACGCGCAAAAACCGTAAAAAGGAGCCCCCTATGACTATTATTGATATTCTTTCTCAAAATGCAGAAAAATATGCTAAAGAGACGGCTTTAGTAGAAATTAATCCTCATTTTGACCCCGAGGGCAGACTGACCTGGCGAGACTATGCACTTATGCAGCCCGAACCCGGACAGCCTTTTCGCCGCGAGATAACATGGGAAACGTTTGACCAAAAGGCAAACCGTTTCGCCAACCTGTTACTTACGCGCGGTTGCCAAAAGGGCGAAAAGGTCGCCGTTCTTCTTATGAACTCTATTGAATGGCTTCCCATATATTTCGGTATTCTTAGAGCAGGCGCAATCGCCGTTCCGCTTAACTACCGTTACGCCGCCGACGAAATTAAATACTGTCTTGAAAAGGCCGATTGTACCGTTCTTGTTTTCGGCCCCGAATTTATAGGCCGTATTGAGCAAATTTGCGACCAGCTTCCCGCCGTTGGACACATGTTCTATGTCGGAGAGGATTGTCCTACCTTTGCCGATAACTACGAGGATATGATTCGTTATTGCTCGTTTGAAAAACCCAATTTTGATATTACCGAGGACGATAACGCCGCTATCTATTTTTCGTCGGGAACAACCGGTTTCCCAAAAGCAATTCTTCATTCCCACCGCGCTCTTATGCACGCAGCTTTATGCGAGCAGGCACACCACGGACAAACCCACGAAGACGTATTTTTATGCATACCGCCGCTTTATCACACGGGTGCAAAAATGCATTGGTTCGGTTCTTTCCTTGTCGGCGGTCGCGCCGTTTTGTTAAAAGGCACACAGCCCGAATGGATTATACGCGCCGTGTCGGAGGAAAATTGCTCAATCGTTTGGTTGCTCGTTCCGTGGGCGCAAGATTTGCTTGACTCTATCGACCGCGGCGAAATTAATATCGAAAACTATAAGCTCGACCAATGGAGACTTATGCATATCGGCGCGCAACCCGTTCCGCCGTCACTTATTCGACGTTGGCTTGCCTTGTTCCCCCATCACAAGTACGACACAAACTACGGACTTTCCGAATCAATCGGCCCCGGCTGCGTTCACCTCGGCGTAGATAACATTCACAAGGTAGGCGCAATTGGCAAAGCCGGTTACGGTTGGGAAGTTTTGATAGCCGACGAAAACGGAACCCCCGTTACAAAAGGCGAAGTCGGCGAGCTTTGCGTTAAAGGTCCCGGCGTCATGAAATGCTACTATAACGACGAAAAATCAACCGCCGAGGTAATGCGCGGAGAATGGCTCCTTACGGGAGACATGGCGATGGAAGACGAGGACGGATTTATTTTCCTTGTTGACCGCAAAAAGGACGTTATTATAACCGGCGGCGAAAACCTTTACCCCGTCCAGATTGAAAATCATATCAGACGTCACGACGCCGTAAAAGACGTTGCCGTTATTGGCTTGCCGCACGAAAGATTGGGCGAAATTGCCGCCGCAATTATTGAAGTGAAGCCCGGATATTCGCTTACGCAGACGGAGGTTGACAACTTCTGTGCCTCGCTTCCCCGTTACAAGCGTCCACGCCAGATTATTTTTGCGGAAGTTCCGCGAAATCCCACCGGAAAAATTGAAAAACCGAAGCTTCGCGAAATTTATTGCGGAGAAAGCCTCGTTTCTCAACAAATTAAGTAATTCGCCAAAGAAAGGAAATTTATATGAAACAATTATTACTAGGAAATGCTGCCGTTGCCCGTGGCGCATATGAGGCAGGCGTTTGCTTCGTCTCCTCCTATCCCGGCACACCCAGTACCGAAATCACCGAATACATAGCCACATATCCCGCCGAGGAGGTTTACTGCGAATGGGCTCCGAACGAAAAGGTTGCCGCTGAGGCAGCTATCGGCG
Source organism: Clostridia bacterium (assembly GCA_017383985.1). Taxonomy (GTDB): domain Bacteria; phylum Bacillota; class Clostridia; order Oscillospirales; family Acutalibacteraceae; genus UMGS1976. The sequence goes on along the minus strand of JAFNUO010000089.1, from coordinate 7,893 downwards.
CCGCAATCGGCGGCGGTCGCGCCATGAGCTGCTGCAAGCACGTTGGTCTTAACGTTATGGCCGACCCCGTTTTCACCGATAGTTATATCGGCGTAAACGGCGGCGCAGTATTTTGCGTTGCCGACGACCCCGGTATGCATTCCTCCCAAAACGAGCAGGATTCACGTCACTATGCTCGTGCGGCCAAAATTCCCATGCTTGAACCCGCCGATTCGGCCGATTGTCTTAACTTTACAAAGCTTGCCTTTGACCTTAGCGAAAAATTTGATACTCCCGTGTTTGTACGTCTTTCCACCCGCGTATCTCATTCGCAGAGCCTTGTTGAAATCGGCGAGCGTGAAAATCACCCCGTTAAGCCTTACGAAAAGAATATCGCCAAAAACGTTATGATGCCCGCTATGGCAAAGGGACGTCACGTTATAGTTGAGGAACGCACCCTTGCGCTTAGCGATTGGGCCGAAACGGCAACCGTAAACAAAATTGAAGATAACGGAAGCAAAATCGGCGTTATTACCGCCGGAATTGCCTATGAATATGCCAAAGAGGCTCTTGGCGACAAGGTAAACTATTTCAAGCTTGGAATGGTTTGGCCGCTTCCTGCAAAGAAGCTTGCTGATTTCGCCGCAAGCTGCGACAAGGTATATGTTATTGAAGAGCTTGACCCGTTCATCGAAAACGAGTGCAAGGCGCTCGGCATTAAAGTTGAAGGCAAGGAATTATTTACGCTTCTTGGCGAATATACCCCCACAATGATTGCAAAGAAAATTCTTGGCACCGACGCACCCGCATCCGTAGCCGCCGAAGAGGTTATTCCCAACCGTCCTCCCGTGCTTTGCCCCGGTTGTCCGCACAGAGGTACATTCTATGTGCTTAAAAAGCTCGGTCTTACCGTTTCGGGCGACATCGGCTGTTACACCCTCGGCGCGGTAGCTCCGCTTGCCTCGGTTGACACAACCATTTGCATGGGCGCCTCCATAAGCGCCGCCCACGGCATGGCAAAGGTTCAGGGCGCCGAATTTAACAAAAAGCTTGTTTCGGTTATCGGCGACTCTACCTTTATGCACTCGGGTATTACCGGTCTTTCCGACATTGTTTACAACAAGGGCGCCAACACCGTTATTATTCTTGATAACTCCATAACCGGCATGACCGGACATCAGGAAAACCCCACAACAGGACGCACAATTCGCGGCGAGGCCACTCGTCAGGTTGACCTTATCGCCCTTTGCCGCGCTCTTGGAATTGAGCACATTAGCGTTTGCGACCCGTTTGACCTTAAAGCGTTTGAAAAGGCGGTTAAAGAAGAAACCGAACGTGACGACGTATCGGTTATCATCGCACAGCGTCCCTGCGCTTTGCTTAAATCGGTTAAATACGACGGGCTTTGCGAAATCACCGACCAATGTCGCAAATGTAAGCTCTGCATGAAGCTCGGCTGTCCCGCCATAAGCGTGGACAACGCCGGAACGGTACATATCGACGCAACCCAATGTAACGGTTGCGGACTTTGTATCGGCGTTTGCCCCTTTGGCGCAATAAAAAAAGCGGGCACAAAGGAGGATAAAAACCATGGCTGATACTAAAAAAATTATGATTGTAGGCGTAGGCGGTCAGGGCACCCTGCTCGCAAGCCGTATTCTCGGTCACGCCGTAATCGACATGGGTTACGACGTTAAGGTTTCCGAAGTGCACGGAATGAGCCAACGCGGAGGAAGCGTTGTTACATACGTAAAATTTGGAGAAAAGGTACACTCGCCGATAATTGACCGCGGCGAGGCGGATATTATCCTCGCTTTCGAGCTTCTTGAGGCTTACCGCGCTCTTCCATATCTTAAAGAAGGCGGCCGTCTTATCGTAAACGACCAGCGTATAAATCCCATGCCCGTTATCACCGGCGCGGCCGAATATCCCGAAAACATTTTGGATAAGCTTTCCGAAAAGGTAGCAACCACTTCGGTTGACGCGCTTAAGCTTGCAACCGAAGCGGGTAGCATTAAATCCGTAAACGTAGTTTTAATCGGTCTTATGGCTAAAAGCACCGACATTCCCTATGACGTTTGGAAAAAGGCGGTAACCGAAACCGTTCCGCCCAAGTTCCTTGAAGTTAACCTGCGTGCATTTGACCTTGGTTACAACCACTAATGAACTAAGGGAGATTTATTATGTCCAACGTTAAAAAAACATACGGCGGCGCAATGATTGCCTTTATTATCTGTGTATTCGTTTTATTTGCCGCCGTACTCGCTATACCCTTTTCTCGCGAAATATTCGAAACTCTTTCCGCCGACCATCCCTTTATTATGGGTTTTGTTAAATTTGCCCTTCTTGCAACAGCGGGCGAGATTATCGCCGTTCGTATGTCGACGGGGTCGTGGCAAAAGCCGTCCTATTTGATTGCACGCATCATAATTTGGGGACTTATCGGAATTTGGATTACCTATATGATGAAAATGCTTTTTATCGGCTCGGGCGCAATAATTGAAAACGGCCTTATCCCCGGAAAAGATTTGCCCGAATTTTGGTACAAGCTTGTTCGCGCGTTTACTACAAGCGCTACTATGAACTTAACCTTTGGCCCGACCTTTATGGCCGTTCATAAATGCTCCGATACATACCTTGCGCTTCGCGCCGCAAACGGCAAAAAGGTTTCCCTTGCCGCTATTATTGATACGGTTGACTGGAAGCGCTTTGTATCCTTCACATTGTTTAAAACGGTTCCGCTTTTTTGGATTCCCGCTCATACCCTTACCTTTATGCTCCCGTCGGAGTATCAGGTAATGCTTGCCGCGCTTTTGTCGGTTGCGCTTGGTATTATACTCAACCTTAAAAAAGCGCCCGCATCTTCCCCTAAAACTAAGTAAATTTCCACACGAAAGGAATTGTACCGCTATGCCCATTAGAAACCCCGAAATTGAATGTATGCCTCGCGAGCAAATCCGCGAGCTTCAGTCGGAGCGACTTGTTGCCCAGGTTGCCCGCATGTACGAGCGTGTAGAGTGCTTTAGAAATCGCATGGACGCCAAAGGGCTTAAGCCCTCCGACATTCACGGCGTAGAAGACCTACACCTTATTCCTTTTTCCTATAAAAGCGACCTTAGAGATTATTATCCCTACGGCCTTTTTGCGGAGCCGCTTTCTAACATTGTCCGCGTTCACGCCTCCTCGGGTACAACCGGTAAAAGAATTGTTGTCGGATACACTCAAAACGACCTTGAAATTTGGGCGGAATGTGTTGCACGTATCATGAACGGTCTTGGCATGGACGACGCTTCGATTGTTCAGGTTGCGTACGGATACGGCCTCTTTACAGGCGGTTTAGGCGCTCACGGCGGCGGCGAAAAAATTGGCGCAACCGTTATACCGATTTCTTCGGGCAACACCGCGCTTCAAATTCAAACAATGATTGATTTCGGCGCAACCGTGTTGTGCTGTACCCCCTCATACGCCATGTATCTTGGCGAAGAGATAGAAAGAATGGGCGTTAAAGACCAGCTTAAGCTTGAAATCGGAATTTTTGGCGCCGAGCCTTGGTCGGAGGATATGCGCCTTAAAATTGAGGACGCACTTGGCATCAAAGCCTACGATATTTACGGACTTTCCGAAATTTTAGGCCCCGGTGTATCGGGCGAATGTGAGCATCAATGCGGCATGCACGTTTGGGAGGACCATTTTATTCCCGAAATCATCGACCCCGACACAGGAGAGGTGCTTCCCATCGGCGCAACGGGTGAGCTTGTATTTTCTACAATAACAAAAGAGGGCTTCCCGATTCTTCGTTACCGTACCCGCGACATTTGCTCACTTACCGACGAAAAATGCGCCTGCGGAAGAACTCATATCCGTATGCGTAAGCCCTCAGGGCGCACCGACGATATGCTTATCATACGCGGCGTTAACGTATTCCCCTCTCAAATTGAGGAGGTTTTACTTAAGGTTAGCGGAGACGCCTTAACACCCAATTATCAAATCGTTCTTGACCGCGTTAACAACACCGATACCTTCGACGTTAACGTTGAAATGAGCGAATCCTTCTTCTCGGACGATATTAAATCTATCGAAAAGCTTGAGCGAACCATTACCGAACAGCTTCGCTCTATGCTCGGCATTTCGGCAAAGGTTCACCTTGTTAACCCGAAATCCATTGTCCGTTCCGAGGGCAAGGCTAAACGCGTAATTGACAACCGTAAAGGCAAAATGTAATAATAACCGAAAGGAAGGCTAAATTATGTTTACCGTTCGTCAACTTTCTGTATTTTTGGAAAATAAACCGGGACGTCTTTGTGCCGCCACCGACGCTATCGCAAAGGAAGGCATAAACATTAACGCTCTCACTCTTGCTGACACCACCGAATTCGGTATTTTGCGCCTTATTGTCGACGCTCCTGACCGCGCCGCTGAAATTTTGCGCGATATTGGAGTTGTTGTTCGCGTTACAAAGGTTCTTGCTATCGCCATGAACGACGCACCGGGCGGCGCAGGCGACATTCTTCACATTCTGGCGGGTGCAGGCCTTAACATTGAATATATGTACGTATGTGTAGGCAGCGTAAGCGGTAAGCCGATTATGGTTGTTCGCACCGACGATATTGAGTCCGCCTCCGACGTTCTTAACAAAGCGGGCTACAAGGACGTAGACCCTGCCGATATTTATCGCATCTAAGAAAGGATTTTATCATGGAATATACCATTTCCAATCGCATGAGCACAATGCGCGGCTCCGCCATTCGTGAAATATTTAAATATGCCGCCGACCCGTCGGTTATTTCGCTCGCAGGAGGCAACCCCAACCCCGAGCTTTTCCCCGCGGAGGCGCTTGCCGATATCGCCGCAAAGGTACTTCACGAAAGCCCCGTTACCGCGCTTCAGTACGGCATTACCGAGGGTTACGGCCCTTTACGCGAAGCGATAAAGGCCCGTCTTGACCGCACAGAGGGTATTGGAACCGAAAACGACGACCTTATAGTTGTTTCGGGCGGTCAGCAAGGCATTGAGCTTGTTACAAAATGCCTTGTGAACGAGGGCGACGTTGTTATTGTCGAGGAGCCAAGCTTTATCGGTGCAACCAACGCTTTCCGCTCGTACGGAGCAAAGCTTGTCGGCGTGCCGGTAGAAAGCGACGGCATGAATCTTGACGCTCTTGAAAAAGTTATTGCCGAAAATAAGAATATAAGATTTATTTATACTATTCCTACTTTCCAAAACCCGATGGGCGTTACCATGAGCGTTGAAAAACGTAAAAAGCTTTACGATATCGCGCTTAAAAACGGTATTTTAATTCTTGAGGATAACCCCTACGGCGAGCTTACCTTTGACGGAGTAAAAACTCCCACAATTAAGTCGATGGACAAAGACGGAATCGTTATGTATAGCGGTTCTTTTTCGAAAATTCTTGCTCCCGGACTGCGCCTCGGTTTCCTTTGCGCTCCGCGTGAGATTATCGCAAAGGTTGTTGTAGCAAAGCAGATTTCCGACGTTCATACGCCAATGCTTCCGCAGTTGCTTGCTACCGAATACATGGCACAGTTTGACCTTGACGCGTTAATTTTAAAAATGCGCGAAAACTATGCTCACAAGTGCAGCACCATGCTTTCCGCCATGGACGAATATTTCCCCAAGGATATCACATATACTCGTCCCGGCGGCGGACTTTTCATTTGGTGCGACCTTGGTCACGACCTCGACACGCTTGAGCTTTCCAAAGCCGCCATTGCCGAAAAGGTTGTTTACGTTCCCGGCAACACGTTTATGGTTGACATGGACAAAAAATGTTCGTCGCTTAGACTTAACTATTCCACAATGAGCGACGAAAAAATAGTAGAAGGTATTCGCCGTCTCGGCACCGTTTTTCACCAAGCACTTAAATAATTTAAAAGCAGAATAAAAACACAAAGAACCACGCGACTATCGCGTGGTTCTTTTATTATACAACAACGTAGTGTTCTTTTTTTATTATACAACAATTAAAGCGCCTTGCGTTATTGCAAAGCGCTTTAGATTATTATTTAGTTTTTTAGAGATTAAAGTTCCTCAATACCGCCGTCTTCAATACCGTCGCCGATTTCAGGGATTTCGGGTTCTTCGTCTTCTTCAGGCATAAGGATTGCCATCTGTAAGATAACGAGGTCAGCAGAATCAACAACGCCGTCGCCATTTACATCAGCAAAGATATCGTCAATTACATTAACGCCAAGGATATGCTGCTCAAGAGCAAGAAGGTCAGCTGCGTTTACGGTGTTATCATTATTAACGTCGCCACCTGCTGCGAAAGCAGCAGTAGAGCACACGCCGACGACAAATACCAACGTTAAAATTAAAGAAACTACCTTTTTCATTTTATTGAACCTCCAAAATATAAACAAAATTATCAAAAATTAAATCACTCTTGCATGGATGATTATACTACATTGTATAATAAAAGTAAATGAAACAAATTTGTTCGCCAATATCATTTTTTTGCGAATTAAGCATTTTTCCTTGTAAATATGTAATAAATTAGGCATAAATGTAAGTTTTTTTGGTGCAAATTCATAAAAAACGGGGGTATTTTTTTACCCGTATAGCAACTTCTATATTTATGGACAATAAAATTTGGTTAAGTACACAAATATCAAATTATCGTTAATCGCGAGAATTGCATATAATCGGAGTTGACACACAAAAAAACGTCCTCGGCCAATAATAGGCTTGAGGACGTTTTTTATTACATCGCAAGTATCATGTATTGAATTACTACAAGGTCGGCGGAGTCGATTACTCCGTCGGCGTTCATGTCGGCCGCTGAAACATTATTAATTGTCGTTATGTTCAACATATGTTGCTGTAACTCCACGAGGTCGGCGGACGTTATTTTGTCATCGCCGTCTATATCGCCGCAAACAACCTTCCACACGGCGAAATACGTGCTGTTTTCGGTCGGAGTGAGCGTTGTTACGCCGTCTTTGGCCGTTGCGCTTGTTGACCAGCCTTCAAACTCGCAGCCCTCCTTTGTCGCGGAGGGGAACGTAAACGAGTTTCCGCTCATTGTAAGCACAGATTTAGGGCTTACTTCTCCCCCGTTTCCGTCAAGGGTTGTTTTATAAAACGTAACGGAATAGGTTTTTGAAACATTGCCCGACGCGTCCTTTAAGGTAAGGTAATATGTTCCCGCCTCGGTAATAGTTTTGGTTGCTGTTATTGCGGTTGTTGCGGTCGTGAACGTAAACGTGTTACGGGCAAAGTTACTATTCGTTCCCCAAAAATATCCCGTTATTCCAACGTTATCGGACATCGTAAGGGTTACCTTTTGGAAAGCCGCAACGTCGTTGGTTGAGGTTATAACCGCGCAAGGCGCTTCCTTATCGTAAAGCTTTTTTTGAACCGTAAAGGTACTTAAATCTTTTGATAAATGGCATACCAAATATCCCTTCTCGTACTTAAAGCCGTAAATTTGGTTTCCGTTTGATACCTCCGTAGGAGAGAAAATTCTTGTCGTCTTATTAGTGGTTATATTATAAGAATAAACATCTTCACTTGACGTAAACAAAAGCTCGTTTCCAGCCGAGGCAAGGCAAGCTTGATTTTGCGGATAGCCCGTAAAATACCAACCATAGGTACTGTAAGCATCGAGCAGCTTGGTAATTACGCCGCTTTCGTATTTCTTTAAAGCAACCTCTTGGTTATCAAGATAATAAATCGTATCGCCAATAAGCTGCATTACGGTAATGGAATTATGCCAAAAATAGTTGTCAAAGCGTGTGCTTTGCGGCTCGCTATCGAGGTCGCTTACGTTATGTATAGTACTATTATTTTTGTAAAATTCGGTTGAGACAAGAAAGTTGTCGTGGCCGATTTTGCCCTCAATGTTAAAATTATCATCATGAGTAACGTCAACATGATAAGCAAGATTGTCGATAT
>JAFNUO010000088.1 GCA_017383985.1 Clostridia bacterium | reverse complement strand
CATCAATGGACTTGGAGTGTAATCCTCAAAAGCATTTAACACTTAACGTAGTTCTTAATAAGCAAAAAAATATTGACCATATTTACGCCACTGATTTTATCTATATTGGAAATTTTGAAGCAGCACTAAATTATGCGAACAAAATGATTGCTAGCAATAAGCCTGCGATGATGATTACAGGTCTTTTTAATAAGGCTCGTTGCGAGTTCTTTTTGGGTGATTTTGATTCCTTGAAAGCAACAGTTAAGCAATACGAAAGTGCTTTGAATAATATGAAAAAACTTAATCAAAAGGCAAAAGATGCGTATAATAAAATTCTCAAAACAATGAATTTGCTAGTTGCTATATCCGAAGAAAATAAAGAAGCAATCTCTAACTTTAGTGGTATTGAAGTGTGGAATAATTCAAAGGCAACCCAAGGATATATTAACTATCTTAAAGGAATTGCTGCATATATGGCAGAGGATAAAAAAGAAGCTATCTACCGTTTTATGTCAGTGAAAGAAAATTGCGAAAAAACAGTTTTTGCAGAAAAATCACAACAATATCTTTTAAAAATGAGTGCCGATATCTAAATCGGTGCAACTTGCCAACAGTGCGAACCGATTTAGATATCGGCGCAAAAAAGTCCGAAACCTTGGTGGTTTCGGACTTTTTTCTTACCAATTTTTGCGGTTGAAATTTATAGATATCCTACACCGAAAACGGCTTTCGGGGAGGAAATGAACTGAATTCAATAGATATCAAGGGCGGATTTTGTGTTTTATGTAAAGTTTACTTGACATTCAATAAAATCTATGTTATATTTGTTTTGTAAAGTAAGCTTTACATCCTAAATATCTTTTTAGGGGGTATTTTTTTGAAAAACAAAATAGAAGCTATTCGTAAGGAAAAGGGGATTCTCCAAGAAGAGTTTGCCAAAGCTATGGGCGTATCTCGACAAACAATCAGTTCTTTGGAAAACGGACGCTACAACCCTTCCATTCTTTTAGCCCATAAAATTGCAACATTTTTTGGAATGACCATTGAAGAAGTTTTCATTTTTGAGGAGGAGTAACATGAAGAAAAAAGATATTGTTTTTGGTGTAATCTGGTTTTTGCTTGGTCTTGTTTTGACCGTTCTGTGCTGTTTGGAAACGTTAGACGAATTTTGGAGCGGTATGGGCTCTGCTTTGATGGTCGTTGGTATTGTGCGTCTGCTCCGCAGTTACCGTTTGAGCAGGAGTAAGACTTACCGTGAAAAAAGAGAGGTTGCCGAAACGGATGAACGCTTACACTTTATCCGCAACAAAGCATGGGCGTGGGCAGGTTATCTGTTTATTATTATTTGTGCCATAGGTACTATCATCTTCAAGCTTCTGGGACAAGATTTGCTTTGTATGTTTTTAAGCGGCGCTGTGTGCCTGATGCTGGTGCTGTTTTGGGCATCGTTCTTTATTTTAAAGAAAAAATATTAAAGCCATTGCGAAAAGATGGATATCTAAATCGGTGCAACTTGCCAAAAAAGCACTTCTGCCAAAAAAGCACTTCTTAAGAAGTGCTTTTTCTTTTCACTATATTTTCATTGTGATTGTATAACCAAAAAATTAAAATGTTGCAATATTGTAGTTTTTGTTGAATGTTGGAAATCTTTGTGTTAAAATTTATATAAACCAATAAAAATTAAATATAAAGCGGTTTAAAAAATTGGTTTTAAGAGGAGGAAATACTATGAAAAAAATAATTAGCATTATCCTGAGTCTTGTTATTTTAACCTTTATGGCGCTCCCTGTTTACGCTGCAGGAATGGAAGTCAAGTTCACAAGCAGCAGTAGCTTTAAAGCCGGCGGTACCGTAACGGCAGACAAAACACAAACCTGCATGAGTATTATGGACGATTCAAGTTGTACATCGGATGAGTACAACGCCGCATTAGAGCGCCAAATATCTTTTTATTGGTATAAAAACGGTAACCCCTACAAGGACGGCGCTTCCATCACATTAACTAATAATGATATGGGCTCCACATTTTACTGCCAAGCAACGCTTTACTCCGATGCGGATTGTGTCGTACCTTGCGGTAGCGTAAAAAGCAAATCCTTTACCGTGCCCAAATCAATTGACAAAACTCTTATTCCTAAAATCACTACAAAAAGCCTCGCGGAAGCCACAGTAGGTAAAGAATACGCCGAAAAATTAGAATGTACTAACAGCGACGTTGCTTATTCAATAGAAAGCGGCAGCTTGCCGGAGGGCGTTACTTTAACTCAGCATGGCGAAATTGAAGGCACTCCCCTCACCGCCGGCACATACAAAGTAGTTATTAAAGCAACTCCCGAGGATTTAGGCAAGGATTATGCAACAACCGCGGAATTTGAATTAGTTGTTAAAGAAGCGGAAAAAGTGGCCACAGAAGCTGTTACTGAGCCGACAGATGAAGTCACAAGCTCTGACGTAATTATAACCGACGGAGCTATCACAACCGATAATAGCTCTTCCCTTCCTGTATGGGTAGTTCCGGTCATTTTAGCATTGGTAATTATAACAATTGCTGTAATCGTAATTGCAATTATCATCGTAGTTATATTCTTTGTTGTTAAAAAACGTAAATAATCAAGAAAAGGCGGTCATATGACCGCCTTTTTTAATAATAGGTTTAAAACGATATCTTGCTTTTTTCAAATGACTTGATTAAAATGCACCCGAGAATAAGTCCGGCAATCCCCTGAATACAGTTAGCAGGAATGTTTACTAACGAAGCACCAAATCCATATAAAAAACCTTCAAAAACAAAATAGCAAAGCACCATTAAAGCTTCAGCAAAAAAACCGGAGATTATTTTTGAGGTAAGATTTCATATTTTTTTGCGCAATAATTTAAAACCAAAATGTGTAATAAGAACCATTAATCCTTTTATTAAAAAGGTTGCGGGTGAATAGATAACGTATCCGGAAAACAAATCAGCCAATGCCGAGCCAATCCCAGCCGACAAAAATCCAAAAATTGGCGACAAAACCCATCCGCAACCCAAAACAACACAATCGCCTAAATTAAGATATCCCTTTTAAGGAGACGGAATTTTAATTATCATTGTCGCTACACAGGTAAGCGCGGCAAGCATTGAGGCAATTACAATTTTTCGAGTAAGATTTCTTTCTTTCATAATTATCAACTTCCTTAATAACGGTTAAAAATGATTTTATTTATGTTCTAAATTCCTAAAATGTTACGTATGATAAACCATAAACCTAAAACAACAATAACAATTATGTCAAGCGCAGGCTTTGAATCGTCAAACCTAAATTTTCCGTTTAAAATATAACTCTTTGACGAAATAAATAAAAGTCGAAGCATGTAAAATGCCTCAAGCGGAAACAAATAGTTATACGATAAGGCTTTTAAAAATTTAAATTGAATAATATTTATAACCGCCCGAGTATTACCGCAACCCGGACAGTTAAGTCCGATTAAAACATGAAACGGGCATTTAATTGAAAAACCGGTATAAACAATGATCAGATAAGCAGCTATAAAAGCAATTATGCCGATTAAAAAAAATAAAGAAAGCTTAAAAATTCTTTTTTTAATAACTCCGTTTTCCAAAAATCTCACCTCTTATAAATAAGATAATATAACATTCATTTTAAAAAATCTATACGTTAAAACTTTTTTAACATTTTTTCGACATTTTTTTCAAAATTCACTTGCATTAATTACTTTAGTGTGTTAAAATTTTAATAACAAATCATGAGGAAGGAGGATAAGTCATGAATATCCAGAATAGAAATATTGTTAAAGCAGTAATTTTATCCATCGTTACCTGTGGTATCTATGGCCTCATTTGGTTATACAATATGACCAAAGAAGCTGTTAGCGTTAAAGATGCTAACGATAGCGGTCTTGTTGAATTCTTGCTTTGCTGGTTCATTCCTTGCATCGGTTTCTATCTTACAGAAAAGAAACTTGCAGCAGGCTGCGCAGATAAGGGTATCGCTCATGAGGACAAAACCATTCTTCACTTAATCCTTGGTCTTGTTTTCCCGATCGCTAACTACTGCATTATGCAGACCGAGCTTAATGAACTCGCTGCCTAATTTTAGTCGATTAGGAATTTTAATTTAATTTCTAGCGGCCCCCAACGTCTTGTGCGTTGGGGTTTTTCTTTTTTATAGAATTTAACACTAAATCATTGACCGATTTTAGTAACACGCTTATATTTTTTATAGGTTGTAGATTTTATATAAACCCTTGAAAAATGTTCATTATATGATATTATTGTAATATAAAAATCGGAGGCTAAAACGATGAAAATTATAAATTTACTAAAAAGTGAAAAGCTTTCCCTATCCTTTGAGGTTTTTCCTCCAAAAACCGACTCCGCATTTGACAGCGTAAAAACCGCAACCGAGGAAATTGCAAAGCTTAAACCCTCTTTTATGAGCGTTACATACGGCGCCGGCGGCGGTACAAGCAAATATACCCTTGACATAGCTAAAAACATTAAACAAATGTACGGCGTGCCTACGTTGGCTCATTTAACCTGCGTTTCTTCTACAAAAGAAACTGTACTTGAGCGAATTGAGGATATCAAAAACTCGGGCGTAAAAAACATAATGGCCTTACGAGGAGATTTAACCCCCGAACTTGAAAATTCCGACCGCAGTTTATGGCATTACCGCAACGCCGTTGATTTAGTACGCGAATTAAAGGAAATCAACCCCGATTTTTGTATCGGCGGTGCTTGCTATCCCGAAATTCATCCCGAAAGCTCAAACCAAAAAGAGGATATAAAATATCTTAAAGAAAAGGTTGACGCCGGTTGCGATTTCTTAACAACCCAAATGTTTTTTGACAACAACTTACTTTATAATTTTCTTTATAAAATAAGAGAAGCGGGCATTACCGTACCGGTAATTGCGGGAATTATGCCCATAACTAACGCAAATCAGGTTGAACGAGCAATAAAAATGTCGGGCTCACACATGCCGCAAAGATTTAAAAGCCTCGTAGATAAATTCGGCTCAAATCCCGACGCAATGAAGCAAGCAGGTATTGCTTACGCAACCGACCAAATTATAGATTTATTCGCAAACAACGTTACCAACGTACACGTTTATTCTATGAACAAGCCCGTCGTTGCCGAGAAAATTCAAAGCAATTTATCGGATATTTTGGGATTATGAACGACTGTGTTTTAGTTAAAAGCTACCCCTACCCACCCGTAAATCAAAAAGAAATTCTTAGATACTCGGGTTGTAAAAATTCAACCGACGAATTATGTTTGCTTATCGAAAAATGTACAAGTGAATCGTGTAATAAACTTGTTTTTAAGGTTTGTTACCGCGAATTTAATATTACGGTAGAAAATGACGTAGTTGATTTTGGGTTTATGAAAGTTCCTTCAAGCGATTTGTGTAAAAATTTATGCAAATGCAATAAGGCAATTGTTTTTTGCGCAACGGTTGGAATTGAGCTGGACAGACTTATAAAAAAATACGAACGTATTGCGCCGTCAAAGGCCATAATGCTTCACGCATTCGGGTCGGAAAGAGTTGAAGCGCTTTGCGACGCTTTTTGCGACGATATTAAAGCGGAATACGATAATTTTAATATAAACTGCTGTACTCGATTTAGCCCCGGATACGGCGATTTTGATATTAAATTTCAAAAAGACATCTTTCGTGCGTTAGAAATTTCAAAAAATATTGGAGTTTCGCTTAACAAAAATCTTTTTATGACGCCGTCAAAATCGGTTACGGCGATAATTGGATTAAAAGAGAAATAATCAGGTGATAAAAATGAATTTTCGTGAATTTTTAAAGAACAATATAGTTATTTTCGACGGCGGATTAGGCACGCTTCTTCAAAAACAAGGGCTTAAAGCCGGCGAACACCCCGAAACATGGAACATTTCCCACGCCGGTATTGTACAAAAAATTCACACCGATTATTTTAACGCAGGCAGTAATATCGTCAACACCAACACTTTCGGCGCAAATAAGCTTAATTTCGCGTCGGATGAGCTTGAAACAATAATTAAAGCGGCGGTTGAAAACGTAAAAATTGCCCGGGATAACTGTGTCGCTAATCAACCGAAATTTATTGCGCTTGATATCGGCCCGACAGGTAAACTTCTTAAACCGTTTGGCGATTTTGATTTTGAAGAGGCGGTTGAAGTTTTCGCCGAAACGGTCAAGCTTGGCGTTAAATACGGCGTCGATTTAATTTACATTGAAACGATGAGCGACAGCTATGAAACAAAGGCCGCCGTTCTTGCCGCAAAGGAAAATTGCGACCTCCCTATTATTGCTTCGAACGCATACGGCGAGGACGGAAAGCTTATGACCGGCGCCTCTCCAGAGGCTATGGTTGCTATGCTTGAGGGCTTAGGTGTAGACGCAATCGGCGCAAACTGTTCACTCGGCCCGAAACAGTTAAGACCGATTGTAGATAAATTGCTTAAATGCTCCTCCCTACCCGTTATGCTTAAACCTAACGCCGGCTTACCTAAAATTATTGACGGTAAAACCGTTTATGATATCAACGTTGACGAATTCGCCGACGAGGTTTTATCAGCCATAAATTCAGGAGTAAGAATCGTCGGCGGTTGTTGCGGAACCACCCCCGAATATATACGCAAGGTTTCGCAAAAAACAATCGGCGCTAAGCCAATTGATATTAAAGAGAAAAATATCACCTGCGTTTCTTCGTACACTCACGTTGTTGAATTCGGCAAACAACCGATTTTAATAGGTGAACGTATTAATCCTACGGGTAAAAAGCGTTTTAAACAAGCTCTTGTTGAGCATGATATTGACTATATTTTAAACGAAGGAATTAATCAACAAGAAAAAGGCGTTCATATTCTTGACGTTAACGTAGGTTTACCCGAAATTGATGAGCCCGAACTACTTAAAACTGCGGTTTGCGAACTTCAGGCAATTATCAACTTGCCGTTACAAATTGATACCTCCGATATAAAAGCAATGGAGTCGGCTTTAAGAGTTTATAACGGAAAAGCCATGATTAATTCAGTAAACGGAAAGCAAGAAAGCATGCATTCGGTATTTCCGCTTGTAAAAAAATACGGCGGCTTGGTGGTTGCGCTTACTCTTGACGAAAACGGAATTCCGTCAACCGCCGAAGGTCGAGTTAAAATCGCTGAAAAAATACTTAAAACAGCCGAAAATTACGGAATTTCAAAAAAAGATATAATATTTGATACTCTCGCTATGACCATTAGCGCCGATACATCGGCCCCTATTGCGACGCTTGGCTCAATGCGTGAAATACGCGAGAGACTCGGTTGTAACACATCTCTTGGAGTTTCAAATATTTCCTTTGGATTACCTAACCGCGATTTTGTAAATAGCGTATTTTACGCTTCAGCGCTTGAAAACGGCCTTTCCGCCGCAATTATGAACCCCTATTCCCTTGAAATGATGAAAACCTATTATGCATATAGGGCAATTCATAATTTAGATAGCAACTGCGCCGATTATATCGTTTTTGCATCAGGGGTTGAAATAAGCGAAAATAAGGCCGTTTCGGTTACAAATAAAGCCGATGAAAATTATAACTCCGACCTTCAAAAAGCGATTATAAAGGGCTTAAAAGAGCTTTCGGGTGAAATAACAAGCGAGCTTATTAAGGCCCATAATCCTCTTGACATTGTAACCGACGAAATTATCCCTGCCCTTGATATCGTTGGAAAAGGCTTTGAGAAAAAAGAGGTTTATTTACCCCAACTGCTTATGAGCGCTGAGGCGGCAAAAAGCGCCTTTGAAATTATTAAATCTAATATGCAAACAGTTAGTAAAAACGATAAAGCAACCGTTGTAATTGCAACCGTAAAGGGCGACATTCACGATATTGGAAAAAATATCGTTAAGCTGCTGCTTGAAAATTACGGCTTTAATGTAATCGACTTAGGAAAAGACGTTTCCCCCGACGCAATTTTAAAAACCGTTGTTGAAAACAACGCTCCGTTGGTTGGATTAAGCGCATTAATGACAACAACCGTACCCGCTATGGAGGAAACAGTTAAACTTATTAAAGAAAAGGCGCCTTATTGCAAAACAGTTGTCGGCGGCGCAGTATTAACCGAGGATTATGCAAGAAAAATCGGCGCCGATAAATACGCAAAGGACGCCATGGAAACGGTAAGATACGCCGAAGAAATATGCCGATAACACTTCCAAAAACTTTATAAGGTAAATATTGAATTAACCATCTAAAAATAAAAAGCACCGTTAAAAACGGTGCTTTTTTCATACTAAAATAAATTCAACAATTAATACCGCAACGCAGCAGCACGCCGCAACGGTAAATAGTTTAGCCCCTAACCACGCCAACAAAACGCCGATTATAAGAGCGGCTATTCCGGCTATCGGGCTTTGAGTTGCGTCAACAATCGCAGGAAAGGTCATTACAGCCAAGGTAACATAAGGCACATAATACAAAAAGGAGCGAAAAGTTCTGTTTTTAATTTCATGTTTAATTAAAACAAGAGGCAAAACTCTTACCGCATATGTGACAAGCGCCATTACGGTAAGATAAAAGTATGTATTAATTTCCATTATCGATCACCTCTTCGCCTTTATGCGGGAATAAAATCGCCGCCGCCAAGGATATGACAACCGTTAATACAATAATTCTTGTACCGGTTGAAATATCACAAATAAACGGAATATACGAGGCGGAAAAGCTTGCCGCAAAGGAAATTGCGATTAAAGCGGCGATTATCCTATCCTTTTTCCCCGCAGGAATTATAATGGCAAGGAACATTCCGTAAAGCGCAACGCTAAACGCGCTAACAAGCCTTATGGGCATAAGGTTACCCGCGATGTTACCAATAACTGTCCCTGCCCACCAACAAGGACCCGCACATAAAATAGCGCCGTAGGAGTAAAACGGATTAATATATCCCGATTTTGCAATAGAAATACCGAATATCTCGTCGGTAAGCCCGTATGCAATTAAAAAGCGGTGGATTACTGATGTTTTTGGATTAACTCGCTGACCAATAGCGAAGCTCATAAGTACATAACGAATATTTGCTATAAGAGTAATTAGCGCCATTTCGAAAAGAGTACCTTTGGCCGCAATAACTGTAAAGCCGGCCATTTCGCCCGCAGAAGCGTTGCAAAAAAAGCTGGCTAAAAAGCTTTCAAAAAACGAAAGACCCGCGTTTTGAGCCTCTATGCCAAGCGAAAAGGATACGGCAAAATAGCCGAGTCCGATAGGAATACCGTCTCTCAGCCCGTTTAAAAAAGCGCTTTTTTTATTTAAAACTCCGACTATTTCTTTATTTTTTCGAGTCATTAAAAATACCTTCCAACTCATAAATCCGAAAAATATTTTAACAAATTAAATTAAATAAGTAAAGAATAAATAAAAATAAATGAAAATAGCTAAAAATTACTATAATTTATCAATAAAAAATAAAAAATAATAGTTGAAATTATAAAAACTACATGTTATAATTAACGCAACAGTAATTGGAAAGTATTTTAACCGATTTAGGAGGATATTCTCATGAAAAAGATTATAGCTTTAGTACTCGCTTTAGCATTGGTTTTGTCTTTACCTGTTTTTGCTTTTGCTGAAGGTAGCCCTTCCGGTGACCCCGAGTATCGAGTTCAAATTATAAACGTTGACGGCGGTACCGCAACAGGTGAAAAAAATGCTGACGGTTCATACACCGTTACCGTTACCGTAAAAGACGGCTATAAGTTCAACAAATGGACTATTGAAGGCGATTACGAACTTATTGATTGCGATATCGACGACGAAACCGTTACCTTCACATATTCAAGCGACATTACCATTACTCCGGTATACACTAAGGAAGGTACTTCTTCCGGCGCAGGTAGCGTTGACACCGGTAGCGGCTCCCCTGACACCAGTGACAACAACTCCTACACTTTGGTTGCTGTTTCTTTACTCGCTGTAATTGCTATTGCAGGCGTATTTGTATTAAAGAACAAGGTTGTAACCGAATAATTTACTTTCTTTCGACATTAATCCTGTCCTGATTCTTAAAAGGTTTCAGGATAGGATTTTATTTTTTAAAGGTGGTCAATATGAAAATCAAAAACAAAAGTGTTTTTATTTTAATTATTGCTTTACTCCTTGTTATTGCAATTATTATCGGTACTATTGTTTGGAACTTAAGTATGGGTAATTTTAATTCGGATAAGTTTAAAACATCGTCGGGCGAAATTAATATCACCGTTTCCAACAATAGCGACGATCTTCCCCGCGTTGAAAATCCAATTAACTTTAACGAACTTGAAAAAGAAAACGAGGATATACACGGCTGGATTACCATACCTAACACAAAAATTGACTACCCTATTGTTCAAAGCTATTCCGAAGATGACCTATTTTACATTGACCACGATATTAACAAAGAAAAGGCCAAAGCGGGTGCGATTTTTACCCAAAAGCTTAATCAACGCGATTTTACCGACCCGAACACATTAATTTACGGTCATAATATGGCCAACGGAACTATGTTCCGCCACCTTCATAAATTTAAGAACAAAAGCTTTTTTGAAGAAAATCAATATTTTTATATTTATACCCGCGGTCACATTTTAACCTATGAAATTTTTGCGGCATACGAATATGACGACCGCCATATTTTAAATTCCTTTAATTTTTATGACAAAGAGGTTTACGCCGAATATTTAGAGAGCGTGCAAAAGAAAAATTCGATTTACAAAAACTTACGCGACGTAGAAATTACTACCGACGACAGAATTGTTACATTAAGCACCTGCTTAACAAAAAGCAAACCGAACAAACGCTATCTTGTTCAAGGAGTTTTAATTAAAGATGAGCTTACTTATTAATAAGTATTTAATTTTCGATAAACTGTGGAAAAAAATTCTTTTTGCGGTAATTAGTATTGCTATACTCGGATTTTCTGTATTTTCAATTTTATATGTAACCATTGCCGACATACAGTTTTATAAAATTCCAATTATTACGCTTTCATCTGCGACGATAATTATTTGGTTTTTTATATATTTAGCTCTTTTAAAAGACGCAAAAAAAGCAATTATCGTAATTCTTTCCGTTTTACTTGTAATTTGTATCGCTTTTCTTAATACAATTACATTTATATTAATTGCCGGAAAATCGTCAATGCTTAAAAATCCGAATGTTCATGTTGTTCCGCCCGATATTGACGCAGTTATTGATGCAAACGGAATTATTTCTTATGGTGATAAACAGTATATATACAACGAAGATATTACAACCATACTTTTTATGGGCGTTGACAAAAAAGATATTGATAAAACGTCTATTAACGGAAGAAACGGTCAAGCGGACGCAGTTTATGCGGTAGTTATTGACACAAAAACCGGAAAAACAACGGCTATTTGCATTTCAAGAGATACTTGGACAGACATCAAAATATATTCTAAAGAAGGAAATTATATAAGAACAGAGGGCGGCCAGCTTTGTCTTTCCTATGCGTACGGAGACGGAAAGGAGCTTAGCTGCGAAAGCTGCGTTTGGTCCGCGTCCAACATCTTATGCGGAATACCGATTAACACCTACATGGCGCTTGATTACTCGGCAATTGCCGTATTAAACGACGCTGTAGGTGGGGTTGAAGTTCCTGCATATACTCGCGACTGGTCGAAAAAGACCGGAAAAAATACCGTTTTATACGGAAACGACGCTTACGAATACGTCCAATACCGTAACATAAAAATTACTGAATCAAACGCGTACAGAATCTCACGTCAGCTTGACTACCTCAAATCCTTTTCAAAAAAAGCCATTGACATGACCAAAAAGGATATCAGCACACCGATTAATCTTTATAACAAAATTAACAATTACTCGGTTAACAACCTTTCGGTTGACAAAATTGCTTTTCTTGCGTCGGTATTTTTAGGCGGTTCGATGGAAATTGATTTTAGAAACATTGAAGGTACAATTGAATCCGACGGAAAACACGCATACTTTACGCCCGATTCCGAAAAGTTATTCGAACTTGTTCTTGAAGTGTTTTATAAAGAGGTTTAAAATGTTTCAAATAATCGAACAAAACGAAAACTATGTTATATGTATTAAACCGTTTGGCATATCATCTGAGCATGATATGCCAAAGCTTTTAACCGAGGCTTTAGGCGGCGAAATATTCTGTATCCATCGCTTAGATAATGCCGTTGGCGGAATTATGGTTTTTGCAAGAAATAAAAAAACGGCCGCTTTATTATCAAAGCAAATCGCTGAACACACCTTTGAAAAGAATTACCTTGCCGTTATAGAAGGCAAACCAAGCGAAAACTGCGGAGAAATGCGAGATTTGCTGTTTAAAGACTCTTTTAAGAATAAATCATATGTTGTCAAGCGTATGAGAAAAGGCGTAAAAGAGGCCGTTTTAAGCTATTATTTATTAGGCGAGCATAATGGATTGTCTTTGGTTAAAATTTTGCTTGTCACGGGTAGGACTCATCAAATAAGGGTACAGTTTGCTTCAAGAAAAATGCCTCTTGTCGGTGACCGCCGTTACGGAAGCAAAATTGCCGCAGATAATATTTGCTTATGGTCACATTCTCTCTCCTTTAAAGATAACAACGGCGAAACAGTAACATTCACTTCCCCACCGCCAAAAAACTTATATTTTGATATGTTTTAATATAATAATAAAAAGTCATCAACCTAAATTTGGTTGATGACTTTTTAATTTAGTTTTTTAATCTCTAAAAAGCATTTCGCTTTCTAATGTAGAGCGATGTACCATTCGTCCGTTATGATAAACATATTCACTTTCTTGCGAGATTTCGTTATCAGACGTATCCTTTGAACTATCTTCGGCGTTTTTATCATTACTTGATGATTTTTTAAGCATTTCGGATGTTTCCTCTTTATGCTCGGCGTAATACGGGTCGATTACAACGCGTTTAATTGGCGGATATACCGCGTACATTACTACAAAGAAAACAAAGCCGATTAAGAAAGTAAGAACAATTAATACCAAGAAGGCCATTACAAGCGGGAAAGCCATTCCAAAGTTGAACGCAAGCCATAAAAGGAACAACAATGCGGCAAGGCCAATAACTAAAAAGATATTTCTTACAAGACAAATGATTGAAAAGTAAAATGCATTCTTGTATATCTTTTTTAAGCTGAGCTTTAATGTTACCTGCATAAGCATAATATAAAAATGCATAGCAATGAACAAAAACGCCATTAACAACGCCGCAGCAAAGCCTACCATATATATCCAATGTCCGTCAAAATAGGCATAATACAACGATATGGCGTTTATTATAATTGCGCCGGCAACGTACTGAACAGCCGAAATAATCAAAGACGGGAAAAAATTCTTTTTAACGGCGTCTCTAAAATCAGAGAATAAAAATACCGGTTCTTCACGAACAAAGTCACGCGAAACTTTAACTGCGCCGGCCGTAATTGGGCCGATAAGGGCAAACGGCAATAATACAAGCACCCAATAAAAATAATCGATATAACT
>JAFNUO010000087.1 GCA_017383985.1 Clostridia bacterium | reverse complement strand
TCTTTTGGTTGTTCATTGTATTGCCATTCGGCCTCAAAACAGATGATATTGTGCTTGGCGGTCTGTTTCATGGAGTTTGTGTTGTGTTTATGCTTTTTCTTTTGTCAGTTTTAAAGGGTAAAATGTTTAGTGTTGAAGACTATGTAATTTACGGCGCTACGGGCGTGTGTAAAATCGCCGAAATGAAAAAAGAGCGCATGAAAGGTGTAACCAAGGAATACTACGTCCTTAAACCTGTATTTTCCCAAAATTCCGCCGTTTATGTCCCTGTTGACAGTCCCGCTCTTGTCGAAAAAATCCAACCGGTTATTTCGGTTACCGAACTTGACAAGGTTTTGTCGGGAATTTCCAATCGTTCGGACGAATGGATAGAAAACGACAGCGAACGTACTGAAAAATATAAAGAAATCTTACGCAGCGGCAACCGCGCCGAGATAATTGAGATTATCCGCGTTATTCATCGCCGCCAAAAGGAGCTTATTACAAGAGGAAAACATCTTCACGTTGCCGACGAGCGCATTAAACGCGACGCTCAAGCCCCACTTTGCAGCGAGATTGCCTTTGTAAAAGGCGTTTCCCCCGAAGAGGCTCTTACGTTAATATTAAAGGATATATAAAAGTTCACGCTTTTCGTTAAGAAAAGCGTGTTTTTTTATTGGTTTTCTTTTTTTCTGAACCCGCCGATTAATTCCTTTACGCCAAGGGCTACTAAAAATACGGCGAAAACCTTACCGAGTATGCCCGAACCTATTATTCCCGCGAAATATGAGCCGACCGCAACGCCTATAAGCCCGCCTACAATCATCGGCAAAACCGTTTTCCATACAATTCGCCCTTTTCGTATGTGTATTATAAGGGCAACAACCGCGCACGGAATAAAAAATAGCAGATTTATGCCTTGCGCCGCCATTTGCTCCATGTCGGCGAACAGCGTCAGGTAAATTATAAGTATTCCGCCGCCTCCGATACCCATTGCGCCGATAATTCCCGACAAAATTCCCGCAATCCACATGTAAAGCGTGCTCATTTCATCCACATCCTCACTCCGGCCCAAATCATGAAAAGCGCAAAAATTCGTTTAAGCCACTTGTTGCTTATTTTTCCGAGCAACCATGCGCCGATTACGGCACCTACCGCTCCGGCGGGCATGTAACCGAGCGAATCGGCGAGGGTTACTCTGCCTTTTATAAGGTAAAGTACCGCGCTGAAAATACAAAGCGGAAAAATAAGAGCAATCGAGCTTGCGTGTGCCTTTTTTTGCTCAATTCCCGAATTTTTTAGAAGCGGCACTGCCAACATTCCGCCTCCGGCGCCAAGCAATCCATTAATAAATCCGACTCCGACCGAGCCAAGATAGGAAAGCCACCTTTTATTATCCTTTTTCATTGGAAAAATGTCCTCTCGTGAATAGTAAATTGCTTAAAATATCAAAAAGTAATGCAAATTTTCGGTAATTTACATAAAACTAAAAAAAATCATTTTTATTATTGACTTGTGCTGGCTAAATATGTATAATTTATTATGTGTAGTATGCCTGAATAGTATGCCCATTAGAGGGGGCTGTTTTGGGTTCTTACATATTATTTATAGGCGGCGTGTAAAGCCCCGCCGTCAATAAAAAGGAGCAAATGCTATGAGAAAAATCTTGGAGAAGAGAGTACTTCCGGTATTAGCGGCACTCTGCTTGCTTGTTACCATGGTTGCTGTTGCAATGAGCTTTGCAAGCGCGGCAACACCGGGAAAAATCGAAGACGGTGTTTATACACCGAAAACGATTAACTTTAAAATCGGTAGTTATGAGCTTGCTAACGGAGAAGCAATCTCTTACGATACCACCTTGTTTTTTACGGGCGATACCCTTAAGAACGATCAAGGCGGTTGGTGGAAAGACTATAACGGTCGTTGGACCTATAACGGCACCGATGTTCAATACACCTCCGGTAACATTTACTGGCTTAACATCAAGAATACCACCACTAACGCAAATTCGCGTGTAGCGGTTGGTAGAGGTGAGTTGGGCAACGTGACTCTTGCCGCCGGTAATTACGAAATTATTTGCGAGCTTGAAAACGCCGTCCAAAACGGCTCAAACGTTGGTACCAGAACCTTGGTTATCAGCAGATTTACCGTTACTGACGCTGATCCTATTAATTTCCCTGCTGAAAAGCCGGTTATCGAAAGCTATACCAATAAGTCCATTACCGTTACTCCGGTAGAAGGACATGAATATAGCATTGACGGCACAACATGGCAGTCAAGCAACGTTTTCGCAAACCTTACTCCGAATACAAAATATACTGTATACCAGCGCGTTGCCGCAACCGGCGAAAAGCCTGCAGGAGTTAAGAGTGAAGGCGTATCTATCACCCTCCCCAGAATTAACCATGGTACAGAGGATCCGTCCGCTAACTATTCTTCAAGAACAATTAAAATATCTACAAGAGGCGGCAACACCGAAAATTACGTAACTACTGATGCCAAGCCCTCTAACCTTGTAAACTTTGAAACCAGCACTGTAAAGATTGACGGTATGGAATTTGCAAGCTTCTTTGTAGGCGACAAACTCCAGAACACACACTGGTGGAGAGACGTTAGATTTAGTTCACCGACCGGTTCAGACGTTCAGATTAACGACGTTTACCTTAAGTCCGAGGGCGTTGACCACAAGATGCAGGTAGGCTACGGCCACGGCGATTACGAGTTCACTAAGCCCGGCGAATACCGCATTGTTACCAACATCGGCGGTACCGAGTACGAGCTTGCCCGTTTCCAAGTTTTCTGGCCGACCCAGGATATCATTGACCAGCTCGTTGAAATTTCTCGGAACGGTGGTCCTTTCTACTACCAGAAGCAAAAGGTTAACCTCGTTGTAAACGATACAACCGGTAAATTCTGCGACTATGTAGGTACCGACGTTATGGAAATTCACGTTTCCGACTCTATCTACATCGAAACTCTTTGGACAAACTACCTTTTCGAGTACCGCAAGGGAGACAAAACCTACCAGGGTACCGTTGAGGACATCTATATCTACGGCGTAAAGGGCGCCGCTTCCGGTTATAACGGCTATGTTCCCAGCTCATTTGGCCAGGACGACATGTATGTTGAAGTCGAAACCGGCTACGGCGAAGGATTCGACGTTAATAAGCCCGAAAACCTCGAAAAGCCCATTGTAACCTTGGAAAAGACCGGTACATATGCTGTTTACGGTAACGTTAAGACCGGTAGCACGGTTACATCTGTTTACCTTGGTACCTTCGTTGTAACTGCAACACCTACCGAAAACAAACTCAACGAGAAATTCACAAACTCCAAGGGCAAGTATGATAACATCGACGATCATCTCTATGCTTATCAGCCCCGCGAAATCAAGTATTACGTTGACACTCCGAGCAGCTACCTCGGCCAGTACCTCTCATTCAGCGAGGACTGCAACAACGTATTCTATGTAACCGATAAGCTTGTAAACGGCGGCTACTGGAGCAACAACACCTTCGACTATACCGACGTATACGGCAAGGTTCATACCGGTAAAATCTTTAACGCAAAATATATCCTCGTTACCGAATCGGGCAACAAGGAAATGGGTTGGGCACAGGCCGGTTACGGTAACTCCAACGCTTACTCAAGCGAACCCTTCGAGCTTACCGAGCCGGGACTTTGGATGATTATCGGCCAGCAGATTGAAGACGACACCAACGGCAGAATCAACAATATCGTAATGGCCACCTTTACCGTTCTCCCGCTTGAAAGCGATGACCCGCGTGGCACCGGTGACCAATTCACCGCTGTTTCAAAGGCTCTTAGATGGAACGGCTCCTTCAACAAGGACGACTTCAGAAACGCTAACCCCGACGATGCCAACGACGCCGGAACATCATACATCGACGCCAACGGCTATCTCTATGTTCAGCACGATCCCGCAACCCAGACCAAGACATCCGCTACAATAAGAACTATTGCTCCGCTCCGTCTTGGTACATTGTTCAATGTAGCCGCAACATACGCAAAGAACGTTGAAGTAGGCTCTACTACCGACGACAAGTTCAGCGTTAAAATCGGCGGCAACATCAGCAATAGCCTTGAATTTGTTGTTGAATACAACAATGGTCTCGGCATTTACCAGGGCAAGCTTTCTTACCAGGGTGCTGTAATCGGCGAGATTGACTTTACCGAAGATTACAACTCTGCAATCGGTACTTATAATATCGAAAACAAATTCGGTAAGATTACCGTTTACAGAAATGACAAGGCTCTTGCCTTCGTTTCCACCGCAACCGGCAAGGAAGTAACAACCTTCGATATCAGCAAGGACTACTACTTCAACGTAGCTAACGTTACAATCGGCGTAAGCGGCCAGGGCAGCTACATTCCTTACCTCAACATTAAGCCGGTTGACCCGACCGTAATCAACCTTGACAAAACAATCTCCTTCGAGAAGTTCGATACCGAAAACTTCAAGGGCAACACAGGTAGCATTAAAGACGGCGCTCTCCACGCAACCGGAAGAGACATGCCGACCATCACAACTACCGCTCCTTACAATCTCGGTAACTCCTTCTCGGTAGCCACCGGCTTCTGGAGAACAAACGGATTTACCAACTACTACGGTGAAAAATACGCCATGGCTATCGGCGATATCACCCTTAAAGTAGGTAACGATAAGAACGGCGAAAGCAAGTGCGTAGCCGAGCTTTACTACCAAGATGTTCTCCTCGGTACGGTTGACCGTGGTAACGCCGGCGGTTACTCAATCTCCGGTAAATGGACTGTAAGCTTCGAAAATGGTATTATTTCCGTTACCTGTAACGAATCTAAGGACGGAACCCTTACCCAGTGTAAGTTCGTTTCCGCCGCAACAGGTGAGGAAGTTACCGCGTTCCAGGTTGACGATTGGGATTTCGAAAGCACACATATTAGCCTTACTGCAGCCGGCAACTACGGCCCTGACGGTTCATGTTCAGTATCAACACTTGTCATGTCTCCGGGTTCAGGCGGCGTTTCCGGTGTATCTACCGGCGGCTCTTCCGGTAGCGCAAGCACAGGCGATGCTTCTACCTCTCTCTTTATCATTCTTGCTGTCCTCGTTGCAGCCGGTACCGTTCTTGTTACCGTCCGCAAGGTAGCAGTAGCATAAGTTATCTTATAACTTAAAATAAAAGGTCGCAAAGCGTAATTGCTCTGCGACCTTTTTTGTATAATTTTCAACTTTTTGTGTATATCCGTATATTTCCGCAAAAAAAGCCTACCGAATTTTCGGTAGGCTTTTGTGTTTGGCTTTCAAAAAAAGCAATGTAAAAAATTTCGCGTTATGGCTAAAACTTCGCCGTTAAAGCGCAAACTCATCGGCGCTGTGTTCCTGTAATTTCGGTTTCTTTTTTGGAACGCGCTTTAGCGGGTCGTATTTAAAATGAAAACACTTGTCTTCGGGGTTCATAATGCCCTTTTTGGGGCAAAGGATAGACATGCCGTCGGGAGACATTCTTCCCACGACGCAAATTTTACATTCTTTCGCAATACCTTTCGACATTTTCATTTTAAATCACCGCCTAAATGACATTAACCTCATTATATATCATTTTTGCGAAAATGAAAAGCCCTAATTTTCCGCCTTTTTTGCGCTTGCCATAATAACCACGCTTAAAAGGAGCAACGCCGCCGAAACCGGAGCCGTAATGTTAACGGCAACTACCGCATTTGGCACTCCCGTTGATAAAACTGAAATAACTCTATCGGGGAGCAGACACAATGCCGCCTTACAAAGCGAAAACGCAATCGCCGCATGAGTAACGCGGCTTAAAATAAGAATATGCGGCCTTATTAATCCTTTTGATAAGGTTAAAATTTGCATTATAACCGATGCGCCGCCGAAACCGAGCACCGCCGAAACGGTCGGTAATCCGTAACGGGTGGCGTACTTACACCCGACCGTAACCTCAAGCAACATAGCTGACCATTTAAAATTATCAAAGCTTCGCGTAATTCCCGCAAATAGTATTACGCAACCGCAAATACCGAGCATGGAAATTGACGCGTCGCTTACCGCGCCGACAAATGCGTCGGCTAAATTGCTTTTTGCTGCGTTATTTTTAATTGGAGCCGACATGGAATTATCGTTTTTTATAAAAACTCGCGTAAAAATTAACCCCGTTAAAACCGAGGAAATTACGTGTACGCCGAAAATTAAAAAACCGATTTGGCGCGACCCGAACATGCCGGCGCCTACCGCAAATATAGCCATGGCCGGCGACGAGTTAACCGTAAAGGTCAACATTCTTTCGGCGTCGCGCTTACCAATTTCGCCGTTATCAAAAAGGCGCTTTGCCATAGCCGCGCCAATCGGATACCCCGAAATATAGGACAAAAATATCGGCGTAGCGCAACGCTCGGTTAGCCTAAAAATCGGCTTAGTAATATATGAAATCCATTTTCCTATTAAATCGGCCGCACCCGACGCCGCGATAAAATTTGCCATAACCATAAACGGAAAAAGCGACGGAATAACAACCTCGCCGCATACCGAAAGCCCGCAACCTATCCCCGCCGAAATATCGGCGCCGCATAAAATAAGCCCAACTATTCCGCAAACCGAAATAATAATCGGCATAAGCTTTTTTATCATAAAAACCACCCGTAATATATATGCATTTAAGTATTTTTATAGTCGAAAAAACATAACATTAAATAGATTACGGAGGTGTTTTTATGGCACGAAAAAAAGGGAGTAAGGCCGCCGAATATATAGGAAGAGCGCTTGAAATGCCGCCGGGCACAATGTCCAAAACCTGCAACATGCAGCTTTCGGGAAACCGAGAGGCGCTTGTAGACGGTTGCCGCGGACTTTTGGAATATAGCGACGAGTGTATTCGGATAAACGCAGGCAACGGCATAGTAAAATTCGTTGGCAGAGGGCTTGAAATAAGGTCGCTAAGCGACACAACGGCGGTTGTCGCCGGATTTATACTTAATATTGAATTCGAAATGTAGGGTGCTAAAATGATTTTTATAAAATTTGTTCGCTTTATTCTTGGCTATATAAGGGTAACGATAAGCGGAGACTACCCCGAGCGATTTTTAAATCTTTGCGCCGCAAACGGAGTTACCGTATGGAACGTTTCACGAAACGGCGACGTGCTTTCCTGCTCAATGTTCGCAAGGGATTACCGCCATGCTCGTCGGTTTAGGCGAAAAAGCGGCACGAGGCTTAAAATCAAGCGAAAAAAAGGCGCCCCGTTTATTTATAACCGATATAAGCACCGAAAGGGACTTATGGTCGGTCTTGCAATATTTATTGCCTTTTTGATGATAATGCCAAAGTATGTTTGGTCGGTTGAGATAAGCGGAAACGAAAAAACCGACGCCGAAACGATTATAAAAGCTGCCGAAAAAATCGGCATAAAAAGCGGCGCAAAAATATCTGACATAGACCCCGATAACCTAAGACCGACGCTTCTTGTCGAGCTGCCCGAATTGTCGTGGGCGGCGATTAATATTGAGGGAAGCCGAATAACCCTTGACGTTCGCGAACGGCTTAAACCCGAAACCGTGTTGGACAATACGCCATGTAACCTTGTTGCGACAAGGGACGGCATAATAACCTCGGTTTTTATAAAAAAAGGGAGCGCCGCCGTAAAGGTTGGCGACGCCGTAAGAAAAGGTGATTTGCTCGCCATGGGTACGGTTGAATATGGCGACCAAACGACGGTTATTCGCCATTCCATGGGCGAAGTATACGCCGAAACGACAAGAGAAATTACGGTAAAATCGCCCCTTACGGTTATTCAGTCGACGCCGACAGGAAAGGAAAAAACAAAGCGGGTTTTTGAAATTTTCGGCCTTAAAATTCCGCTTTATCTCGGCTCCGAGCGGTATGATTATATCTCCTCCGCGAACAAAACAACCCTTATGTCGGGGGATATGGAGCTACCGTTGTCGATTATTACGGCGCGGTTTTACGAGGTTAAAAAAGCTAACGTAAAATTAACCGCCGAAACGGCGAAGGAAAACGCAAAAACCGAGCTTAAAGCTCTTGAAAAAAGCCAACTTGACGGCATAAAAATAAAGGATAAAAAGCTTAGCTTTGCCGAAAAGGACGGCTATATAATTTTAACGGCAAGCTATATTTGCGAGGAAAATATTGCGATTGAGTCGCCGCTTATAATAGTGGACTGATAAAAAATTAATTACCGCTTTTAATTGGCTTAAAAGTGTGCTATACTAAGGAAAATGAAAGGTACGGGAGTGAAAATTACGGAACAGTCAATTAATATTGACCGCCTTGATTATGCGGTTAACTTGTTCGGAAGCTTTGACGAAAACATAAAAATTCTTGAAAAGGAATACGGCGTTTCTATAATCCTACGCGGAAGCGAATTAAAGGTTTCGGGCGAAACCGAAAGCGTTGCACGTGCTTGTGCCGCCGTGTCAGCGTTGCTTTCCCTTGCGTCAAAGGGAGAAACCCTTAATGAGCAAAACGTCCGTTATGCAATCTCGCTTTCCGACGAGGGTAACGCAGGCGAGCTTACAAAGCTTGGCGGAGACTGTATTTGTATCACGTCAAAGGGGAAACCCATTAAACCGAAAACCTTGGGGCAGCAAAAATACGTCGAGGCTATCCGCCGCAACACAATTGTTGTGTCAATCGGCCCCGCCGGAACGGGTAAAACCTACCTCGCCGTGGCTCAGGCTGTTGCCGCTTTCCGTGAACACGCCGTAAACCGAATTATTATAACCCGACCGGCCGTTGAAGCGGGCGAAAAGCTCGGCTTTCTTCCCGGCGATTTACAACAAAAGGTGGACCCTTATTTAAGACCCATTTATGATGCGCTTTTCGATATGCTCGGCGCCGAAAGCTTCGCCCGCTACCAGGAAAGAGGAAATATCGAGGTTGCGCCGCTTGCTTATATGCGTGGCCGTACCCTTGACGATAGCTTTATTATCCTTGACGAAGCGCAAAACACAACTCCCGAGCAAATGAAAATGTTTTTAACCCGACTCGGCTTTAACTCAAAAATGGTTGTTACGGGCGATATAACCCAAATCGACCTCCCCGATAGCCGCAAATCGGGTCTTATAGAAGCGGCTCACGTGCTAAAGGGAGTAGAAGATATTGAGATAATAAAGTTCACCCAAAAGGACGTTGTAAGACATCAGCTTGTACAAAAAATAGTAAAAGCGTACGATAAATACGAGGAACAAAAAAGGAGCAAAAACCATGGCAAAGGTTAAGGTAACAATCCAAAATCGTCAAAAAGCGGTAAAGGTAACCCCCGAAATGCGCAAGCTTATTCGCCTTTCGTGCGCCGCCGTGCTTGAAAATCAAGGTTTTTCCGACCTTGCCGAGGTTGTTGTAACCTTTGTTGACGACGCCGAGATAAAAAAACTCAACAACGAGTTCAGAAATATTGACAAATCGACCGACGTGCTTTCTTTCCCTCTTGGCGAGGGCGGCGAATACGACCTTAACCCCGAAACGGGGGCATATTCCCTTGGAGACGTTGTAATTTCGGTCGAACACGCGGTTGCCCAGTCGGAGGAGTATGGCCATTCTTTTGAAAGAGAGCTGTCATATTTAACCGTTCATTCTATGCTTCATTTGCTTGGCTTTGACCACGTAAACGGCGGCGACGAGGCTGCGCTTATGCGTAAAACCGAGGAAGAGGTTATGACCGTACTCGGACTTGCAAGATAATTTATTTATAACTCCGCTATGGCTTGCCGTGGCGGATTATTTATTGTATAATAAGGATATATGAATTTTCTGAACGGAGAAAAAACAATGAACGAAAAAACCAAAGGCGCATTTATCGCCATTGTAGGAAAACCGAACGTCGGTAAATCGTCGGTGATGAACCGAATTTTGGGACAAAAGGTCGCCATCGTTTCCGACAAACCTCAAACAACCCGTAACCGCATTATGGGCGTTTTAACCGAGGGCGAAACCCAGCTTGTTTTTATCGACACGCCGGGACTTCATAAACCGAGAAACGTCCTTGGCCAAACAATGGTAAAAGCGATTGAGGATTCGGTAAGCGACGTTGACGCCGCTATGCTTGTTGTTGACGCGTCGGAGTTTAAAGGCGAACCGTCAAAGGCGGACATCTCACTTATCGAACGCTTTAATAAACAGCGTATTCCCGCCATTTTGGTTATTAATAAAATCGACCTTTTGAACGATAAAGAAAAGCTGCTTAAAATAACCGCCGTTTATAACGAGCTTTTCCCGTTCGGGGCTATTATTTACGCGTCGGCGCGTGATGGCTACGGCTGCGACGTTATAGTAAACGAGCTTAAATCCTATGCCCAGGAGGGACCGCATTTCTTTGACGAGGACATGTTAACCGACCAAACCGAGCGTTCCCTTGCCGCCGAAATTATTCGCGAAAAGCTGCTCCGTAGCCTTGATAAAGAGGTGCCTCACGGAATAGCCGTCGTAATCGAAAAGTTTAAGGACCGAAAAACCACCTCGGGCGAGGACATTGTCGATATCGACGCCGTAATTTACTGCGAATCCGATTCGCATAAGGGAATAGTTATCGGTAAGGGCGGCGCAATGCTTAAAAAAGTTTCGTCATATGCTCGCCGTGATATGGAAACCTTTTTTGAATGTAAGGTTAACCTTTCCTGTTGGGTAAAGGTAAAGGAAGATTGGCGCAACCGCCAGGCGCTTATTCATAATTTCGAATTAGACTGATTTTGGCAGGCATATTTCGCCCCGTTTTTCGCATGATTATATTATGAAACGGAGTGATAATCATGACGGCGGAAAACGCGTGGAAAAGCTTTGCCGAATCGGGGCTTGTAACCGATTATCTTAAATATAAAACGCTTTTAAAAGAGGAGGGGGAGGCTTCTGAAAATCAACACAAAGGGGCTTATAATCAAGGACTCGGCGCTCCAAAATGAAGACCGCCTTGTAACCATTTTGACCCCCGACCTCGGAATGATACGCGCCTTTGTAAAACGTGCGCGTAGGGTAAAGGGAACGAGCGCCGCGGCAACCCAGCTTCTCGGCTACTCCAACCTTACCCTTTTTAAAAACAGAGATACATATTCGGTCGACGAGGCCGACGCCGTTGACATTTTCTTTGAATTAAGGGGCGATATCGAGCGGCTTTCCCTTGCCCAATATTTTTGCGAAATTTGTTGCGTTTTCGGTACAGAGGGCGGCGAGGCAAGCGAGGAACTGCGCCTTGTGCTGAATTGCCTTTACATGCTTGCAAGGAATAGGGAGCTTTCGCCGACCATGATAAAGGCGATTTTCGAGCTTCGAATGGCGGCAATCGGCGGATTTATGCCCGAACTTGTGGAATGTGCAAGGTGCGGCAACGAAACCGAGAATATGTATTTCAGCGTAACCGACGGAACGCTTTTTTGCGGCGAATGTGCGGGCGGAATACATATGCCCGTGCCGGCGGGGGTGCTTGCCGCCATGCGGCATATATGCTACTGCGACCTTAAACGGATTTTCAGCTTCAGCTTGCCCGACGAGGGTATGAAAATGCTTAGCGATATTACCGAGTCGTATTTGCTTGCCCAAACCGACAAGGAATTTACCGCGCTTAAATTTTACAAATCACTTTTTGAAATATAGGAAACTGCTATGTACGATATTTTGAAACATTCGGCGGTGGTTGAGCTTGATAAGGTTCTTGACCTGCTTGCCGAAAAAACCTCGTGCCACGACAGCGCCGATTTAGCAAGAGGCTTAGTTCCGACGGCCGACATAAACGAGGTTAACCGCTTACTTAACATGACCGACGAAGCGTATGTTTTAACCGAACGTTATGCGTCGCCGTCCTTCGGCTCTTTGCGAAACGTAAAGGGCTCGGTTTCCCGTGCCCAGGCGGGAGCCTCGCTTTCCGCGTCGGAATTGCTTGATATTGGCGAAAACTTAAGGGTTTACCGCTCGCTTAAGGATTGGTTCGGCCGAAGCGAGCAATCCTCGCCTACAATTTCGCCGCTTTTTGACGCCCTTGTGGCCAACCGCTTTTTGGAGGATAAAATTTTCACCGCCATAATCTCTCCCGAGGAGATAAGCGACCATGCGTCAACGGCGCTTGCCGACATAAGGCGCAAAAAACGCGCCGCCGAAGCCTCGGTAAGGGAGCGACTTGAAAAAATTATCCGCTCAACCCAGTACCAAAAATACTTACAGGAAGCGGTTGTAACAATGCGCGGCGGCCGTTACGTTGTTCCGGTAAAAAGCGAGTTTCGCTCGGCGGTTGCGGGCCTTGTTCACGATACCTCGTCAACGGGAGCGACGGTGTTTATCGAGCCGTCGTCGGTTGTTGAGGCTAATAATGACATAAAGGTGCTTATTTCCAAGGAGGAGGCCGAAATTGAACGCGTTTTGGCGGAGCTTTCGGCTGTTGCGGGCGGCTTTGCGGAGCCCATTTCATACAGCTACGACTGTGCGACCGAGCTTAACTTAATTTTCGCAAAGGCAAACCTGGCATATTCGATGAAAGCGGTAAGACCGACGGTTACAACCGACGGCGTGACAAGGCTTAAACGTGCCCGCCACCCGCTTATTGATAAAAACAAGGTTGTACCCATTGATATCGAAATCGGGGACCGCTTTGATACCCTTGTAATAACGGGCCCGAATACGGGCGGCAAGACGGTTACGCTTAAAACCTTGGGCTTGCTTACTTTAATGACCATGTGCGGACTGCTTATCCCCGTCGGAGATAACAGTCAGGTGTCAATTTTCGACATGGTAATGGCCGACATCGGCGATGAGCAGTCGATTGAACAGTCGCTTTCTACCTTTTCGTCGCATATGGTAAATTTAATTGATATAATCGAAAACGTAAGCGAAAATTCGCTTGTTTTGCTTGATGAATTGGGCGCCGGTACCGACCCCGTTGAGGGTGCCGCTCTCGCCATGGCGATTATTGAGCGGTTGCGCGAAAAGGGCTGCAAGGTTGCCGCAACAACCCATTATTCGGAGCTTAAATCCTACGCAATCGACACCGTTGGCGTTGAAAACGCCTGTTGCGAGTTTGATGTAAAATCTTTAAGGCCGACCTACCGCCTTATGATAGGCGTTCCCGGCCGTTCAAACGCGTTTGCTATTTCGGAACGCCTCGGCTTACCGAAAGATATTGTCGACCGCGCCGACGCCCTTATCGCCGAAAATGAC
Source organism: Clostridia bacterium (assembly GCA_017383985.1). Classification (GTDB taxonomy): domain Bacteria; phylum Bacillota; class Clostridia; order Oscillospirales; family Acutalibacteraceae; genus UMGS1976. Next base: position 7,424 of record JAFNUO010000087.1, on the reverse strand, counting down.
GCAAGGCTTGAAAGCGTTGTCCGCACCTTGGAGGAGGCTCGTTCGTCGGCCGACGCCGAGCGTGAGGAGGCGAAAAGGCTTCGCGAAATGCTTGACAAGGCGGAAAGCGACGCCAAGGCTATGCGCGACGAGGCGGAGGCGGAACGCAAAAAGATTATCGAAAAAGCCAACAAAATCGCCGACGAAATTGTACAAAAGGCAACCCGCGGCGCCAACGCCATGATTGATGAAATTGACCGTATCCGCAAGGAGGCTCCAAAGGATGGCGACGACCGCTTAAGACGGGCAAGAGCCGCCATGAAGCAGGGAATAAACAACCTCGAAAAGACCGAGGCGGATAAATCGAAGTCGAATTATAAGCTGCCTCGACCGCTTAAGGTCGGAGACAGGGTAACAATTGCCGATATTGACAAGCAGGGCGACGTTTTGTCGCTTCCCGATTCCGACGGCTATGTTTTTGTTCAGGCGGGCATTATAAAAACCAAGGTGAAGGTCGAAAATCTGCGCCTCGAAGAAAACGCGACCAAAAAGGTTGACCGCTCGCTTGGCAGACGGACTTTATCCCGCTCAAAGGAGCCGGTACGTACCGAGCTTGATTTGCGCGGAATGACGGCCGACGAGGGAGTAATGGAGCTTGAACGCTTTATTGATACCGCAATAATGTCGGGTATTAATATTATTACCGTAATCCACGGAAAGGGTACGGGAGTGCTTCGTCGCGCTGTGCATGACGCTTTGCGCGGACATAAAAGCGTACACACCTATCGCCTTGGAGTATTTGGCGAGGGTGAAGACGGCGTTACAATAATTGAACTTAAATAGAAAAAATCCCGCGGTACCGAAAGGATACCACGGGATTTAATTTATGCGTTTATTTATTATTCGGCAACAACTTCGCCACAGTCGCAACCTTCGCCGCAATCGCAGCAGTCGTCGCAGTCGCAATCCTCGTAATCGTACTCGTAGCAGCAGTCGTCGGTTAAATATCTTTTACCTACATAGCGGTAAACAAGATATGCAATACCGGCAACGGCGGCAACGGCAGCAATAACGATACCGATAATAGTAAATACGTTCATTTTGCTTTTCATGGCTTATTACCTCCAATTTAGTTTTATTATGTTCATAATACACCAATATATTCAATTTGTCAAATAAATAACCGACATATTGTAAGAGTCAAAGGCATGGCTATAATTGATAAAATATGCGACAATGACATACCCTTTGAGGCAAGCTTGGTGTTGCCGTCAAATTTTGCCGCAAACATCATAACTATAGCGGCGCTTGGCGCGGCGGCGGGGATTATACACGCCTCCAAAAGCTCGCCTCTTAGTCCGCAACCGCGGAAAACAGCAAGGCAAATGAGCGGCACGACGATGAGTCGCAACGTGATGGATATAAACATTTTTCCGTCGCCTTTTTCAAGCTTAAGCGGAACGGTTGCAAGGTGAAATCCGATAACAACCATGGCAAGGGGAGAGTTTACGTCCGAAAAAAACTTTACCGCCGAAGAAATCGGGTACGGCAAGTTTATGTTTCCAAAGAAAATTACAAGACCGATAAGAATTCCGATAACGCCGGGGTTTATGATAGCTTTTTTTAAGTTAAGCTTGCCGCCCGTGAACATCATGTAACCTACGGTCCAAACAAAAAGGTTAAAAACGGCGATATAAACCGACGCAAGAAAAACGCCGTGGTCGCCGACAAGCGCTTGAGCCATCGGTATGCCCATAAAACCGCAGTTTGAAAGAGTACCGCCGCAAATAAGCAAAACCTTATCCTTTTTCTCCGCCTTGCGGAATATAATAAAACCAAGCAAAAATCCGATAACGTGGGTTACAACGGCGCAGCCGGCGGCGATAAGCAACTCGCCCGCCGATTGCTTATTAAATTCCATGCTTTCAAAGGAGCTGATTATAACGCACGGCGTTACTATGTAAAGCAAAAGGTTGGTCATTTGAGCGGCGCCGTCGTAGGTTAAAAAACCTTTTTTTGAAATAATAAAACCGACGCCGATCATAAGGAAAAGAATAATAACCTGAATACCTACCGTACCCGTATAGCTTAAAAAATCCGCCATCAAAAATACCCTCGCTTAGATTTTATTCACTAAAAACTAATGTTACACCACTTTTTTAAATCCGTCAACCGTTTTAAAGTATAAATATCCCCGTTAAAACATAACGGTTTAAAAGAATGGCGCCTATGCTTACCGCTATCCAAATAAGCGAAAAGGGGAGGCACACCTGACCTAAAATATTGAACGGCACCGCCGAGTAATCCCAAACGCCCATTTTAAGCCAAAGGTTAAATATAATGCCGAAGATAAATTCAACCGCCGTTATGGCCGCGCTGCAAATTGCCGCCAACGGGATAAGCGGGATTTTACCCCCAAATCGGTTGTCGAGCAAAACGATTATAAGAAAACAAACTCCTCCCGCCAAAACCATGCTAAAATGGGTGCGACCTCGGTAAAAAATCTCCATAAGTCCGTAGCCTACGCCGCCCAAAATAAAAATAAATGCGTATTTAATCGCAATTTTAACGCTTTCCAAGATAATAACCGCCCAACTTAACTTTATACGGCTATTTTGTGCTTTTTTGGCGCGATTATAACTAAAAACTGCTTTACATAATAACATTGGAATGGTATAATAATTATGTATGTTCATGTTTATTCGGGATAGAATAAGCGTGAGGTGCATGTAAAATGAATAATAACGAAAAGGATAACAATATTCCTCCCGAAATTGACAATAACCCGTCGGTCGGCTCGGATAGCGATAATACGCGAGAGGCCATGACAATAGACCAAATTGAGGCAATACGCAGCAGCGGCTCGGTTACCACCGTTTCAAAACGCGGTATAATTCATTGTCTTACAATTATCGGCCAAATCGAAGGGCATTATACCCTTCCGTCCCAAACGAAAACAACCAAGTACGAGCACGTAATACCCCAGCTTGTAGCCATCGAAGAGGATGAAGAAATCGAGGGACTTATTATTATTCTTAATACCGTCGGCGGCGACGTTGAGGCGGGGCTTGCAATAGCCGAGCTTATCGCCGGAATGAGTAAGCCGACCGTGTCGCTTGTGCTTGGCGGAGGCCATTCAATCGGCGTGCCGCTTGCCGTATCGGCGAAAGTCTCTTTTATTGCTCCGTCGGCTACTATGACGATACATCCCGTAAGAATGAGCGGCCTTGTTTTGGGTGTACCCGAAACCTTATCGTATATTGACAAAATGCAGGAGCGGATTACCCGCTTTGTAACCTCAAATTCGAATATAAAGGAAGAAAAATTCAGAGAGCTTATGATGAACGTCGGCGAGCTTATAACCGACGTAGGGACGGTGCTTGACGGAAACGCCGCCGTTGAAACGGGGCTTGTTGACCGACTTGGAAGCTTGTCCGACGCGCTTTCCGCTCTTTACGACATGATAGAAGAAGGGCGAAACCAACCATAAATCCGCAAAAACCCTTGCGGAAATACATAACATAGGGGCGAATTAAATTTGTTAGAAGGATTTTTGGATATTTTAAAATCAATATTTTTCGGCATAGTCGAGGGTATAACCGAATGGCTCCCTGTTTCAAGTACGGGCCACTTGATTATATTCGAGGAATTTCTTGAGTTTAGCTTCGACAACGTTAACGGCGACTTTTGGAATTTATATAGCATAGTAATCCAGCTTGGCGCAATAATGGCGGTTGTAACCATGTTTTGGAGCAACCTTTTTCCCTTTAAATTTTCGGGCGGCGTAATTGTTAAAAAAAGCGTAATGACCATGTGGTACAAGGTTCTTGTTTCCTGCGTTCCCGCCGCCGTAATCGGGCTTTTGCTTGACGAATTACTTGAAAAATACCTTTATAACTGGGTTACCGTGGCGATAATGCTTATCCTTTTCGGCGTTTTCTTTATTATTATCGAAAACCGAAACAAAAACGCCGTCCCGACGGTAAATTCAATAAGCGAGATTACATATAAACAGGCCCTTATCATCGGCGCATGGCAGGTGCTTGCCGCCGCATTACCGGGAACGTCGCGTTCGGGCGCAACCATAATCGGCGCCCTGCTCCTCGGCCTTTCCCGAAAAACTGCGGCTGAGTTTACCTTTTATCTTGCCGTTCCCGTAATGTTCGGCGCAAGCTTATTAAAGCTTATAAAATGCGATTTCGCCTTTACCCCGATAAGCGTTGCGGCGCTTATCGTCGGCATGATTGTATCCTACGTCGTGTCGATACTGGTAATAAAATTCCTGCTCGGATATATCCGTAAACACGATTTCAAAGTGTTCGGCTGGTACCGAATTGCGCTTGGAATAATAGTAATTCTTTTCTTTATACTTAAGCCGGGAGCTTAATAATAAACGGAGGATAAAAATAAATGTCTTCTAAAAAACCAACCCCGCCTAAATCAAAAGCAAGGGCAAAAAAATCGGCCAATCCCAACTCGTACATAATCCCGATTATCCTTTTTGCCGTTGCAATATTTATCGAAGCGCTTGCTGTTATATCCCAAAAGGACGTAGCGGTATGGCACTTTTTGCACAATTTTGTTCAATCGTTTTTCGGTACCTGCGCCTTTTTGTGGCCGGTGTACATCGGCTATCTTGCGATACAGCTTTCGCTTGATATTGAACAATCGGTAAAAATCAAACGCCTTGTTATAAGCGGACTTCTTCTGCTTTTCGTTTCGGCGTCAATTGACGTGTTCAGTTTTCCTGCCGAGGGCTCGTGGGAACGTGTTTTAGCCTCGTATACAACCGAGGGATTTTTAAGAGCGGGCTTTTTGGGCGCGTTAATAAGCTATCCTTTTGAAGCCATTACGGGAAGATGGGGAGCGGCGATAATTTTTGTGCTTGTCCTCTTTGTCCTTGTTATGGTGTTTACAAAAACAACCCTTGATAAGTTTATTACAAAGGCGAGCCAACCGGCCGACAAATTGCGAAGCGCCGCCGCCGACAAATATACCGAATTTAAAAAGCGTAAAGAGGCGGAAAAGGCCGCAAAGCTTGACGTAGAGGTTGACACACGCTTTGCTTACGATATTCCGCTTCCCGGCGAGCCGGCAAGGGAAGCCGACGAGCCGAAACCCCAAGACCCGACCGAAATGCGTAAAAAGGGCAAGAGGGTGGTTGACTCCTACCGCAAGCATGACGTGCTTGACGAAATAATGGACGAAATCGAGGACCCGACGATAGAGAAAAAGCCCGAAACCGACGAAAACGCGGGCGTTATCGACGAGGATTTGCTTAAAAAGCTTGACGAGTCGGTTGAGGTTATCTATGCCGATAAAAAATCGAATAAAAAGGTTAGCAGCGGCATAAAAATCGGCGACGAAACCGAAGAAGAGCCCGCCGCTCCCGAATATAAATATCCGCCAATTGACCTTCTTAACGCCCCGTCAAGAGATAACGCGGGCGATATACGCAGCGAGCTTACCGCCAACGCCGAAAAGCTTGTTAATACCCTGCGTTCGTTTGGCGTAGAAACAAGAATTATTAACATAAGCCGCGGCCCCTCCGTAACCCGTTACGAGCTTCAGCCCGCCGCCGGCGTAAAAATAAGCAAGATTACCAACCTTGCTGACGATATCGCCCTTAACCTCGCCGCCGCCGGCGTGCGTATCGAGGCGCCTATCCCGAACAAAGCGGCGGTAGGTATCGAAATTCCGAACAAAATCCGTACCTCCGTCGGCGCAAGAGAACTTATCGAATCGGCCGAATTTGTTTCGGCGCAAAGCAAGGTTACGGGCATTTTGGGCAAGGATATTTCGGGCGCAAACTGCTTTATGGATATTGCCAAAATGCCGCATGTGCTTATCGCGGGAACAACCGGCTCGGGTAAATCGGTTTGCCTTAACTCAATTATTATGAGTATTCTTTACAAATCGTCTCCCGACGAGGTTCGTATGCTCATGATTGACCCGAAAGCGGTTGAAATGATGGTTTATAACGGAATACCGCATTTGCTTGTCCCCGTTGTTTCCGACCCAAGAAAGGCGTCGGGAGCGTTGGCCTGGGCGGTAACCGAAATGACCCATAGATACAAGATTTTAAGCGATAACGGCGTTCGAAACCTTGAAGCATATAACGAGCTTGCCGCAAAAAGCGACACCTTAAAACCGTTACCGCAAATTGTAATTTTCATTGACGAGCTTGCCGATCTTATGATGACGGCGCCGAACGAGGTTGAGGACTCGATTTGCCGTTTGGCTCAAAAGGCACGTGCCGCTGGCATGCACCTTGTAATCGCAACCCAGCGTCCGTCGGTTGACGTCATTACGGGACTTATTAAGGCGAATATCCCGTCAAGAATTGCGCTTACCGTATCCAATCAGGTGGATTCACGTACAATTATTGATATGTCGGGCGCCGAACGTCTTGTAGGTAAGGGCGATATGCTTTATTACCCCGTAGGCGTTGCAAAACCGATAAGAATTCAAGGTTGTTGGATTTCCGACTCCGAAATTGAGGCGGTTGCCAACTTCCTTAAAAACAGCGGTAAAAACGAGTACGACGAAGAAATTCAACAGGAAATCGAGCGTCAGGCGGCTCAGGAAAAGGGCAAGAAGGGAGCGGCTGTTTCGGCCGAGGACTCGGACGGCGAATTTGACGAAATGTTACCCGCCGCCGTTGAGGTTGTTATCGAGGCGGGGCAGGCTTCGACCTCGCTTTTACAGCGTAAGTTAAAGCTTGGCTATGCCCGCGCCGCAAGAATAGTTGACCAGCTTGAGGAAAAGGGTATCGTTGGCCCCTACGGCGGCGCCGCAAAGGGCAGAGAGATACTTATAACCAAGGCGCAGTGGATGGAAATGCAGGCTATGGGTACCGATGAAGAGCTTGTTGACGAAGAATAAGATTATAGCCGCCGCAGTTTTTGCGGCGGCATGCATTATGTCTGCCTGCTTGTCGGTTTTTGGTGCATGGGATGGGCTTTTTCTTGCCGTGGGGTTAAAAAACGATATCGACGACGGAAGCTTTGTCCGTTTTATCGACGTGGGTCAGGGCGATTGCACCTTGGTTCAAAGCGACGGCAAGCTTATGCTTATTGATACGGGTGACGAAAACCACGCCGCGTCGGTTTTTAGGTATATAAAAAGCTTGGGCTTTGATAAAATCGACACCGTTATTGTTACTCACCCTCACGCCGACCACATTGGCGGACTTGATATGCTTACCGAAAACATGACGGTCGACCGGGTTTATATAACCGACGATATTCCCGACGGCGAAAAGGATAAATCCGCCTATATGAATTTTACCGACCGATTTGGCGGCGAAATTTTACCCGTCGAGGATATGGGCAGCTTTGCTTTCGGCGAATTTAATTTGTCGCTTGTGTTATGTGACAGTATGGCCGCCGACGAAAACGACCGTTCGGCGGTAATTTTGATTAAAAAGGGCGAAACAAGCTTTC
>JAFNUO010000086.1 GCA_017383985.1 Clostridia bacterium | reverse complement strand
GTAACCAACACCTTGACCTACTCCATCGAATCCTATGCTGCAAGCAAGGCTAATAACCCTGACGCTAACCTTGTCGCCCTTGTAAAAGCTATGATGAAGTTCGGAGACGGCACAAAGGCTTACTTTGAGTCCTAATAATTGCTGAAAAACGGTTTAGTTAAAAAACTAACCAATAAAACCTAAAAAACAGGGTGTGGGCCTTATGGCCCACACCCTCGTTTTATTTTTTGCATAAAAACGGGCTTATAAAAAAACGGGCTTATGGAATTTCCATAAACCCGTTTTACTATTATTTTTTTATTTTCCGCCGTTAAGCATGGCGAAAAGGCTTCTAAGCCTTATTTTAACGGCGCCGAGATTAGTAATTTCGTCGATTTTAATTTGAGTATAAAGCTTGTTTTTGCTTTCCAAAATTGAACGTGCCTCGTCGGTGGTTACGGCGTCCAATCCGCAACCGAACGAAACAAGCTGGACAAGGCTAAGGTTCAAATCCTCGTTTTCGGTGACAAATTTCGCCGCCGCATAAAGCCTTGAATGGTAGGTCCATTGGTTAAGCACGGTTGTCGGGAACCGTTTTTGCTTATCGCTTACCGAATCCTCGGTAATTACAACGGCGCCGAGCTCGCAAATAAGTCGGTCAATGCCGTGGTTAATTTCGGGGTCGACGTGATACGGTCTGCCCGCCAAAATTATAACCGGCAACCCCTCTTTTTTTGCCAAATCGAGGTATTCGTCGCCCTTTGTTCTAACCGCCGCCATATGCTCGTCATAGGCGTTGTACGCCGCCTTCGCCGCGGCTTTAAGCTGAGCCGCCGAGAAAACGTGGCCGTGAGCCGCCAAAATTTTGCCGAAATGGGGAGCAAATTCCTTTCGGTCATGAATGCCGATAAATTCGCCGATAAAATCGGTTTTGGCGAGCGCCTTAACGTTGGCGGCGATAACCTTTGGATAATAAGCAACGACGGGACAGTTATAATGATTGTGGCCAAGGCTTTCGTTAACGTTATAGCTCATGCAGGGATAAAAAACGGCGTCAACCTGCTTTTCAATTAAATCCTCAATATGCCCGTGTAACAGCTTTGCGGGATAGCAAACGGTGTCGGACGGGATAGTAGACTGACCTTTTACATAAAGCTTGTGGGTTGACTCACCCGAAACAACAACGTTAAAGCCGAGCGACTTAAACGCCGCGTACCAAAACGGCAATAACTCGTACATGTTAAGCCCCATCGGGATACCGACGGTCGACTTGCTCGTGTCAATTTCGTCGTGTCTAAGCTTGTCAAGTAAGCCGTATTTATACGCGTAAAGGTTGTAATCAACCTTATTTTTGCTGCTTTTAAGCGGTCGGTCGCAACGGTTACCCGCAATAAAGCTACGTCCGCCGTCAAAGGTGTTTATCGTAAGCCTACAATGGTTACTGCAACCGTTACAGGAGGTCGCCTTTACCGTGTGAGTGAAGTTTTTAAGCTCCTCGGCGGTAAGAATTGAACTCTTTTGTTTATTTTTTGCCTTTTCCTGAGCGTAAAGGGCGGCGCCGTAGGCGCCCATAAGCCCCGAAATATGCGGACGAATAACGTTACAGCCGATTTCCTGCTCAAAGGCACGCAAAACGGCGTTGTTAAGGAATGTGCCGCCTTGAACAACAATGTTTTTGCCGAGTTGGTCGGGTGAAGCGCAACGAATAACCTTGTAAAGCGCGTTTTTAACAACGCTTATGCAAAGTCCGGCGGCGATGTTTTCAATACCTGCGCCGTCTTTTTGCGCCTGCTTAACCGAGCTGTTCATAAAAACGGTACAACGCGAGCCGAGGTCAACGGGCCGCTCGGCGTAAAGGGCCATTTCGGAAAATTTATCCATGTCATAGCCAAGCACTCCCGCAAACGTTTGTAAAAACGAGCCGCAACCCGAGGAGCAAGCCTCGTTAAGGAAAAGACTGTCGATTGTGCCGTTGCGGATTTTAAAGCATTTTATGTCCTGGCCGCCGATGTCGATAATAAAATCAACGTCGGGCAAAAACTTTTTAGCGGCGGTATAGTGAGCCACCGTTTCAACAATTCCGTTATCAAGGCGGAAGGCGTTTCGGATAATGTCCTCGCCATAGCCCGTAACGGCCGCCGAAACAATATTAATTTCGGGGTATTTTTCGTATAAATTATCAAGATAATCCTTTACAATCGGAACAGGGTTACCGCTGTTTGAACAGTAAAGGGTATTAAAAATATTTCCGTTTTCGTCGCAAAGAAGCGCCTTAATGGTGGTTGAGCCGGCGTCGATACCAAGATACATTTTGCCTTCGGGCGCGTTTATTGATTTAATGTTAGCCGAGTCGTTTTCGTGGCGGGTGATAAAATCGGCGTAATCCTTTTCGTCTTTAAAAAGGCAAGGACAGCTTACGTATCCGCCCGTCGCCGAATATCCCTCGGCTTTTTTCGAAAGCTCCTTCGGATTAACGACAACCGAATCCTTGGAATAAGCGGCGCCCATAGCGACGAAATAAAGCGATTCGTTAGGGCAAGCTCCCTCGCAGCCAAGAACCTTGTCAAAGGCTATACGAAGTTGCGGAAAAAAGGTAAGCGGGCCGCCGAGATAAAGAATGTTTCCCTTAATTTCGCGGCCTTGAGCCAATCCCGAAATGGTTTGGTTAACAACGGCGCGTAAAATGCTTGCCGCGATATCCTCTTTTCTTGCTCCCTGATTTATAAGCGGCTGTATGTCCGATTTGGCAAAAACGCCGCAACGGGAGGCTATTGTATAAATTTTGCTGTAATCGGCGGCGAGCTGGTCAAGCTCGTCGGGCGAAACGTTCATAAGCGTCGCCATTTGGTCAATAAATGCTCCCGTGCCTCCGGCGCAGCTTCCGTTCATTCTTACCTCAACGCCGTCGGTTAAGAAAAGAATTTTTGCGTCCTCGCCGCCAAGCTCGATTACAACGTCGGTGCCGGGTAAACGGCGGTTAACGGCGGTTCGTGTAGCGTAAACCTCCTGGGCAAAGGGAAGATTAAGGTCGGTTGCGATACCCATACCGGCGGAGCCCGAAACCGAAAGAAGCATTTCCTCGTTGGGGAAATTGTCGGCAATCTCGTTAAGGGTGTTTCCGGCGTTTTCGCTTATCTTTGAAAAATGGCGACGGTAGCTATCGAATAAAATGTTGCCCTCTTCGTCCATTACGATGCATTTTATGGTGGTAGAGCCGATATCAAGACCTATTCTTTTCATGACTCTTCCTCCTCTTTCGCTATGGCAAGCATAAGCTTAATGCGGTTTTCTTGGTTAACCTTTGACGCGCCTGCGTCATAGTCAACGGGGCAAATGTTTGCCGTCGGGTACATCTCTTTTATGGTGCGGATAACGCCCTTGCCTACAATGTGGTTGGGCAAGCAGCCGAACGGCTGAGCGCAAACAACGTTTGAATATCCGCTTTCTACTAATTCGGCGATTTCGGCGGGCAAAAGCCAACCCTCGCCCATTTTAACGCCGCGGCCGATAACCTTTTCGCCTAATTCCTTAACGTGCTCAAACTTACTTGGCGCAACAAATTCGGGAAACTCCTTTAAGGTGTCCAACATAATGGTTTCAAGGGTTTCAACCCGTTTTTCTACGAATTTATATATACGTTTGGTAAGCTTGCTTCCGCCGTAAAGCTCGTAATCGGTTTCGGCGTTGGCGAACATGGTTTGGAAAAAGGGCAAAACCCCCGGCACCATGAATTCGCAATCCTGACTGAAAAGAAAATCCTCAAGTCCGTTGTTTCCAAAGGGCGAATATTTAACGTAAATTTCGCCTACTATGCCTACCTTTGTTTTCTTAACGTCCCTTCTCGGAATCTCGCTAAACGATTTTGCGATATCGTGCATATTTTTGCGAAGCGATTTTCCGACCAAACCTTTATTTTTGCGGAACTGGGAAATAAGCTCCTCGTTCCATTTTTCAACCAATTTTAAGGTTTCGCCCTCGTTAACCTCATAGGGGCGCACCTGGTTACGTAAAAGCATAAGTAAGTCGCCGTAAACGATGGCCATAAGCCCTTTAAAAAGCATCATCGGCGTAACCTTAAAGCCGCTGCTTTTTTCAACTCCGCTAAAGCTAAGTGAAATAACGGGAACATGCTCCATGTTAAGGTTTTTAAGCGCCTTTCTGAGCAACCATATGTAGTTTGAGGCGCGGCAACCGCCGCCCGTTTGAAACTGAACAAGGGCGACCTTATTAAGGTCGTATTCGCCCGATTCAAGGGCATAAAGCTGTTGTCCTACGGCGCAAATTGCGGGGTAACACATATCGTTGTGAAGATATTTAAGCCCCGTGTCAATAACGTCCTTTCCGGTGTTCTTAAGAATGGTGACTTTATATCCGTACATGGCGAATAATTCTTTGATTAAGCTCATGTGAGTAGGGAAAATATCGGGCGCAAGTATTTCGTGGGTCGCCTTCATTTCCTTTGTAAATTCTGCTGACATTTTTTACTCCCTTTGTAATAAAAAAAGTTTCTTAATCTCTTTATACTTAAAAAACGCTTATCTTACATTATATCACAAACTTTATCACATTCAATAATAATAATGCAACCTTTTTTGTGCGTAAGTTTTACAAATTATATGATATATTGACAAATTTTATAAGTGTGTTAAAATTAACTTACAAGGATATATAATGAAAAGGATGGTATATTTATGGGTAATAAAATCGCAAAAATCAGGTTTTTAGCCGGCGTTTTGGCGCTTATCGTTGCTGTTTGCTGCTGTTTTACTTCGTGCAACGTCCTTGACTTTATTAAAACCAAGACATCGCTTAACGATAAAACATCTGCTTCCTCCGAGGTCGATGAAGCGGTTGCCTTTTTGAATAAAGAAATTACCGTTGCCGTTGGCGACAAAAGCGAGCTTCTTGTCACCGGAATTGACGGGTCGAGTGAAGCGAACGCAAAATGGTCCTCCTCCGATACGTCGATTGCAAAGGTAGAAAACGGCGTAGTTACCGGGGTTACCGCCGGCGCCGCTACCGTAACCGTTTTGGTCGGAAGCAAGTCCGATACGTGTATTGTCCGTGTTATAGAGGGTAAAAACGCGCTCCAAAGCAAGGACGACAAGGATTATGACCTTGCTACCGAATACCTTTCTGACGAAATTTACGATTGGTCAATAAAGGAAATCCAAACCTCAATAAACCTTATTTTGGCGCGTAACCATTATAAGTTTAAAAGTCAGGATTGGCTCGATTATTTTAGCCAATTTATTTGGTACACCTACGATACAACCGACATGAACGAGGCGGTAGGCCGCTTTAATAAAATTGAATCGGCCAACTATAACGCGCTTGCAAAGGCAAGAAAGGTGTTGAAGGACGAAAGTTACGTCCCCGACTATTCTTATGACGAAAAATATTACGAATATGCCATGTACTATATCGAGGATTGGTACGATTTAGACTATTGGTCGGACGACGATATCCAAGTTGCGATTAATACCATTTTGGCGCGTAACCATTATAAGTTCAAGAACGAAAAATGGATTAACTATTTTGAACAGTTTAGCTGGTACTATTATGATACCTCGAGCATGGCTACCGCCGAAAGCCGTTTTAATTCGATTGAACGCGCCAACTATAACTATTTAGCCAAAAACAGAGGCTGATAAAAACATAAAAACTCCCGCTATCGTAACAGTAGCGGGAGCTTTTTCGTGTAAGGACGGCAAAAAGTAGCGTAAGTAGGGGTAAAAAAGCGATTAGGTGCGTAACCACGCTGTTCGATAAATTGGAATTTATCGTTTATCGATTTCTCTTGCAATTCTACTTTTTTTCAATGTCTTATTCTTTAAATGCCCAATCAAAACATTTGGATTATAACTATAAGATAGCCTTACTATATAATAATTTATCCACTCAATAATAGAAAATAGCAAAATAAAAACAGAAAGTATTGTCACTGCAATATTACTGTAATTCAACACGATTACTAAAATCCCTATGCATAACAAAATTACATCTATTATTTTAAATATTCTGTATATAATTACTACATTTGTTGAAAGGAACTTAGGATTGGACATTCTTTTAAATAAAACAAACCAGTAAATAGAACCTTGAATAAGAATAAAACTAAGAACCATCAATGGATACATAATTTGAAGCATCATTTTGGGGTCCACTAACCACTTCTTAAACATAAAAAAGCAAAACCAAAACGATATCACTGCAGCAAGTTCCCCTGTACATAAGCTTATCAGTTCTTTTTTTATCTTTTCACGTAATTGCATTACTTACCTCCACAAATTCAAGTTTATCAAATTAATTATACCATAAATGGTGCAAGAAAACAAAAAAACTCTCTTGTCCTGGTAGACAAAAGAGGTTTTTTAGTGGTGGACACTGAGGGGCTCGAACCCCCGACCTTCCGCACGTCAAGCGGATGCTCTACCAGCTGAGCTAAGTGTCCTTTTATTCCGAACAAAACGTATTATACATTATGCTCGGATAAAAATCAAGAGTTTTGCTTAATTTATCTGCCTTCCGATTGGCAAAGGCGCTTAACGTCGGCCATAATCTCGTCAAATTGGTCGGGAGTAACCGACTGGGCGCCGTCGCAAAGGGCCTTTTCGGGGTGATTATGTACTTCAATCATAAGTCCGTCTGCGCCCGCAACAACCGCCGCCTTTGACATCGGACGAACAAGAGAGGAGTATCCCGTTGCGTGTGACGGGTCAACAATAACGGGTAAATGGGTTTTTTCTTTAAGTACGGGAACGCAGGAAATATCAAGGGTATTGCGGGTCGCGGTTTCGTAGGTGCGTATACCGCGCTCGCAAAGAATAATGTTATTATTTCCGCCCGCCGCGATGTATTCCGCCGACATAAGCCATTCCTGAATTGTGCTTGAAAGTCCGCGCTTTAAAAGAATGGTCTTGTCGCATTTTCCAAGCTCAAGAAGCATATCAAAATTTTGCATATTTCGGGCGCCGACCTGAATAACGTCAACGTCGTTGAACAAATCAATGTGGCTAAGCGAGGTAAGCTCGGTTACAATGGGTAATCCCGTAGCCTTTTTCGCCTCAAGCAAAAGCTCGATGCCTTCCGCCTTAAGTCCGCGGAAAGCATAGGGAGATGTCCTCGGCTTAAAAGCGCCGCCGCGCAACATGGTAGCACCCGCCGCTTTAACGCGCTTTGCAACCTCGATAATCTGTTCCTCCGTCTCGACCGAGCAAGGCCCCGCGATAACGGCGAATTTTCCGTCGCCAACGGCGGTGTTTTCGACCGTTATAACTGAATTTTCATTATGAAATTTGCGGTTTACTAACTTGTACGGCTCGGAAATGCGGCGAACGGCCGAAACTATATCAAGCTGGTTAAGGCGTTCAATATCAAGCTGAAATGTGTCGCCGATAAGACCAAGTACCGTATCCTGTTCACCCTCAACGGTGTGAATATCAAGGCCTTTTGAGCGTATTAATTCGTAAAGCTCGTCTACCTTTTGCTGCGGTGCGTTTTGCTTAAGAATTACAATCATGGTTATGCGTCTCCCTCGGACAAAAAAATAGATATTCGAATTATATCACACCAAAATTCAAATTGCAAACTATTTACACGGCGGCTTTTTTGTGGTATCATACAAGGTAAACAATTATCCTTTGGAGGAATGAAAAAATGATAGTTAAAAAGATGAATATTTCGGAAATATATCCCCAAATTCCCGATTTTGGCGCTTATATTACAACCTATTTTACCGAAAAGTCGAACGAAATTAACTTCGGCAAACGTCCCGCAATAGTAATTTTCCCCGGCGGCGGTTATTGGTTCACTTCCGACCGCGAGGCTGACCCGATTGCGCTTAAATTTGCATCCGAGGGATATCAGGTTGCCATTGTCCGCTATTCAACCAAGGATAAGGCAAAGGAAGCCTACTATCCGCAACAAATTTTAGAGGGCTTTGCGGCCATAAACTATATCCGCGACCACGCCGACGAGCTTAACGTTGACGTAAACAAGGTTGCCGTTATCGGCTTTTCCGCCGGCGGCCATATGGCGGGTATGATGGGTACCCTTTACGGCGAAAAGGTTGTAACCGACACCTTCGGCAAAACCGCCGCCCAAATGCGCCCCGACGCAATGGTACTTTCCTACGCCGTGCTTAGCTCCGGCGAGTTTGGCCACCGCGACTCTTTTTGGCACTTGCTTGGCGACGCAGCGGCTCATAACCCCGAAATGCGTAACAAGGTTGACGTTATCGAAAACGTAACCAAGGACACACCGCCTGCGTTTTTGTGGACTACCTTTAACGACGATTGCGTACCGGCGCAAAATTCTATCATGATGGCCACCAAAATGCTTGAAAACGGCGTACCTTGCGAGCTTCATATGTATCACAACATGGGCCATGGCGCTTCGCTTTGTAACTTTACCGTTGCCGGCAACCCCGACATCGCCAAGTTCGACACTAATAAGGAGCACGTTTCGGGCTGGATAAAGCTTTGCATGGAATGGCTCCGCGAACAAATGAACATAAAATTTTAATCGGGTGATTTTTTAAATGGAGTATTTATACGATTTTCACGTTCATTCCTGTGAATGTAGTGCCTGTGCCTGGTCAAGTCTTCCCGATATGGTACGCGCGTATAAAAAGGCGGGGTATAGCGGCTTGGTTATAACTAACCATTTTTTGCGAGGTTGCACCTGCGTTCCGAGCGACCTTTCATGGGAAGAAAAAGTGCACAGATACTGGGACTGCTACGTTGACGCAAAAGCGGTCGCGGACGAGCTTGATTTGGACCTCCATTTCGGCATTGAAGAAAACTATGGTCAAGCTCAGGAAGTCCTTTTCTACGGAATTGATATTGATTTTATGCTTTCAAACCCTGATATGTGCGAAATCCCGATTGAGGAGCTTTGCGAAAGGGTAAGAGCCTACGGCGGCTTTTCGTCCCATGCTCACCCCTTCCGCGAAAGAGACTATATCCCGAAAGATTATAAGCGTATGGACATAACGGCGCTTGACGGAATTGAAATAGTAAATACGGCTAACGGCGGAGACGCCGACCAAAAGGCTATGGAGCTTATGAAAAGCTCGGGGCTTAAATTTACCGTCGGCTCCGATACCCATAACGTCGGAACGGTTGAAGCGGGAATTTTATGCGGCCTTATTTTCGACCACCGCCTGCGTACAACCGAGGAATTGATTGCTGCGCTTCGTTCGGGCGAAGGAAAAGTATACAAAAAGCAAAAATAACGGCGTAATATCATATGATTTAACTGCGCTAAAGCGTTTTTATATGTGCAAAGTAGCCAAAGTTGCTAAAAAGAATAAAAAGGGCTTGCAATTAGGCTTCGCGGTTGTTATAATTTTACCATAGTAAAGTGCTAACACGCTAAAACGCACATTAAATCTGAAAGAGGTATGTAATTATGAAAAAGATTTTAGCTTTAATCTTGGCAATGGTAATGCTTGTTGCTTGCTTTGCTTCTTGCGGCAACGCCGCCGACAACACCGCATCTAACGACGACGCGGCTAAAGATTCCGACCTTGCATATATCCAGGATAAGGGCACACTTATCGTTGGTATCACCGATTTTGAGCCGATGGATTACAAGGAAGACGGTAGCGACGAATGGACCGGCTTTGACGCCGAGCTTGCCCGTTTGGTTGGTAAAGAACTTGGCGTAACCGTTGAGTTCCAGGAAATTAACTGGAAAATGAAAGAGACCGAGCTTTCGTCAAAGACCATCGACTGTATCTGGAACGGACTTACTTGGGACGAGGAACGTGCCGAAAACATGAGCCTCACCGATTACTATATGCTCAACCGTCAGGTGCTTGTGGTTGCCACCAAAAACGCCGATAAGTACACTTCGGTAGAGTCCCTTGCCGGCGCAAACGTGGCCGCTGAATCGGGCTCCGCCGGCGAATCGGTTATTACCGAAAGCTTGACAAGCTCCAACTACATCGAAAAGGACGCCCAGATTGACGTTCTTACCGAGCTTATCATGGGTACCGTTGACGCCGGCGTTATCGACTACGTAATGGCGAACTACCTTATCAACAAAGAGGGTAGCAGCTTTGCCGGCCTTACTATCGTTGAAAACGCTCTTACTACACAGGACGAGTATTACTCAATCGCATTCCGCAAGGGAAGCGACGTTACCGCAAAGGTAAACGCAATACTTAAAGATCTTAAGGCCGACGGTACTGTTGACACACTTGCGAAAAAATACGGTCTTACCGACGCAATCGTAAAATAATCATATAACCTCAAACATAAGCGGCAGTTTTACAACTGCCGCTGTCTGTGTTTAATCAGAAAGTATTATTGATACAGTAAGGAAATCGTTTATGTACAGCTTATCAGAAGTTACCCTTGCGCTGCTTGACGGATTCGCCACATCGCTTGAGTTATTTGGACTGACGCTTCTTTTTGCGTTGCCGCTCGGACTTATTATCTCCTTCGGCTCAATGTCAAAATTTAAGCCTATCTCCTACCTGACGCGAGTATTCGTGTGGATTATCCGCGGAACGCCGCTAATGTTGCAGATACTGGTCGTGTTTTATGCGCCCGGTCTGATCTTTGGCACGCCTATTTTTTCCCAAAGCCGTTTTCTTGCGGCGCTCATAACCTTTGTTATAAACTATTCGTGCTATTTTTCGGAAATTTACCGTGGCGGTATCGAGGGTATCCCGAGAGGCCAGTACGAGGCGGGCCAGGTACTTGGCATGACAAAAGGCCAAATTTTCTTTAAGGTCGTGCTTATGCAGGTTGTAAAGCGTATCGTTCCGCCCATGAGCAACGAGATAATCACCCTTGTAAAAGACACCTCGCTTGTGCGCGTTATAACGGTAATCGAGATAATAAAGGTCGCGGAAAAATTTGCGGCAAAGGGTCTTATCTGGCCGCTGTTTTACACGGCTGTGTTCTATTTGGTGTTCTGCGGACTGCTTACGCTTCTCTTTGGATACATCGAAAAGAAACTGGATTACTATAAGGTGTGAGGTGTAATTTATGGCAGAGCTTGAAGTAAAAAATATACAAAAATCCTTCGGCAAAACCGAGGTCATAAAAAACATCTCCTTTTCGCTTGAAAAAGGCGAAGTGCTTGCCATAATCGGCTCGTCGGGCAGCGGCAAAACAACCTTACTGCGTTGCCTTAACTTTTTGGAGACGGCCGACGGCGGCGAAATTTATGTCGCCGGAGAAAAGGTTTTTGACGCCGAGATGTCAAAGAAATACTCCGACGCCGAAAAACGAAAAATGCGACTCCATTTCGGTCTTATTTTTCAACAGTTTAACCTTTTTCCGCAGTATACGGCCCTCAAAAACGTTATGCTTGCCCAGGAATTGCTTAAAACCGGTACCAAAGCCGAGATAGAAGCCCATTCCCGCGAGTTGCTTGACATGGTAGGTCTTTCGGACAGGCTTGATAACTACCCGTGCCAGCTTTCCGGCGGCCAGCAACAACGTGTCGCAATCGCAAGG
>JAFNUO010000085.1 GCA_017383985.1 Clostridia bacterium | reverse complement strand
AGCAATAAATTTTTATCAGCGATAACTTTAGCAACTGTTAATTTAGTAACAGTAACTTTTTCATTACCCATGTTTCCAGCCATTCTTTTCCCTTTTACTACTTAAAAAGCATATTGACATTCATCTTCACAATTATAAAACTCAGCTTGCAGTCAGCGACGACATTATCGGCAGCAGAGTAGATACTGCTTGTAATGACGAGCTTTTAAATTACATAATTTCTAACGGAATTACTATTCGTGACGACGGCGTAAGCGTTAAATACTTTGCCGACACTTACGGATTTGACTCTTTGCGTTCGGGCGAAATTTTTGACCGCGCTTGGCGTCATTTTCCGACAATTTTAGAGCTTGAGCATTACGGAACAGCTAAAAAAACTAACTCTTATAAAGACGGTTGGCCTTTTCTTGCTTCTTGCGAAGGCGCACATGCTACTTATGCGGGATTTCACGGATTTCCGCGTGAATGGCTTAGCGAAAATAAAGAGTTGGCGAAGGTTATGGGAAATAAGCTTGGCTATTGGTATTGCTTAAACGGCGTTGATATTCCCGAAACCATAAACGGCGGAAAATTTAGCTTAAAATGCTTTTGGGAAAACATCGGCTCCGCTCCCGCTTATACTAGATATAAGCTTATTTTTAAGCTTTGTAATGATATTAATGAATATATTTACGAAGACGATAATTTCGATAATACCCGTTTTATGCCGCATACCATTACGGTCGACGAGTACGTGCTTGATTTTGGAAAAATTAAGAACGGCGCTTATACTTTAAAAGTGGCTATGATTGCCGAGAATAAGGCAATTAAACTTGCCGTTGACGAAAATTCGGTTGACGAAAACGGTTATTTTGAGCTTTGTAAAATTGAAATAAAGTGAGTTTATAATGGATTGTAAAAAAGAATTTTGCGAATTAAGAAATAAAATAATTAAAAAGGAGTTTTCCCGTCTCAACGAAGTACAGTTTGAGGCGGTTACTTCTGTTAATGGGCCGTTGCTTATTCTTTCAGGAGCAGGTAGCGGCAAAACTACCGTACTTATTAACCGAATTGTTAATATGATTAAGTACGGAGAAGCTTATAATAGTGATATTTGCGGTAATGTAAACGAACAGGATGTTCAAATATTACAGGATTGTTTAGATGGAAAATGTGATTTTCCGTCGTTTGCCGCCGTAAATCCCGTAGCTCCTTGGAATATTCTTGCGATAACCTTTACCAACAAAGCGGCAAGAGAACTTAAAGAACGCCTTGATAAAGCCGTAGGCGAAGTAGGAAACGACATTTGGGCGGCAACGTTCCATTCGACTTGCGCAAGAATTTTACGCCGATATGCCGAAAAAATCGGCTTTTCATCAAAGTTTACGATTTACGACGCAAATGACCAGCGTAAGCTTATGAAAGAAATTCAAAAACAGCTTAACATTGACGAAAAGTTTTTGGCTCATCGTTCAATACTTAACGAAATTAGCCGCGCTAAAGATTCGATGATTTCGCCCGACGAATATATGGCCGGTAGCGGTTCCGACGTTCGCAAAACAATGATAGCCAGAGCTTATGAGGCTTATCAAAACGCGCTTCTTAACAACGACGCAATGGACTTTGACGATTTGATTTATAATACCATTCGTCTTTTGGAAAATAATGAGGACGTTCTTGAATATTGGCAAAATAAATTTAAGTTTGTTATGATTGATGAGTATCAGGACACAAACTATGCCCAATACGTTTTAGCAAAAATGCTTGCAGGGAAATATAAAAATATTTGCGTTGTAGGCGACGACGATCAAAGTATTTACCGTTTCCGTGGCGCAACTATTGAAAATATCCTTAATTTTGAAAATCAGTATAAGGGTTGCAAAACAATCCGTCTTGAACAAAATTACCGCTCGACGAGCATTATTCTTGACGCCGCAAACTCGGTAATTGCCAATAACAGAAACCGTAAAGGTAAGCATCTTTGGACTGACAAAAACGGCGGCGAAAAAATAGTTGTATATAGCGCAAAAAATGAGCAGGACGAAGCAAGATTTGTTGCCGAATCAATTCTTGATAACATGAATAAAGGCTATAAAGAATCCGATTTTGCTGTTATTTATCGCATGAATGCGCAGTCAAACGCAGTAGAAAACGTATTCGCTCGTTCCGGTATAAGATATCGTGTTTACGGCGGACTTAAGTTCTTTGACCGTAAGGAGATTAAGGATGTTTTGTCTTACCTTAATCTTATTAATAACCCAAAGGATAATATCGCGCTTATGCGTATTATCAACGAACCTAAACGAAGCATTGGCGCAACCACGGTATCAAAGGTTAACGAATTATCGCTGCAAACGGGTTCAAATATGCTTGAAATAATGCGATATGCAAACCATTATGAATCGTTAAAATCGTCGGCTTCTAAATTAATGCAGTTTACGGCTATGATTGACGAGCTTTCGGTATACGCCGATGAAGCCGAATTACACGATTTGTTCGAAAAGGTGCTTGAGGATACGGGATATATGGCCGCTCTTAAGTCATTAGGCGAAGAGGGGGCCGACCGCATTGAAAACGTTAACGAATTACTTTCTAATATCGTAAATTACGAGCGTGAAAACGAAAACGCCTCATTGTCGGGATTTTTAGAGGAGATTTCTCTTATTACCGATATGGACCGAGAGGAAGAGGACGATAATCAGCGTGTTTCGCTTATGACAATGCATACGGCTAAGGGTCTCGAATATCCCGTTGTATACATTATTGGCGTTGAAGAGGGCATTTTCCCGGGAAATCAGTCAATTTTCGCGGGTGAAGCCGAAATTGAAGAAGAACGCCGCCTTGCTTATGTTGGAATTACCCGCGCTAAGGAAAGGCTTTTTATAAGCAACGCATATCAGCGAATGCTTTTCGGCAGAACCGAACGCATGAGAGAATCGCGATTTATCGGCGAGATTAACCGCGAGCTTATTGAACGCAAAATGTCAAACGAAATGCAATCGTATGGCTACGGCTCTTATAATAACAATAATTCGTATAGCCGAAATAACTACTGCGATACAAAAGTATCTTATTATGAGCCCAAAAAGCCGACATCTACTCCTATTGCTCGCAGTTCATCCTTCGGCCCGACTCAAAACAAAACAAACTACTCGGTCGGCGAACGCGTAAAGCATAAAACCTTTGGCGAGGGCATGATAACCTCGGTTACAAATATGGGCAACGACTCTATGCTTGAAATTGCTTTTGATAGCGTAGGTACAAAAAAGGTTATGGCCAACTTTGCCCGTCTTGAAAAAATTTAATTTAATAAAGTAACATTATAACCTCCTTGACATAGTATGTTATAGAAGTTTGAGTATGGCAAATTACTGAATACCGCTTCACAAGTTATGTTAAGGAGGTTATTTTATGTCAGAGTACACTGCAAACGGCGATTTTAGAGAAGCTGTTTGTATCGACGGTGGCAGAGTTTATGATTCCTGCTGTGACAGAGACTGTCTTGACGATTTGATAGTCTATTTTACGCCGCAGGTGGACGAAATAATTAACCGTGCAGCGACCATTCGTTGTAAAAATGCGGAAGTAGTAAATGTATATATCGACGTTGAACCGGTACATCTTAACAGGGGTTTTTATTCATGCGACCTTACCTTTTTCTTTTCGGTAAAATTCGACGTGTTTATGAGCCATAATACAACACCTATTTCTATTCAGGGCGCAGCGTTTTATAATAAACGTGTTATTCTTTACGGTAGCGAGGGCAAAGTAAAGGTGTTCTCAAATGAATTTGCTTGTGACGATTCAAACGACCCTCAGGCAAGTCCAAGAAGCAATCTTCCAAAATGTGTTGTTGAATGCGTAGACCCGATACCGTTAAGCGCCTCGATTCGCACAGTTTGTCACGATACGGGTCATTGCTCGGTGCCGAAATGCGTTTGTGACCGTGTAGGCGGAGAGGTTAAAACAGGTTATAAATCGGGGGATAAGGCGGTTTATGTTACTTTAGGCTTGTTCACAATT
>JAFNUO010000084.1 GCA_017383985.1 Clostridia bacterium | reverse complement strand
TCTTTTTTCATTTATAAATCCTCCTTTTGTGTTTTGGCTTGACTGGCAGGTCTCTGCTATTTTAACACAAACGGAGGATTTTTTGTTCATCGGTTAACCTCTTTTGAACCACGCGACTATCGCGTGGTTTTCGTTATACAACAAAAGAGCCGCAGGAATTAATCCTGCGGCTCTTAATTTATTTTTATTAGTTTTCTTCTTCAAAATACGGCATAGCCATAAGCTCGTCGTCAATCGCCTTAATTTGGGTAAGCATGATGTTATAAGAATAAAGCGAGCATTTGTTTGCGATACCGTTTGATTCCATAACCGCCTTTAATCCGTCGTTAGCCTTGTAAAGCGCATCAAGGGCTTCACGGACGTTGAAACGGCCGGGAGAAGTCGGAGCCGGCGGCCAACGCGCGTCGGAAACGTAAGCGGTGGTAACGGCTTTCATAACGGCGTTCATTGCCTCGTTCTCGTACGGGTCAACGCCAAGATGAGCGGCAACGGCCTTAAGTCCGTCGTAAATAGACTTACATACCGGGTCAAGCATACGGGAATAAGGAGTATTTGCCCAAGCACGTGATGTGCCGCCGTGCCATGCACAGCCGGTTTCGATTTGGTCAAAGTTGTCGATTTCGTTAAGTTCAAACTTTTCGCAAGCCTCGCTCGGAGTTACGAACTCAAAGCCCATTTCCTTTGCGGAAGTAAGGATTTGCTCGAAACGGGTAACGCTGGCGGGTTCGCTTTCGAAGAAACGAGCCTGGCCGAACTGCTTAACATAGAAGTAAGCGGTGGTTCCAACGTATTCGGCGTCCTCGGCATACGGCATGAGGAAGCCGCCCTTGTCTTTAATTCTTGCCTGCCATTTAGAAAGAACTTCCTTAACCTCTTCGATTGTTACGGGGTTAGGACGGTTACCCTCGGTGGCGCCCATAAGGTACCAAAGCATGATATTGCAAAGCATATCGGAACGAAGAATAACCTTAAGGCCGTTCGGAAGAACGTTTGCGTGAGTAAATTTGCGGAGTAAATCGTCGCTTCCTGCAACGATATCTTCAAGCTTAAAGAGCTCGTTTTTGTTAGAATGGCCGCGGACGTCAAATTTAAGTCCGGTTTTTTCTCTTACGCCCTCAACGGTGGAGAGGAAATAAGAGTCAGCGTCGGCGATAAGGGTTTTAAAGCCGGCTCTTTTATAAATATCAACTATGTAGCTGTTCCAAGAACATTCGGGGTTCCAACCGGTAACGGGACGAACGCCGGTAAGTCTTTCCCATGTATTAAGACCTTCAACAAGCGAACGGTAGCCGATTTCGGAGTCGATGTTGCCGAGCATAATATGGGTTTGCGGCGAGGCAACCGGCTCGATTCTACCTTCTTTAATTCCGCGGATAAGCTTTTCCATTACCTCGGGGGTTTCGCTTGCTACAATTTCAAGCGTTTCGCCCGAAGCCTCGAAAGCGATTTTGATACCGAGACGCTCGGAGATATCAAAAATTTTGTCATAGGATTCTCTTGAAACCCATGCTCGCTTTTCGATAGGAAGCTGTGAATACTGTAAATTGCCGTGCGGCATAAAAATAATACCGTTATTCATTTTTATTCTCCTTAATTTATTGTTCTTTCGACATATTATCATACAGTCGAAAACTTATCAACTGTTTTTTAGCGTTTTAAAAAACTTTCGGGGATAAATTTCGGTCTGTGCTTAACTTCGCTGTAAATTTTGCCGATATATTCGCCAACAACGCCCATGCATATCATAAGCACGGCGCAGGCAAGCCAAACGGTAGCCAAAATAAGCATTACCGAAGCGGCGCTTAGGTTAAAAAACGCGGTTACGGCCGACGCAAAAAGTCCGATACAGCTAAGCACGGCGATAATAACGCCGAGCGCCGTTATCATGGTAAGCGGCTTTACGCTAAAGGAGGTTACCCCCTGCATGGCGAAAGAAAGCATCTTTTTAAGCGGATATTTCGATTCGCCCGCAAAGCGCTCGTGGCGTTCGTAGTAAACGCAGTCGCTCTTAAATCCGATGTCGGGTACGATTCCCCGAAGGAAAAGGTTAACCTCGTCATATTGGGCAAGGGCGTCAACCGCGCGTTTGCTCATCAAGCGGTAGTCGGCGTGGTTATACACCGTTTCTACGCCAAGAAGCTTCATCATCTTGTAAAAGCCCTGAGCCGTTGTTTTCTTAAAGAACGTGTCGGTGTCTCGGCTTGAACGAACGCCGTAAACGATGTCGCAGCCCTCGTTCGTAAACTTGTCCATAAATTTATCAAGCACGTCGATATCGTCCTGCAAATCGGCGTCCATTGAAACAACGCAATCGGCAAAGTTGCGCGCCGTCATAAGCCCCGCATAAAGCGCGTTTTGGTGGCCGCGATTATGGGCCAATTTAAGGCCGCAAACAAGCTCGTTTTCACGATGCAGCTTTCCGATAAGGGGCCAGGTTGCGTCCTTTGAGCCGTCGTCAACGTAAAGGATACGTGACTTCTCCGAGCAAAGGCCGTCGGCTATCATGTACGAAAGCTTTTCGGTCAATCGGCGGTTTGTTTCGCCCAAAACCTCTTGCTCGTTATAGCACGGTACAACAATATAAAGTACTGACATTTTATTTCACTTCACTTTCTTTATCATCGCCGTCGTTATCAAATCCGTCCTCGATTTTCAGCGGGTCGTTTTCATCGTTTACCCTATCCTCCGTCTCCGGTTCCTGCTCAATAATAAACATTTCGGGTAAATCCGCGTCTAAATCGGTTTCTTCCGTTTCGGCCGCCAAGCTTTCCTCATATTCGGCAAGAAGTCGGTCCTCCTCCGCCCATTTCGCGGCAAGCTTTTGACCTTCGGGATAGCGCACAACGCATTTTTCGGGGTTCTTTTTCTTATAAAGCGCCCAAAGCAGCATATAAACGGCGAAAATCACCGACGCCGAAGCGGTTGTAATAATACCCGCCTTAAGGCCTGGGGCAGTATACTCAAAGCGAACGGTATGCTCGCCTTCGCCGACAAGCACGGCCATAAAGCCAACGTTTACCTTTTCAATTTCTACCTCTTTGCCGTCAACGTAAGCTGTCCATCCGTCTTCATACGGCACAGAATAGAAAACATAGTTTTCTTTTTTAAGCTTTACGCCCGAGGTAAAGCCCTTTTTATCAACCTCAAAGGTGTTATTCATCGAGGTTGCGCGGCGCTCGTTACAATCGGCGTAATATCCGTTATCTGAAAAATCCTCGTTAGGCAAGCTTTCAACCTTTTTCAAAACCTTTGAGAATTTTTCGGCCTGCTCATCGCTTATAACCATAGCCTTAAGCATTACCAAATCCTCGTCGCCGTCATACTGCTTTACGTCAGTTTCGCTTATGCAGTAGTCATAGGTAAAACCGTACGGGATATAATAGTCGTTTTCCCATACGTCAAAGTTGTTTTTTGTTTCAACAAAGGTCCAACCCGGCATTGTATCGTCCTCGCCAAAGTCCTTGCCGTTTTTTGTACTGTCGATAAGATAACGACAGTTAAGGAAGGAGCGGATTGAATAAACCGAGGTTTCGGGACGGGAGGCAACGCCTCTTTCAACGCCGACATACGGATAGTAATCCATAACCGAGCCGGGAACAATAGAATGAAACGCCTGAATGGTCGGCATACCGAGGAACATCGCCGTATTGTCCATTCCGTCGTATACGTCGATA
Source organism: Clostridia bacterium (assembly GCA_017383985.1). Lineage (GTDB taxonomy): Bacteria > Bacillota > Clostridia > Oscillospirales > Acutalibacteraceae > UMGS1976. The sequence goes on along the minus strand of JAFNUO010000084.1, from coordinate 4,246 downwards.
CGGTATTTGTCGGAATCCTCAAGGGTAAAATCGGTTTCTACAAGGTCGGGAATTATAAAGCCTCTTACGTCATACGACGACTGTTTTCCCCAGGTTATGAAAAGCGACGCGTATAACACCGAAACAACGCTTATTAAACAAACGCAGGCGGTTGTAAACACCGGCGCTTTTTTCTTTAATCGATAAAGAGTTTCGCCCTTGCTTAGTTCTTTTTTCTTTTTAAATATGCTTTCGCGGAAGGTGAAAAGTATTATCATAACAGCCGCGCAACCAAGCGCTACCAAGCATTCCGCCCAAAACCGCGTTGCATAATAGTCGCCGTCCTTGTTGTATAATCCAAAATCAGTCGGCGTATTTGAGTTTCGACCGTTGGGATAAAAGCCGGTTATAAGGGTAAACGCAATAACCGTACCAACTCCCCAACGGAAGGCAGAGGCCCATTCTATATCGGCGTCGTCAATCGACTGGGCCGTTGCAAGGCACATCATAAGCACTATCATGTAAAACCAACGCGCATAATAGGCCCAGTTAAATAACTGGAACGCGCTGTTTAATACCGGGATAAGCGCCATAAACAAAAGGGTGATTATAATTCTTCGCTGCCATGTTTGGCGCTTGTTTTGGAGCCACGCGATAACTCCTACCATACCGAACAAAGGCAACCAACCCGCCTGCGACGCCCATTTTGCGTTTGCGCCGGGGAAAAATACCGGTCTTGCCGGATTGTCCGGCGGGAAGAAAAAGCATTGAATAATATTTAAAAACTTTTGGTTGTCGCTATAAACAAATGCGCCCCAACCGGTATGATATCCTTTAATTCGGTCGTTTTGTAAAACCGAGAAAAGGCTTGGGAACAAAATAACGCATGCAAGTAAACAGCCCAAAACTCCCTCGAACAGGATTTTTATAAAGGTACTGAATTTCATTACCCAACAACCGGACAACGTGCGAATTGCCCAGTAAATTAAGAGGAATACGAGCATTTGAATGAAGAAATAGTAGTTTGAAAGCGAGGTAAAGAAAACTACTACCGCGAAAAATCCGCGTCGGTTTTCGCAAACCAATTCCTCAAGCGATAAAAGAAGTAACGGAAAAAATACTATCGCCTCGTGGAAATGGTTAAAGAAAATGTTGTATACCGAAAATCCGCTAAATGCATAAAGCAACGCTCCGATTAACGCGTTGTCTTTATTTTTACAAAAACGGCGCAAATAACAATATGCCGTAAAAGAGCAGCACGCAAATTTGAGCATAAGCAGCGGGCCGATGAGATACGGCACCATCCAATTAGGGAAAGGCAAGGTTAGCCAGAAAAACGGACTACCTAACAAGTAAAAACTGTATGAACCGATAAAGTTTACTCCAAGGTCGGTATTCCAGTTCCAAAAAATTTCTCCCGACCTTACGGCGTTATGCGCCATTTTATAAAAAGGTACTTGTTGTACGCTGAAATCGCCATAGAAAAAGAAGTAGCCCTCATCCTTTAAGATAAACGGTATGAAAAAGGCGAATGCAACAGCTAAGGCGATAAAAAAAGATTCTTTATACCTTTCTTTCGACTTTGTAAAAAGCATTTTTCCTCCAAATACAAGAGCGAAATATTTTTTGCATACCTCGCCCGATTATATATATTGATATTATATCAGTTTTTGGTATAATATAAAAGTAGTTTTTAATCTTTTTCCCTCTTATTTTTAAATTTTATTTCCGTGGAGGATGTTTTTTATGGCAAGCGGCTTTTTCGCAATACTTTCAAGACTTAAATACATTAACCGTTGGGCGCTTATGCGCAACACTCAAACCGAAAATTTAAGCGAGCATACCCTTGACACCGCTTTTATCGCTCACGCATTAATTATTATTGACAACAAGCGTTTCGGCGGTAAACTTAATCCCGAACACGCCGCAGTACTTGCAATGTACCACGACGTTACCGAAATTATGACGGGCGATATGCCTACTCCCGTTAAATATTTTAACGCCGACCTTAAAAAAGCATATAAGGTTGCGGAAAAATCCGCCGGCGAAAAGCTTATTTCCTATTTGCCCGACGATATGCAGGGGGAAATCGGTTGTTATATCAACCCTTGCGAAAAGGACGCCGACTATGCTCCGTTTATAAAGGCCGCCGACCGCCTTTCCGCAATCGCAAAGTGCATTGAAGAAAGAAATACCGGCAACCGAGAATTTTTATCGGCGGAAAAGGCTCAAATCGCCGCTCTTAAGGCCATGAATATCCCCGCCGCAAACGTTTTTCTTGAGGAATTTATGCCGGCTTACACTTTGACATTAGACGAACAAGGATAAATTACAATACAACGAGCGGCTTTTTTTAAATTAAGCAGCGTGTACAATAAACACAGCCGCATCGCAAAGAAAAATGCGCAGCCGCATCGCAAAGAAAAATGCGCAGCCGCACCGCAAAGAAAAATGCGCAGCCGCACCGCAAAGAAAAAACGCCTAACCATTCCGGTTAGGCGTCGTTTTTTTATCTTATTGCTTTATATTTCATATCGCCCATTACAAATTTTCCGCCTTCCATTGAAATCGGAACTTTGATTAAGCAAATAAATGTAACAGAGCTTTTCTTTTCAAACTTAGCTGCTACGCGGATTTCGGCGGTAATGCCGTCTTCGGTTAGCGTATAATCAAGGTTGGTATGCGGGTCGATCAAGCTTTTGTATTCGCCGTATTCGCGAACGTCACGTGTGGCGTCATAACTGAAATAAACCTTCGGCTCCCAATCTTCATCAAGCTCTTCTCCGTCTTCAAGCTCAGGTTCCTTTTCTTCAAACACGATATGCTTTCCGATGTCTGAGCTATGGTCGATAAGCCAAGATTTTGAAACAACTTCGTCTTTGCTTTCGGTTTCATCCTTTTCTTTATCCTTATCGGCGGTTTTTGAAGATGTTCCTTCCTCTTCTTCTACCTCGTCGGTTTTATAACGAAGGTTGAACTTATCATAAAAATCGGTTTTTAATAAATTTTCCGTGTAACAGTAATGAACCGGATTGCTTGCATCAAGGTCGATTACATGTAATTCTTCGGTTGAAACGTCGGTATTATAATCCACGTACATGGAAACCGCTATCTCGTTGTTTCCGTCGTCATCGACGTCTAAAGCAATCATTTCGGGGAGCTTCATCTTTGTAGAATTTGTAAACCAAATCCAGTCGTAGTAATAGATATTGTCATCTTTACGGAAAATAACGCCTTTTGCATCGTCGGTTACCGCAAGGCCATAAAGCATAACGTTTTCATCAGGCAACTCAGCTATAAGGTTAATGGTGTTCCAATTGCTAAGGTCCTCCGAAAGCAACTCGGTAGGCAACGAGGAAACATCAACCGAATTTATATCAAACGAAAAGCTTGATGTTTCGGCGCTACTGGTGGCAGTATCAACTTCGTCATTACATGAACAGAAGCAAACCACCATAACTAATATAAGTAAAACAGAAATAATTTTTTTCATTTCAAACCCATCCTTTTATACTTATATTAATTATATATTTATTGAACCAAAAAATCCACTACTTTTTATTACAAATTATGACAACTTTGAAACAATTTAAAGCGACCAATATTTTTTCTGTTTTTTAATAAAACTATTGCTTTAAAAAATCACCAAGCTTATAAATTATATAATTAAAATTTAAAACATATGCCAAAAACACAGCAAAAACAATAAATAAAATGATGAATGCCAACAAGCAAAAACGTTACATAAAAGATTAAGGCGCGGAGAGAAAACTCTCCGCGCCTCGTTTTTGTGGAAGAAATAAGTAATTAATCAATTAATGATTAAAGCTCTTCTTCTTCAAGCCAGTTACCAGAAGTGGTAGACTTCTTAGTGGTAGAGGTGGTGGTTTCTTCTTCAACAGAAGCAGTCATGATGGACTCAACCTCGAACTCTACCATTTCCATTTTAGGCATAGAAAACATTATTTTCACCTCTTTGTACGCTAACTAATATGTAATCGAAATCACATATTTGTGAATATATATCTACGTAAAACGTAGGTAATATTTAAAATTTAAAAATTATTAGGACTCAAAGTAAGCCTTTGTGCCGTCTCCGAACTTCATCATAGCTTTTACAAGGGCGACAAGGTTAGCGTCAGGGTTATTAGCCTTGCTTGCAGCATAGGATTCGATGGAGTAGGTCAAGGTGTTGGTTACTGCTGCGCCGTCGCCGTCGTATACAGTAAACTCTACCAGTGTGCTCATCTCTCTTGCTGCGAGTGCG
>JAFNUO010000083.1 GCA_017383985.1 Clostridia bacterium | reverse complement strand
TTGGCATTTCAAGCTGTAAAATGGGATTTGTTTCCAGTAATTGGGTTTTATTTGTTAAATAATTAAAAAATGAACGTAAAGCAGAGCATTTTCTTGCACGAGTTTTTTCGGTATTGTCGCGGTCGGTTTTACAAAAAACAAGAAATTCGTGGGCGTCCGTAAGGGTAATGGTTTTTATAAAATCAAGGTCAATGTCAAGAATACTGATTTTTTCAAAATCTGTGTCATTATCAACCATATGTCGCTTTAATTTTAAAAATCTAAAAAATGTACGTAAATCAGAATAATACTCATTAACGGTTGCATTAGAGCGAGATTTAATAGTTTGTAAATAAACAATATAATCGCGAAGAACAAACGGTAATTCAGATAACTCGATATAATTCATAATAACACCACCAAATAAAAAATAGTATATACAACAGGGATTATTTAATAATTAGTATAAATCAAAGAAAATAAGCAAAATCAAGGTTAATTAGCTTTATTTTCTTAAATTTTGCTTCCCCCAATTATACAAAATATTCATTTTGTATAATTGGCTATGTTTTTATTATATCACCTGTTTTTATGTAAATCAAGATTTATTTTCAATTTTTAAGCTAATTTTACTATAAAAAATCAAGGAGAAATTGCAAAACGCAACTTCCCCTTGGAAAATTATTTAATTACAATCTTTTGGAATACTTTTTTACCTTTGCGTATGATTGCGTATCCGTCTTTAAAGCAATCGTCCGTAAGAACAAAATTAACGTCGTTAATCTTTTCATCGTTTACTGCAACGCCACCTTGCTCAACAAGACGTCTTGCCTCTTTTTTAGACGGTACAAGACCCGCAACAAGCATTACGTCAAGAAGCGACATATCAGCCGACTCGATTTCAGTGGTCGGCATGTTTTCGGTGTCATTACCTGCGCCAAACAACGCACTTGATGCGCTTTGAGCTTTTGCGGCCTCTTCTTCCCCGTGTACAAGCTTTGTTAATTCGTAAGCAAGGATTTCCTTCGCTTTATTAAGCTGACTTCCCTCCCAAGAGTCCATCTTGTCAATTTCTTCCAAAGGCAAGAAGGTAAGCATACGAATGCATTTAAGTACGTCGGAGTCAGCAACATTGCGCCAATACTGATAAAACTCGTAAGGAGTTGTTTTTTTCGGGTCAAGCCAAACGGCACCGTTAGCGGTTTTTCCCATTTTCTTGCCCTCGGAGTTCATAAGCAACGTAATTGTCATAGCATAAGCGTCTTTTCCAAGCTTTCTGCGAACAAGCTCGGTACCGCCAAGCATATTTGACCACTGGTCATCTCCGCCAAACTGCATATTACAGCCGTATTCCTTGAAAAGATGATAAAAATCGTAGCTTTGCATTATCATATAGTTAAATTCAAGAAAGCTAAGACCCTTAGCCATACGTTGTTTATAGCATTCGGCACGAAGCATATTGTTAACCGAGAAACAAGCGCCAACCTCGCGTAAAAGCTCAACATAATTAAGGTCAAGCAACCAATCCGCGTTGTTAACCATCATAGCTTTGCCTTCGCCAAATTCAATAAAACGGCTCATTTGCTCCTTAAAGCAAGCAATATTATGGTCGATATCTTCCTTAGTAAGCATTTTTCTCATATCGGTACGGCCCGAAGGGTCGCCAATCATGCCGGTACCGCCGCCAAGCAAAGCAATAGGTCGGTTACCAGCCATTTGAAGGCGTTTCATAAGGCAAAGCGCCATAAAATGACCTACGTGAAGGCTGTCGGCGGTCGGGTCAAAGCCGATGTAAAAAACGGCTTTTCCGTTATTAATAAGTTCCTTTATTTCATCTTCATCGGTTACCTGAGCAATTAAGCCTCTGGCAACAAGTTCGTCGTAAATTTTCATTGTTTTTTCAACCTCGTTTTACTTTTTGAATTAATCTATTTTATATCATAATACGTTAAATAAGTCAATGCTTATTAAGCATTTCCTCGGCCGTGCCGCGAAGATTTGCCGTCATTTCTCCGCCCGAAATTATACGCGCAATTTCGTTAATACGTCCCTCTTTATCAAGTCGGTTTATTTCCGTTTTAGAAACAACTCCGTCACTTTGTTTAGAAATCAAAAAATGTGTATCGGCTAAAGCGGCAATCTGCGCCAAATGGGTTACGCAAATTATTTGCTTTTCTTTTGAAATCGAAGATATTTTTTCGCCGACTTTTTGAGCGGCACTACCGCTTATTCCGGAGTCAATCTCATCAAAAATCAAGGTAGGTACAATATCGGCGCTTGCCAAAACACTTTTAATCGCAAGCATAATTCTTGACAATTCGCCGCCCGACGCTATTTTTGCAAGCGGTTTAGGCGGCTCGCCTGGGTTTGTAGAAATCAAAAACTCAACGTTTTCGGCTCCCCTGGCGGTCAGTTTTGTTTTTTCCATTTGGGCAACAAACTTAACAAACGGCATATCAAGGAATTTGAGTTGATTACAAACCTCTTCGGAAAAACGCTTGCAAGCTAAATTACGGCTTTCGGTAAGTTTTTCGGCTATTTTCTTTGTTTTTTCAAGTAATTCCGTAAATTTATTTTCTAACTCTTCTATTTTTTTGTCATAATTTGTGATTGAATAAAGTTTTTCCTTCGCTTCGGCCAAAAATTCAATCATTATATCTTCGTTTTCGCCGTATTTTGAAGATAAATTATAAAGTAAATTAAGTCGCTGTTCGATATTTTCAAGCTCGCTGTCATCGTAATCAAATTCACCAAACTCAGACGAAATATCGGCCGCTACTTCCCTACTTGTTATTTCAATACTTCTAATTTGTTCGGCGTATTCCTTAAATTTCGGGTTAAATGACTCAAGCTCGTTTAATTTATCGGAGCAAAGCATAAGCATATCGTTTATACCCGATTCATTATCGTCTCCCGAAAACAAATTTTTAACAAGCGAAAGATTTTGTTTAATCTTTTCAGAGTTTTTAATAACATTTCTGCGGTTTGTAAGGCTATCGCGTTCGCCAACTGTTATATTGGCGCTTTCAAGCTCATTAACCTGAAATTCAAGCATTTCAAGCAGTCGACTGTTATCTTCGTTATTGTTACGAAGCTCTTTAATTTCATGTTTAATGCCGACAAGCTCACGATAGCTTTTATAATATTCATCAAATATTGCCGTATTTTCGGCCATAGAATCAATAAATCCTAAATGACTATCGGGGTTAAGCAAGCTTTGTGAATCGTGCTGGCCGTGGATATTAATTAGATTTACGCCGATTTCGCGCAAAATTCCAACCGTTGCCGGCTTTCCGTTAATCCTGACGCTTGATTTTCCGTCGCTTGATAATTTACGCTGAATTAACAAAACACCGTCGTCGCAACAATAGCCAAGCTCTTGAATAATATTAGCCGTTTCTCCTGACACGTCAAATTCGGCCGTGATAACCGCGTTATCACAACCGTTTCTGATAATATCTTTATATGTTCTTTCGCCAAGAATAGCATTAATTGAGCCTATTATAATAGATTTTCCTGCTCCGGTTTCGCCGGTAAGCACGTTAAATCCATTGGTAAACGAAATCTCTGCTGCTTCAATAACGGCAACGTTTTCGATATTAAGCGTCAAGAGCATAAATTAATCACCGTTTATCTTTTTTAATAATTGAATAAAGTTCCTCGCAAAGATTAGCGGAATCGGCTTCGCTGCGAGTAATTATAAGGATTGTATCTTCTCCTGCAAGGGTACCCAATATATTTTTTAATCCCATTGAATCAAGCTTGGCACAAGCCGCTTGAGCCATGCCAGTGTGGCATTTAATTACAACGTTATTAACCGCATAATCAATGCTTATAATTGAGCTGATAAGTATTAAAAAGTCGGTTTCGTTATGACTTTTTGAATGCGCCGTAACGTATCTGTATCGTCCGCTTGAATCCTGCGCCTTAACTAAACCGAGTTGTTTAATATCTCGGGACACAGTAGCTTGAGTTACGTCAAAACCATGGTTTAACAACGCTAACTGCATTTCTTCTTGCGTTTCTATGGGATTAGTGCTTATTAATTCAATAATTTTACTATGACGAAGTTTTTTCACTTTGATTTTCTCCTACATCATTTTGTTTTTCAAAATACTGTAAAACGAATCGTTCTTAATCTTAATAAAATCGGCGGTATGTAACTTATCTACGCAAATAACAACCGTTTCGTCGGCGTCAAGCTCAACGTCTTTTTCGCCATCGATTGTTAAATAAACAAGCTCGCCTTTATTTCTTGTTTTAGCGGTAATTTCAAGTTGACTGTTGCCGCTAAGCACAAGCGGTCTGTCAAACAAAGAATGAGCGCAAACAGGCGTAACGATTATAGCATCGACGCTTGGTTCAACTATTGGCCCGCCGGCAGACATTGAATATGCAGTTGAACCAGTAGGAGTTGCAATAATAATGCCGTCGGCCTTGACGTTTAAAAAAGGGCGCGATAAAGTGCTTGCCGTAACTTCGATTACGCTTGCTGTGTGACTGCGCTGGATAACGGCTTCATTAAGCGCTAAAAAGCTTTTACCTGACTTTTTAAGCGAAACGTTAATCATGTCACGCTTTTCTATCGAATAATCGCCCGAAATAACCTTATCAAGCAAATCCGTTTCGCTAAGTTCAAGCTCCGCCAAATACCCGAAATGGCCGCAATTTAAGCCTATTACGGGCTTTTTGTAATCGGCGGCGATTTTTGCCGCGTGAAGCATTGTTCCATCTCCGCCAATAGCAAGAACAACGTCGCAACTTTTGACCGACGAATAATCAGTTCCGTCAATTAAGCTATAATCGCATTTTTTAGATTCAATTAATTTGCAAATCTGTGATACGGTTTCGCTTATTCCTGACATAGCATATACAGAAAAACGCATAAAGTCACTCCTTTTTATCAAGGTCACTGTGCGACTGCTCAACAATTTCTTCAGCGGTAATGTTTAATTTGTTTTCAGCTAATCCGTCGTTATAAAGATGAATTAAATATTCAATATTTCCTTGAGGGCCTTTAATCGGCGAATAATCAAGATTAATTACCGACAAGCCGCATTCGTTTATTGAAAAATCAATAATGTCCTCAACAACTTTAATATGTACCTTTTTATCCCTTACAACGCCTTTTTTACCTACGTTTTCTTTTCCTGCCTCAAACTGAGGTTTTATAAGGCAAACGGCGTGGGCATTATTTTCAAAAAGGTTTTTCATTACGGGGATAATAAGCTTAAGCGAAATAAAAGATACGTCAACGCTTGCAAACTGTAACTTGTCGGGAATTTGGTCCTCGGTAACGTAACGGAAATTTGTTCTTTCTAAGTTAACAACCCTCTCGTCGCAACGTAGTTTCCAAGCAAGCTGACCGTATCCGACGTCAATAGCGTAAACTTTTTTTGCGCCGTTTTGAAGCATACAATCGGTAAACCCGCCGGTTGAAGCGCCAATATCGGCACATACAAGTCCGTCTAAGCTTATATCAAAGTTAGCCATAGCCTTTTCAAGCTTAAGCCCTCCCCTGCTAACATACTTAAGGGAATTATCTCTAACTTCAAGCTTGTCCTCCGGTTTAAGCGTCATACCGGGTTTATCCTGTTTTTGATTATTAACGTAAACACAGCCGGCCATTATAAGAGCCTTTGCTTTTTCTCTGCTTTCGCAAAAGCCTCGCTCAAACACAGCCGTATCAAGTCGTAATTTTTCTTTCAATCTTAATCCCCCGATATAATTTCAAGCATCGAATCTCGGTCAAGCGAATATTTTTTCAACGATGAATTGATTTCAGCGTGAAATACAAATTCCTCAACGGCAATATGCTTATATTTGCCGTTATATCTGCTTTCGAGCAGCTTTTCGCCTAAAATTTGACCTATTCCGCCGTTTTTAATTCCTTCTTCAAAGAAATATACTTCATTATACTTTGATACTTCTAAAATTAATTTATCAGTAATATTTAATACGTTTAGTTTACATAACGCAACCTCTAACTCGTTGGCTTCGTTAAATAAATTTCCGTAGCTGACAATTAATTTATTATAATTTTCGCGATTAAAAATACAAAAATCGTCGCCGCAATAATTATTTTCGGCTTTATCGGGTTCCGATGCTCGCGGATATCTTATTACGCAAACGCCGTCACAATCGTAAATAGCTTTTTTTAGCATTTCGTCAAGCTCGGAATAATTTGACGGCGCAAATACAGTAACTCCGGGTATTGCCGACAAAAACGAAACGTCGAACATTCCCTGGTGTGTGGCGCCGTCTCTGCCGACAATTCCGGCTCTGTCAACGGCAAGAACAACGTGTTGCTTAACTATTGAACAGTCGTGAATAATTTGGTCATATGCACGCTGTAAAAAGGACGAATAAACCGCAAAAACAGGAACCATACCTTTACTTGCAAGGCCTGCTGCAAAGGCTACTGCGTGTTGTTCCGCTATACCAACGTCAAAGAATCGGTCGCTAAAACGTTTTGAAAATTCGTTAAGCCCGGTGCCGTCGGCCATAGCGGCGGTTATTGCGCAAATATTTTCGTCTTTTTCGGCTATTTCGCAAAGCGATTTGCCGAATGCATCGGAATATCCGTGAGAAGTTTTCTGATATCCGGTTTTATAATCAAAGGACGAAACTCCGTGGAACATGTCGGGGTTGTTTTCGGCGTGGTTATAACCTTTCCCCTTTTTTGTTACCGCGTGAATTACTACGGGGCGATTATCAAGGCTTTTTGCCGAACGCATAACCTCAATCAAGCTCGCCAAATCGTGTCCGTCAACGGGTCCAAGATAATAAAAGCCTAAACTTTCAAACATGTTTTGGTTAAAAATTACGTTCTTAATGGCCGATTTTGTCTTTTCAATGGCGACCGACGTCGGTTTACCAATAACGGGAATATTACCAATCTTGTTTTTAACTTTGGCTTTTGTGCTGATATAAGAATTACGTGTGCGCACCTTTGATAAGTATTTAGCGATTGCGCCAACGTTTTGAGAAATGGACATTTCGTTGTCATTAAGGATGATAATCATATTCTCGTTAGAACGGCCGATATTGTTAAGCGCTTCATATGCCATTCCGCCGGTAAGAGCTCCGTCGCCTATAACGCAAACAACCTTACCGTTTTTGTTTTTAAGTCTATTTGCTTTTGCGATACCGAATCCAGCCGATAAAGAGGCACTGCTATGACCGGAAATAAACGGGTCATGACAGCTTTCGTTCGGATTCATAAATCCCGATAAACCGTTTTCTGTTCTTATTGTAGAAAAGCGGTCATATCTTCCCGTAAGCATTTTATGGACATAGCTTTGATGTCCTACGTCAAATAAAATTGAATCCTGAGGTGATTTAAAAACCTTGTGTATCGCAACGGTTAATTCCACAACGCCAAGATTAGATGCTAAATGTCCGCCCGTATTTGAAACGGTAGAAATTAGCTCATCACGAATTTCGTCGCAAAGTTTTGGCAACTTTACAAACGGAATTTTTTTAACATCTGATGGATTTTTAATTTTATCCAAATACATTCACATTACCACTTTTTTATCAGTTATTTCTATACGCTAAATAATCGGCAAGGTTAATTAAGCAATCCGCTTTTTCGCCAAAAGAAGATAAGGCAAGTTTTGCTTTATCGGTATATTTTTTCACTTCGTTTTCCGCCTCGTCAATTGACATAAACGAAAGAAAGGTGTTTTTTTCGTTATCTTTGTCGCTTCCAATTGGCTTGCCTAAAACGTCGGCGTCGCCGATTAAATCAAGAATGTCATCACGAATTTGGAAAGCTAAGCCAATGTTTAAAGCGTACTCCTTACAAAGCTCAATTTCGCTTTCGGTTGCGCCGCCGATAATGCAACCAAGTACAACGGCGGCCTCAATTAACTTTCCCGTTTTAAGTTTTTGGAGTAAAACAAGGGTATCAAGCGGGATTTTTTTATTTTCGCTTTCAAGGTCAATTACTTGACCTCCGACCATACCGCAAACTCCGCAACAATCGGCAAGAACCTTAACTGCAGATATCACTTTACTCGGTTCAATCTCTAACTTTGCAAGCGCAGCAAAAGCAAGCGGCTGTAATCCGTCGCCGGCAAGTAAGGCAATATCCTCGCCGTATGCGATATGACAAGAGGGCTTGCCTCTTCGCATTTCGTCGTTATCCATGCACGGTAAATCGTCGTGAATAAGCGAATATGTATGTATCATTTCAACGGCAATAGCCGCAGGAATAGCAGGAGCATATTCGCCGCCGAAAAGTTTACAAAATTCCAAAACAAGCGCAGGTCGAAGACGTTTCCCTCCTGCAAGCAGGCTATATTTAAGCGCCTCAATTACTCTTCCGTATTCGCAACTACTATCGGGCACAAATTTTTCTACGTTATCATTAAACACATTTGTGTATTCGACAAGCATTTTTTCGACAGTCATTATTCTGCTTCTCCGTTTTCAATATCAGCAAGTTGACGAATTTTTAACTGAGCCTCGTTAAGCTTTTCGTTACAAACCTTTGCAAGCGCGGTTCCTTCGTCAAAAAGAGCCATAGATTCCTCAAGCTCACAGTCGCCCTTTTCAAGAATTGCGACTATTTCCTCAAGTCGTGTAATCATTTCGCTGAATTTTTTATCACTCATGGTAATTACTCCTTAGAAACGTTGTTGACAGTACAGTTTATGACGCCGTCAACAAGTTTAACATTAAGACAATCATTCAAATTAACTTCATCAACCGATTTTATCGGCTTTTTATCAACATAAGTTACCGAATAACCTCTTGCAATAGTAGCAAGCGGGCTCATAGCGTCAAGCTTTGCGCACAAAGCAGCAAACGCTTCCCTGTTCTCCGATAATCGGTTACTAAACGAGCTTTTCATTTTTGTAGAATTAAGATTTAACTTTTCTCTTAAAGCAGAAATATAGTTTTCGGGGTTTTTAAGAACGTAACTTTCGGCCGATAATTTTACTCGCGACCTAAGGTTGCTAATCCTATTGCCGTATGCGGACAAAACGCCGCCCTCAAGCCGCGATAACATAAACCGAACGTCGTTTATGTCCGGAACGGCAAGCTCGGCTCCTGCGGAAGGCGTAGGCGCTCTTAAATCGGAGACAAAGTCACATACGGTAAAGTCAATTTCGTGTCCTACGGCCGAAATTACGGGTATATTTGAGTTAAAAATTGTTCGTGCAAGCGTTTCATCATTAAAAGCCCATAAATCTTCTATTGATCCGCCGCCGCGGCCAATTATAATAACATCGGCGCAGTTGAGCTCGTTTACCTTTTCAACCGCTTCGCAAAGTTGCGCCGCCGCGCCGTCTCCTTGAACAAGAACGGGGCACATAACAACCTCTACGCAGGGGCAACGGCGAGAAATTACGTTTTTTATATCTTGAACCGCGGCACCTGTCGGAGATGTAATTACAGCAATTCTTTCGGGAAATTTAGGTATCGGCTTTTTATTAGCTTCGTCAAAAAGCCCTTCGTTTTTTAATTTTTCACAAAGCTGTTCAAACGCAACTTGTAAAGCACCTGCTCCGTCGGGTTGCATTTCGTCGATATAAAACTGAAAGCTACCGTCCCTTTCAAAAAGCGAAGCCCGACCGCGACAAATAACCTTCATTCCGTTTTGCGGCTCGAATTTTATTCGGGCGGCGTTGGAGCGAAACATTACCGCTTTGATAGCGCATGAGCTATCCTTTAAAGTAAGGTAAAAATGCCCCGTTTTATAATGGTTTGTAAAGTTCGATATCTCGCCGACGACATAGATATATGTCAAGCAAGGGTCGGAGTCGATCATTGTTTTAACGTAGTTATTAAGTTGAGAAACGGTATATGTGAGCTTATCGGCACCCATTAATTTTCTCCTTTTCGTACGCTAAAATAGCGGCTCCTGCGGCGTTATCCGATGAATATTCAGGTTTTGCAAAATAGCAGTTAAATTTACCGGATAAACTTTCTCTTATAATCGAGTTACACATAACTCCGCCGGCATAAACAATTGGCAATTCGCCGTATTCATTAAGCACGTTTTCGGTCATTTTAATTACAACCGATTCAATGTAACTTATAACGTATTTCGCAATATCGTTACTATTTTTGCCGTCTTTAAGCATTTTTTCGGCTTTGTTTTCAACTCCGGAAAAACTTGGATTATTACCGACAAAGGACGGTTTAATTTTAAATTCGGCGGTGCTTTCTCTTGCAAGTTTATCCAAATATTGACCAGCGGGAAAAGGTAAGCCGAGCATAACCCCTGCCCTGTCAACCGCCTGTCCCGCTTTTAAATCGGTTGATTTCGCAATCAAATCGCATGATATGATTCTTAGGCGGTCAGGAGAAACGATTAAAGCGTCGCTTGTACCGCCCGAAAAATGAAACGCAATAAATTTTTTATCAATTAAATCCAATCTGTCGGCAGAAAAAAGAGCCGCCGCAATATGTCCGCATTGATGAGAAAAGCGGTAAAGCGGTACGTTAAGCGCGTTTGCAACCGAAATTGCAACAGTTTCTCCAACCATAAAGCACGGCATATAGCTTCCGTCATTGTCACACGGCCTTACCGATACACCGACGGCGGTTATTTCGTTGCTTATTTTAAAGGCTTCGGTAATCAAATCGCGTATTTGCATTGTATGATGAAATACGGCGTCGCTTTGTCTAAGTCCTTTTTGACCGTCAGGTACAGGTAAAAGCTTTTTAAAGCTATGCATACTGTTATCCTTCGGGTTATATAAGGCTACCGAAGTTGTATAATTGCTGGTATCAATACCTAAAATCATGATTTAGCTTTTATAACCGCGCCT